>JBGUHW010000022.1:0-24249 GCA_045112395.1 Bacteroidales bacterium
GAACGAGGACGCAGGCTGGGACGGACGCCTCAACGGATCAACAAAGGCAACACCGGGCGTTTACTTCTACATCATCGAGGCAGAAGGATATGACGGCAATCCGTACAACGAAGAAGGTGCTTTGCATCTGGTAAGATAATTTCATCATAATCAGAAATAACTATGATGGCTGCAAATTGCAGCCATCTTTTTTATACCCAAAATTTGATTTACGCTCTAAATTTATTTAGTTAATCTTATTTATTTTACAATACAGATAATTTGAAAAATTGCTATTTCAAATACGAAAAAGATTTCGTAACTTTGGACGAAATTTTTTTCATTTTTTAAATCGTTGATTTATAGATAAAAACAATAAAATTATAATGGGAAGGAAGATAAAATTTTGTTTGGTTTACAGGGATATGTGGCAATCAGCCGGCAAATATGTACCGCGTATTGACCAATTGAAGGAGGTCGCTCCAGCGATAATTGAAATGGGATGTTTCTCGCGTATTGAAACCAATGGCGGTGCATTCGAACAGGTTAACTTACTTTATGGTGAAAATCCAAACAAGGCAGTCCGCGAGTGGACAAAGCCTTTCAACGATGCAGGAATCCAGACAATGATGCTTGAACGCGCATTGAACGGTTTGCGCATGTATCCGGTTCCGGCAGATGTCCGTCAGTTGATGTACAAGGTCAAGAAAGCACAGGGTGTTGATGTAGTTCGTTCGTTCTGCGGTTTGAACGACACTCGCAACCTTGAGTTGTCGGTAAAATACGCCAAGGAAGCAGGAATGATTTCGCAGGGAGCTTTGAGTATCACACACTCGAAGATTCACACTGTGGAATATTATATGAAGGTAGTCGATAAGCTTGTTGAATATGGTGCCGACGAAATCGGACTTAAGGATATGGCAGGTGTTGGTCGTCCCGTAACATTGGGCAAACTTACAAAGGCTATCAAGGACAAGTATCCTCACATAATAGTTCAGTATCACGGACATTGCGGACCAGGTTTCTCCCCAGCTTCGATGCTCGAAGTAGCTCGCAACGGCGCCGACATAATTGATGTGGCTGTAGAACCGTTGTCATGGGGAAAGATTCATCCAGACGTTATAACAATCAGGGAAATGCTTTACGATGCAGGTTTCGATGTTCCCGAAATCAATATGAATGCCTACATGAAGGTTCGTACTCTCAACCAGAAGTATATGGACGATTTCTTGGGCTACTTCATGGAAATGAAGAACAGGCAGAGTTCGTCGTTGCTTGTAAGGTGCGGTCTTCCGGGCGGAATGATGGGTTCGATGATGTCAGACCTCAAGAGTATGCACAGTGCTATCAATGTATCGTTGCAGCAGTCGGGCAAGCCTACGGTTTCGATTGACGACCTTTTGGTTCAACTTTTCGAAGAAGTGGAATATGTTTGGCCAAAGCTAGGCTATCCCCCACTGGTAACACCTTTCAGCCAGTATGTCAAGAACATAGCTCTTATGAATATATATGCAATGTCGGCTGGTCAGCCTCGTTTCTCGATGATTGACAAGGACAGCTGGAACATGATTCTCGGTCGTATGGGTAAGCTTCCGGGCGAACTTGCTCCAGAGATTGTGGAACTTGCAAAGTCGAAGGGCTACGAATTCTTCACTGGAAATCCGCAGGACGAATATCCAGATGCACTTGAGTCGTATCGTCAGGAAATGATGACAAAAGGCTGGGATTTAGGTCAGGATGATGAAGAATTGTTTGAGCTTGCAATGCACGACCGTCAATATCGCGACTACAAGAGCGGTTTGGCAAAGAAGCGTTTCAACGAAGAACTTGATGTTGTTAAGAATAAGGAGAACAAAGTAATTCAGGTTGAGGACGACAAGGATCCGAAGATTAAGAAAATCAAGGCACCGGAAACCGGCAGGTTGTTGTTTGCCTTCATCTCCGACCAGTACAAGGTTGGCGACCAGATTCCAATCAACGAACAGTTGTTCTACATTGAATCCAACACCAACTACGAGGTCGTCATTTCCGAATACGCAGGAACAGTCGGCAAGCTCTATTGCAAGCAAGGCGACTGGGTTCACGAAGGCGATACGATTATGACAATTGTAACGGAATAGAGATTTTTTATAGGTTAATAATAAAGGTCGTTCCGAATGGAGCGGCCTTTTTTTTATCATTGAACCCAGAAACATTCAAACGAGCTTTAGCCAATTGAAACGGCGTAGCCCATCCTCTTGTACAATCGTGTAATGGTGCTATATAACAGGATTATTGTGTTGTTTATTAATGTCATATCCGTGTATAAACGACAAGAAACGACTAATAAACGAAAGTAATCGTTTATATACCGACTGGTGCTTTCTGTTTACCCGACCTTTGCGTTGGATTTCATACCGAAATCTGAATGAAATGTTTTATGAAAATTATTTACACTATGAATTTAGAAGAACATATAGAAATTGAAAGACATATCGGTTCTGATCCCGAATTGGCGAAAAAATTGGAAAGTATAACTCAGAATTTCATTACAGAAGTAGGAAGCATGCTTCTGAATGAAGAGCAGAAACGTATATACAATGCTTTCGTGTATAGAAGAAGAAAGCCGTACAAATTTTTTGTTGTTGATAAATATGGTAATACTATTAGATTTATTTTGCCAACAAACAACAAGAGAGAGGGCGTTGTGCATATATTGGTAAAGCATTATAATGGCAATGTCGGACAGGTTACTGCAGGCGAAATATTAAGTTTCTTAGAAGTTATTAGAAAAGGAAATCTTACTGCGGAAAATAACACGATGACCTATAAATATAATTTGAATAATGTCTGTTACTCATTGATAGTCGGCATAAAGGAAACGCCATCAAATAATATTCTTAAAAGTTTTTATTCAGACAAAGAAAAAGGCTTTGGAACAGACTGTTTTGCTAATAGCGTTGACTCCAATTCCAAAACCTTAACGGTTGCAAAGATAACACCAAATAATTAAATCAAGAAACATATTTTAAAATATTGCACATTTTTTATGCGTAGCCAGATGCAACGCCTTGCGAATCGTCGCCAATCATTGCGCCGCTACAAATCATCGAATTATCAAATCCTCTTGTCCAATCGTGCCATGGTGCTATTCAACAAATGGGCGCATTCTTCCTTGTACAGCCGCAAAACCTTGCGTCTCAATCGATGCTACAAATCTCAATCGCCGCAAATCATTGCGCCTACAATCATCGAATTATCAAATTTTCAAATCATTGAACCTTAAACGTTGAACCAGAAACATTGAAACGGCGTCAACCCCTGTAAAGACGTGCCATGGCGCGTCTCTACAGAAACGCCGAAGGCATTGAACGGCGAAGCCCTCAACGAAGTTAAACGTGAAACTTAGAAACAAAGAAACGTGAAACCCAGAAACGAGCTTTGCCCATGAAACGCCGCAGCAATTAGGACTAAAAGTCGAACAGGCGAAAAGGCTAACAGCCAAAACGTAATAACGTTCAGTACGTTATGGCTTCAAGCCTGTGAGCCTTCGAGCCTGCAAGCCCCAAACCTTCAAACGCCGAAGGCATTGACAACATAGAAACGTTAAAACAGAAACGTTGAACCTTAAACCCAGAAACATGAAACCTAGAAACGTGAAACTTAGAAATATGAAACCCAGAAACGTGAAACTCAGAAACGGCGCAGCCATAGAAAACGTGAAACATAGAAACATTTTTTTTGCATATATCATTATTTTGTATAAATTTGCATCCTTGTATTATAATAGGAGATTTGTTGTTTTATGAATACTATTTTGACCTTATGCAATGACCGCCAAAATAGGCGTATTGGGACCAATCCCACAACTAAGAAATCTATTGTTTGCGATGAAGCGAATGCATCATTCGTAAATCGTAAACCTTTAGCTCGGCGAAGAACAACTTTTAACTTTTCACTATTGGTTCCTGCTTGTGCTGAGCTTGCCGAAGCAAGCGGAGTCGAAGTGAGGACGAAGGGTCTCTCTCGACTCTTAACTTTTTCACTCTTCACTTTTAACTGCATCTTGCTTCTCTGCTTGCTTTTTGGCGGTAAGGCATTGGCTGCAACAAAAACTTATACAGGAAGTGGTGCTTATTCGGCTACATATCCAGATATTCCAGTAGGTTCGACAAATATCTCTTTTTCCCTTACTATGGGTAGTTGCGACTATGACCTATATGTAAAAGAAGGAGGTCTTGTTACAAAATCGGATTATACATGTCGTCCATATAGTAGTTCTGGAACGACTGAAAATTGTGGTTCATACGCAGGTCCTTATGATGGTTCAAATTTGTCTTTTTTGATAGATCCATATAATAATGCATCGTGTTCATGGACATTGACAATTACTTATACTCCACCACCAGAATATTCAGCACAATTTATATCCGTTAATTATGGATCGTCAGCATGGTGTGTCGGTGAAACACGAACTGTTGAGGTGACTGTAAAAAACACAGGAACCAAAACATGGTATGCAAATGGTCTTACTTGTTCATGTAACCAAGCTAATTGTGCCGATGATGATGGAGCAAACCATCATCAGACTACAATAGCATATAAATGGTCTGGAAATGCCAACTTCGATGTAGGCGGACATGGGCGCGAATCGATAGGCCAAGACATAGCACCAGGACAGACTGCTACTATTCGTCTAAATGTTACACCTACTGTTGCGGGTTCTTCAAGTTTGCAGTTTAATTTCATTAAGAGAGAATGTAAGTGGTTCAACAACAGTAATGTTACACCGCTCTACTCTACACCTGCAATAACTGTTACATCTACACCTCCTTTAATATCTGTTAACACCAGTCAGGTTGGTTGCGGTGGAACTCAGGTAAAACTTACGGCAAGCGATGAAGTTCCATCTGGAGGATTCTTTGATGGTTTCGAGAATGATGATTTTAATAGTAAATGGGCAACATCGGAAGATGACGGTTTTGTATGGGGGAGGAATTCTAGTAGGTACAATTCTGGTAGTTATAGTGCAGGAACTGGTTATGGAAATGGCGATAGTAGATATAGTCCATTGTTGCTTAATCTGAATCTGTCTGGATATACTGGTGTTGTATTGTCGTTTGATTATTTTACACCCTGGTATACTTCTGGTGGGTATGATTATTCTGAAGAGTTATATATATGTATATACGATGCAAATTTTAATAGTTTAGGTTGTTCAGATAATTTCTATTCGCCACGAGACTCTTGGACATCTGCTTCTTTTAATATTCCTAATGGCACAAGTTATATTGTTATTTGGGCTGAAGATGGTGATGGTTATGGTGCATTCATTGACAATGTGAGTATTACATGGGCAACAAGTTTCACTCAGCCATCATTTACTTGGAGCGCAGAGCCTGGCAGTACTATAGGAACACAGAGTGGTGCAACCTATACGGTTACACCTAGTGCCACAACAAATACATATACGGTAAGAAGTGGTGCTACATCCTGCACGAGCAGTATAACCATTGATAACCCGTCTGCAGCGACATATTTGTCGGCCTCTGCTTCGCCTGTCAATTGTGGATCACCAGTAACTCTCAATGTCACAGGAGATGGTTCGCCTACATATACTTGGTACAACAATTCGGAATGTACAAATGTTCTACAGAATGGCCCATCATATACGCCAAATGTCAACACACCTTCTACCATATATGGTCGTGCGAGTGTTTCGTTAGATGGAATTGGCTCATATTCATCATCGCAAGTAGGCAACCCATATAATTTTGGATATACTGGTGGTATTCAAACTGTTGTTGTTCCCGCCGAAGCAACTGTTGCGAAACTGCAAGTATGGGGAGCTCAGGGGGGTAGAGGTTTGGATAATGGAAATCTTAACGCATACGGTGGCAAGGGTGGTTACTCGTATGTTGATGTTAATGTTTCGCCAGGCCAGACTTTGTATGTGGTCGTAGGTGGAAAGGGAACTGATGGTTCTTACAGAAGTAATTCTTCTGGTGGGTATAATGGTGGCGGTTCTGGCACGTGGGATAATAACGATGATGAATCGTCAGGTGGCGGTGGCGGAGCTACTCACATTGCATTATCTTCAGGAGTACTTTCTTCGCTTGCCGGAAATCGCTCATCTGTATTGGTTGTCGCTGGCGGTGGTGGCGGTGGATCTTATAGACAAAATGGCGGTTATGGTGGCGGTACAAGAGGAGGCCAAGGGGCTAATAATGGTGGCGCTGGTGGTACTGAGAATCCAAGTACCTATTTCGGTCAAGGACAAAATGGAAGTGGCACAGGCGACAGCAATGGTGTTGCTGGCGGTGGAGGCGGCTGGGATGGAGGTCGTATGAATAATGGAAGCAGTGGCAATCCCAATGCTGGCGGTGGCGGTTCGGGCTATATTACAGAGAATAGGATTGAAGGTAATACACAGAATGGCGGTTCTGCTTTTCCTGCTCCAGGCGGTTCTATAGAAACGGGGCATTCTGATAATGGTTATGCAAGGATAACTTTTTACAAGAGAGCAGCAGGGACTTGTAATTCTAATGTTGTGTCTATTCCTGTAAATAAGCCGAGCGTCAGCATAACCACAGGCCTTGCAAATCAGACTGTATGCGAAGGTAGTTCTGTAAGTTTTAGTCCTACAGTGTCTGGACCTGCGCTTTCTTATCAGTGGCAGCATAATGGCTCGTCAATTGGAGGAAATTCTGCTACATATACCGATGCAAGTGCATCCACATCCGATGCTGGAACATATTCAGTAACGGTAACATAAACAGTAGGGACATGTACGGCTAAACAAAATACAAGTGCAACATTGACTGTAAATACAAAACCAACAGCGCCTGCTGGCATCAGCGGAGATCCGTCGCTGACCATCTGCAGCGGCTCGTCAACGACACTTACGGCAACCGGCGGAGGCGAAGGCTCTGGCGCAACCTACCAGTGGGGCACCGGCACGACAGTTGGCAGCAACCCAATAAGTGGGAACGGCGCATCGGTGACAGTATCGCCTAACGCTAACACGACCTACTGGGTGCGAAGGGTCGGCAACAGCGCATGTACAAACACAACAGGCGGAGCAACACAGCTGATAACGGTGAACACGGCACCATCGGCACCTACTGGCATTGACGGCACGACCACCATCTGCAGCGGCTCGTCAACGACACTTACGGCAACTGGCGGCGGTGAAGGCTCAGGCGCAACCTACCAGTGGGGCACCGGCACGACAGTTGGCAGCAACCCAATAAGCGGGAACGGCGCATCGGTGACAGTATCGCCTAACGCTAACACGACCTACTGGGTGCGCAGGGTCGGCAACAGCGCATGTACAAACACTACCGATGGAGTTTCGCAGGCAGTAACTGTAAATGATGTTCCTGAAGTCGATGCAATAACAAGTCCTGCAGCAATATGTGTTGGCGAAGCCTTGGATCTTACAATACCAAATGTAACATATAATGGTAGTGCTGGTTCTGGTATCTGGCAGATAAGCGAAACCCAGAATGGTTCGTATACTACGTTTACAAATAGCAATTTACAGCAAGGTCAGGATGGATACTATATAAGATACACAGCTACAAACGATTGCGGTTCAACTAGTAATACTGGTGTGCCGATTACTGTAAACCATCCTAACATATCTATCTCGTCTTCGTGTGACTACGTATGGAGAGGCGGAACATCAAACTGGAATATTCCATCAAACTGGTACGAGTATAACGGAGGTTCCTATTCTGTCGCATCATCTTTGCCATCCGAAGCAAAGAACTATTACATAGCCATAGGTGGTTCTGGCTCATGTTTGCATGATGTTCAGCAGGCATATATGAATGCCGATGCAACAGTAAATAACATAGAGATAGCATCGGGTGCCGAATTGCATATACAGGAGAATGTGACTCTTAGACTTGCAGGCTCTATAATCAATAATGGTACATTTGTGGCTGATAATAGCAGTATAATCGAATTGAATGGTGCAAACGACCAGACATTGAGCAGTGCAATGGAATTCGGAAATATAACCTTTGCACAAGTTGTTAATAATAAAAAGATTATTGCTCCACACGGCATTACCGTAAATGGCACGGCAACGTTCTCTCAAGGTACTGTCATTGGTGATATGAATTTCGGTTCGAATGCATCGGCAAGTGGCGCAACACTTAACAGTTATGTAGATGGTGCTGTAACAAAGGACTTCGGTTCTTCAGCATTCACATTCCCGACTGGTAGCAATGGAGTACTCGGTTCTGTAAAAGTTCCTGCTACCCGTGCCGGTGGTTCCGCAACTATACGCTTCAACAAGTCAACAGCAGACGGTGGCTTCACTACGGATGAAGGCTATCCACGCTGGTGGAACTACAACGATATGTGCGATGACGGTAACAATCGTTTACATCACGTAAGCAATACCGAATATTGGGATATAAGTAGTTCTACAGACCTTTCAAATGTAACTTTGAGTTCTATAGCAACATCAGATGTTCATTTCAACAATACTGTCGAAAATGCGTATGATGCAAGTGACATCAAAGTTGCGGCATATTATGGAGGATGTTGGAAAAATATTGGAGGAACAGCTTCTGTTGATCCATACGAGGAAGTCGCCCATAGTATTATAACAATGACAGATGTCGTGATTCCTCGTGATCCTAATCGTAGCGCAGAAGGCGTAATCATCACACTTGGTTCAAAGAACGATAATACAGTTCTTCCAATCGAACTCACCTCCTTTACCGCAACCTGCGACGGTCGTTCATCTCTCGTAGAGTGGACAACCGCTACCGAGAAGAACAACGACTACTTCTCCCTCGAGCGTTCAGACGATGCAATCAACTTCACCGAGATTGCTCGCATTGCAGGTGCTGGCAACTCGATTGAACCGATTGACTACTCCTACACCGACTACGGTATCCACGGTGGCGACAACTACTACCGCCTATGGCAGGTTGACTACGACGGTACACGCACCGCTTCGGAAATCATAGTTGCCAACTGCATCGAATCCGAGGTTGACGAACCCGATGTTCAGGCTTACCCGAACCCGTTCAGTGGTGAACTTACCTTGGTTCTCGACAACTTCGACAACCATGCAGCCACCATCGAGGTTTACGATATGCTTGGCAAGCTCATCTACACCGAGAAGGCTTCCGCCCCGCAGAACAGCTACGAGACCATCTTGAATCTCAGCAATCTGCCAAGCGGCGCTTACACGGTAAGGGTTAGCACAACGGATTTTGTGATAAACAAGAATGTTGTAAAACAATAATAATGTTTGTGGTGTATTGTAGGGTTCGGTTTGAAACCAAACCCTACAACAACCACAAAGAAACAATAATCCATAGGGGCGCAACGCATTGCGCCCTTTTTCGTTCCCGCATGTACAGACGCAAAATCTTGCGTCTCAATCGATGCAATGCATTACGAACGCCGCAAATCATTGCAATCGGCGCAACGCATTGCGCCGCTACAATTATCAAAATATCAAATCCTGAAACCAGAAACATAGAAACCTGAAACGGGCTTTAGCCCATGAAACAAGAAACATAGAAACGCCGAAGGCACAGAAACCTGAAACTGGCGCAGCCATCAAATATTTCAAATTTCTTTCTCCCATCACAAATAATAAAATTAAATTTGTCCCCACATTTTTTAATTTCGGGTATGAAGCGTAAATTTTTACCACTCATTTTCGTATGCTTGTCGGCTGCTGTTACCTACGCCCAGACCGACACTACAAGCAATAAAGAATACTATGAAACACCTGCGGTACCTGTAGTTGTGCTCTCCGAATCGGAAGTCGAGGAAGGTTCGCAGGAGAACGATATTTCAACCTTGTTGCAGTCGTCGCAGGATGTATATGTAAATTCCGCAGGCTACACTTTCGGACAGGCTCGTTTCCGCTTCCGCGGCTACGACAACCAGAACTCCGAAGTGCTGATGAACGGAATCTGCGTCAACGATGCCGAAAACGGCCGTCCCGTATTTAGCAACTGGGGCGGACTTAACGATGTAATGCGCTTCAAGACAAACACTTCGGCATTGCACTTCTCCGACTACTCGTTCGGTGGACTTGGAGGTGTAACAAATATTTCCACTCGCGTGTCGGAGTTCCGTGAGGGTGGAAGCGTCTCGTACGCCAACTCAAACCGTTCGTACCGCCACAGGGCAATGGCTGCCTATAGCACCGGTCTTATGGCTAACGGCTGGGCTTTCTCGGTTGCAGCATCAACTCGTCTGGCAAAAAAAGGCTACATCGCTGGTACCTTCCACGAAGGTTACGCTTATTTCTTCGGTGCCGAAAAGAAATTCAACGACCACCACAGCCTCGGACTTACCATTTACGGTTCGCCGTCGCGAAGCGGTAGGTCGGGCGCAGCAACTGCCGAAACCTACGAACTTCTTGGCACAAACTACTACAATCCAAACTGGGGCTACCAGAACGGTAAGATTCGTAACGCCAAGGTCGGATATTTCCACCAGCCGCGAATCATCCTGTCGCACTACTGGGACATCGACAACACTATGAAATTGCAAACCTCGGCATCATATATGTTCGGTCGCGGCGGAACAACAGCCCTCAACTGGTACGATGCTCCCGATCCACGTCCCGACTACTACCGCAACTTCCCGTCGTATTACGAAGACGACGAAAATATGTTTAACCAGCTTACCGACGAATGGCAGAACGACGAGAACAAAGGACTTCTCGACTGGGACCACTTCTATTTCGCAAATATGAAAAACCTCTATACGGTTACTAATGTAGGTGGAAATCCCAACGATTCAATCACAGGCAACCGTGCAAAATACATCGTCGAGGAAAGACGCAACGACATCAGCCGCTTCGACTTCTCGTCGCGCTTGAGCAAGATTTTCACCGATGAGATAAAGATGGTCGCTGGCGTAAACTACATGATGAACCAGACTCACTACTTCAAGGTAATCGACGACCTTCTCGGTGCCGACTGGTGGCTCGATGTCGATCAGTTCGCCGAACGCGACTTCAACGATGAAGACTACATCCAGAGCGACCTCGACAATCCAAACCAGGTAAAGAAGGAAGGCGACTTGTTCGGCTACAACTACATGGCAAACATTCACAAGGCCGACGGTTTTGCCGAAGCCGAGTTCAAGTATTCGAAGGTTGAGTTCTTCGCTGCCTTGAAACTTTCTTACACCGAATACTGGCGCGACGGAAAGATGCGCAACGGAAAGTTCCCCGATGGTTCCTACGGTGCTTCTGACCACCAGCGTTTCTTCAACTACGCTGTTAAGGCAGGTGTCAACTACAAGATTACAGGACGCAACTTCCTGCTTGCCAATGTGGCTTATCTCACACGCGCACCATATTTCCGCAATGCATACGTTTCGCCACGCACACGCGACAATGTTGTGCCAAATCTCAAGAGCGAGAAAATCTTCTCGGGCGACCTCAGCTATTTCTACCGCTCGCCCAACTTCCAGCTCAAGATTACGGGCTATTACACTGAATTCCGCAACGGAACCGAAGGCACAAGCTTCTACCACGACGAGCTTAACACTTTTGTCAACTATCTTATGACTGGCGTAAACAAGGTTCACTACGGTGGAGAATTTGGAACAGAAGTTAAGATTTCGCCGACAGTTACCGCAACTGCTGCATTGGGCTACGGAAGATACATGTACAACAGCCGTCCGTCTGTAACGATAACTCAGGACAACAGTTCCGAAGTGCTTGCAACCGACCGCACCGTCTATATAAAGAACTACCACATAGGTGGAACTCCAGAACTTGCTGCAACTATCGGAGTAAAGTATTCCGCTCCAAAGTACTGGTATGTAGGAGCTAACGCAAATTATTTCGGGGAAAACTATGTTACAATCAATCCTGAAAAGCATACTGTTGAAGCACTAGACATTTTTGTTGTCGGTGATCCGCAACTCGAAACTATTCTCGGTCAGGAAAAGTTGAAGGGCGGTTTCACACTTGACATTTACGGTGGAAAATCGTGGAGAATACAGCGCAAATATACTCTCGGTTTCACTGCAAGCATCTCGAATGTAACCCACAACACCAAGATTGCCACCAGCGGATTCGAGCAGTACCGCTTCGACAAGACCAACATCGACAAGTTCCCCAACAAGTACTACTATATGTACGGCATAAATTACTTCGTAAACCTTTATTTCAGATTCTAAAACACTTGCAAGATGAAAAAGATAATTTCCATAATAGTTCCAATGTTTTTTGCAGCCGTGGCACTTGTTTGCTCCTGCGAGAAACCCGATGTACCAGCAATAACCGAGTTGGACAAGGATCATATCCTGACGGTTGCCGATATCTACAAGATACAAGCCGATAGCGGTGATTATTACCAGTTTAAAGACGACTATATGTTGTTCGGTACAATCACTATGGACGACAGCCACGACAACATCTACAAGGAAGCCTACATACAGGATTCCACTGGCGGAATAAACATCTACAAGCTCAGCAAGGCTGGTATGGTAAAGGTTGGCGACCGAGTGCGCATGAACCTGAAAGGCAGTCAAGTAGTAAATTACAGCGGCAAGATGGAACTCACTTTTGCCGATGTGGAGGATGCCACGTTGCAAGTGATACTTCAGGAACCAAATGTACCGATTACACCCGAAGAGGTTACTATGGCTCAGGTTATTGAAAATCCAGCATACTACGACTGCCGTCTTGTAAAACTCAACAATGTGCAGTTTGCAGCAAGCGATACCTCGCTAACCTACGCTACAGAGCATGGCTCATCTACCCAGAGCCGTAACATGACAAGCTGCGACGGCAATACGCTCGTTGCCCGCAACAGCGACTACGCCGACTTTGCCGGACAACCATTGCCAAAGGGCAGCGGAAGCGTCATAGGAATTATGACACGGTACTTTAAAACTAGCAACACAGGAACAACGACAATCTATCAGATAATTATCCGTTCGACCGATGAAGTGAACATGGAAAACGAAAGGTGCGACTAAAAATAGGAAGATATGAAAAGCATAATCAAGATATTGGCAATAGCAACGGCAATAGTGCCGGCATTTATGTTCAGCGGATGCATACAGGGCAAGTTCGATACACCCGAAGTGAGAGAAGTTCCTGTTGGCGACACCATTACAATCACACGTTTGTGGGAGATTTACGACTCGCTTGTGGCTGCTGGCGGCGGAACATACAAGTTCGACGAAGACCATTCCGTTTTCGGATATATAACTATGTCCGACAAGATTGGTAACATCTACAAGTCAGCCTACTTGCAGGGCGGTGCCGACGACGACAATGCCATCAACTTGCACCTGCTTTCGTCGGGCGGATTATACGAAGGCGACTATGTACGCGTAAACCTCAAGGGCTTGGTTCTTGGCGACTACAGCGGAATGATACAGTTGGACTCGGTTCACGTTGACAACAATATTGTCAAGTTGAAAACCCGTTGCTTCCTCGAACCCGAATTGGTTGATATAGAAAACATTGGCACTGGTTCGTATGTCGGAAAGCTCGTCAAGTTCCGCAAGGTTCAGTTCCAGCAGCAGTATGTTGGTCAGACTTACGCCGACAAGGAAGGACAGAAAACTGTAAACACCTATATCGAAGACGAACTTGGCAACACAATGATAGTTCGCACAAGCGGTTACGCCAACTTTGCTGGTGATACAATTCCCGCAGGAAGCGGTTCGCTTACAGCTATCGTAAGCAGATATGGCACTGAGTACCAGTTATATATCCGCAATACCGATGAAGTTCAACTCACTGGTCGCAGGTTCGGCGATGTGGATGAAATCTTTGAAAACAACTTTGATGCTTCGCCTGCTGGTGAATTTGCCGATGCAGGATGGCAAAACAATGCCGTACAAGGCAGTGCAAAATGGATTTGTCAGGCAGCAACCGATGGCAACATCCTTAGCATCAGCGGAAACAGTGGCGAACAGAACGAAACATGGCTTATTACTCCCGAAATTACACTTCAGGCAAATTCATATCTAAGTTTCAAGACTAGGATGATGACTTCAGAAAATACACTGACGGCCATGATTTCTACCGATGGCACAAACTGGACTCAGTTACCAGCAAACATTGCCTCATCGACCGACTGGGCAATTTCAGGTGATGTAAGCCTTGCTCAATATTCGGGCAACATCCGCATAGCTTTCAAGTTTGAAAGCCCTGTAGGTGTTGCAGGAAAGTACTTCCTGGATGAAGTAAAGATTTTCACTAAGTAATTTATAATCAAACACTTTTATACAAAACGAAGGATAAATTTCAATGATTTATCCTTCGTTGGTAAATTATACCCATAAATGAACCAATTTTTAAAAATTCTCGTGAAAATATACCTATAAATATAATTTGGGCATAATTTTTAATCACCGAATAATAAAAATTATTAACTTGCCTTGCTATTTTTAAATTAAAATTTTATGAAACGACTATTATTATTAGTGGTCATCTGCGCAATGTGCGGTTTAGCATTTTCGCAGAACGGGCGTATCCCGTTGACACCATCGGCAACAAAGAGTGGCTCGCTTCAATCCAACAGTATGTCAGGATTTAGCACCACCTTTTCATTTAACTCCATCGAGAGCCAATCCATTTCAAACGAAAAAGGAACTTTCTCCGAAATTTATACTGACGGTTCGTTCCCATACGGTGAAGTCGGTTCTCCATCACTTCCTATGGTTACAAGGCTGATTGCAATTCCGGAAGGTGCAACACCGGTTGTTACGGTAAACGGATATTCAGAAAACGAATACGCGTTGGCCGATTACGACATCAACACTCTTTCGGCACAGCAGGCTCCTGTCCGCAAGGACATCGACCCGACAACCGTGGAATACGTAGTCAACAATGCCGCATACACACGCGACACCTACACCACCGACGAAATTGCATCGGTAGAATATCTGGGTACTATGCGTGGTATTCGTATCGGTAAACTGACAATCCGTCCAGTTGCATACAATGCTGCTGCAAATACGGTTAAAGTTTACAATGACATCAATGTTTCTGTAGACTTCGAGAATGCCAATGCTGGACTCACACAGAGTATGTTCGCTAGCACCTACAGCCCAGCCTTCAACAGCATATACGACCAGTTGCTCAACAAGAGCATCTTAGGACAGACGTTAACCAAGGATGCTTACAGCGACCATCCCGACATGTATAACACTCCTGTAAAGATGCTGGTTATATGCTATTCGGGATTTAGGGGCAATTCGGCGTTAAACCAGTGGCTTCAATGGAAGTTGCAGAAAGGTTACTATGTTGACATTTTCTACACCGACGAGACTGGAACAACAGCTTCGGCAATTGCATCGTTCATCAGAACAAAATATAATGCGTCTGTTGCATCAGGTAATGCTTATACATATTTGATTACTATCGGTGATACAGGACAAGTTCCTCAGTATGGACAGAATAGAATCGACTCATCCATTGGTAATTGTGCATACGATTTAGGATATTCTTCAATCGATTATGCATCAAATAGCAACGACTATTTCCCCGATATGTTCTACAGTCGTATTTCAGTTGAAAACACAACTCATCTTGCAAACTATATTGACAAGGTTCTTACATACGAAAAGTACCAAATGTCAGATGGCGGTAACTACTTAAATAATGTAATAATTGTAGGAGGTTGGGATAGTAGCTCAGGAAACTGGACTACCAACGTCGCTGGTCCTACCGTAAATTATGCAAGGACAAATTACTTTAATTCAACAAATACTACATATGGTGGTTTCGAAAATGGAACAATAAGCACTGTAATCTCAACAAGTTCAACTCCTGGCTATTCAGGATCAAACAATGGTGCATTTAACGGCATAAACAATGGTGCGTGCTTTGTGAATTATACTGCACATGGTGACAAGCAGGAATGGTCACAACCAGAATTCACCGCAGCGCAAGTAGCCACATTGACCAATAACGGAAAATACTTCTTTGGTGTGGGTAACTGCTGCCTCACTGGTAACTTCAACAACACCACAACATCTTATTCTCCTGGTTCTGACATAGGTACTAATGCCTGCTTCGCCGAAACTATGATTCGAGTTCCGAAAGCAGGTGCTGTAGCATACGTTGGTTGCTCACCATATTCATATTGGTATGAAGACTTTTATTGGGGCGTTGGAGCACATAGATATTCTGGAGGAAATTATCCTAGTGTATCAGGGTCAACTATGGGTGTTTACGATGCAATGTTCGTTGACGAATACTGGAACTCAGCATCGTCATTGTTATACCTTGGAAATTTGGCAGTAGCTGCTGCTGATGCATCAAACTACGATATTTCAGTTGGACCTTCATATTACTTCCAGTATTACCATACTTTCGGCGACGGTTCCATAATGCCTTACGTTACAAAGCCTGAAGTTAACAATGTTACACATCCCGAATCGGTAATTAGTGGTGCAACTTCGTTGACAGTAAACGCAGTGGCTGGTTCGTATGTATCAGTTACCGATAACGAATCGACTATTTATGGTGTGGCTGTGGCAAACACATCGGGCGTAGCAACAGTTAATTTCAGCGAGGCAATACCTGGTTCTGGAACACTTTATGTTGTTGTTACCCGCCAGCAGTATCAACCTTATTTCGGTACAGTCTCGGTAATTGCACCAAATCCTCCTGTAGCAGACTTCACAGGTACACCGACAACAATACTTGAAAGAGAATCTGTAACATTCACAAACAACTCGCAGTACGCAGCATCTTACCTGTGGAACTTTGGCGATGGTCAGACTTCAACCGAAATGAACCCCGTTCATACTTACATGACCCCAGGTACTTACACCGTAACATTGCGAGTTGAAAACACTCTTGGCAACGATACCAAGACCAGAACCGACTACATCACGGTAAATGCAAATACCAATCCGCCAGTTGCTGATTTCGAAGCTTCCGAAACTGAAATCTCAACAGGAACAACAATAACATTCACCGACCTTACAGAAAACATTGTTACTTCGTGGTCGTGGACATTCGAAGGTGGAACACCTGCCACATCAACCGAGCAGAATCCAACCGTAACATACAATGAGCCTGGAGATTATACAGTAACATTGGTAGCAACTAATGCATACGGATCCAATACCGAAACAAAGGTTGACTACATTACGGTATTATATCCGGAAATTAACATGAGCAACGAAGAATTACATACTTGTGGTGGAATATACAGAGATCCGGGTGGCACGGGCAACTATGGCAACAATGCCAACTACACACAGACAATCTACCCAAGTACCGACGGCGCTAAGGTAAGATTGACATTCACATCATTCACGTTGCAGACAGCACAATACGGACAATGTAGAGATAAGTTCTACATTTACGATGGTACTTCTACATCGGCAACTGCACTTGTAAACGGGATATGTGGAACAAGCAATCCAGGAACTGTAACAGCAACAAACGATGCTGGAGCCTTGACGATTGTATTTACATCGAACAGCTCAACAAATGCTGCAGGTTGGGAAGCAGAAATAAGTTGCTATGTTCCAGATGCAGAAGTAGCAGTCCAGAGCTATACTCCAACAACAGCACGATACAACACAACCAACGACCTTAATGTAACATTCGTCAACCAAGGAGGCAGAGCAACTGGTGCAAATACAACAGCTACACTTTCTACCACAGATGAATACCTCACACTTAATACGACAACGGCAACTCTCGGAACAATGGCTCACAATGCCACAGCAAATGGCACATTCAACTTCACGATAGCAGAAAATGTTCCCGATGGTCATGTTGCAACAATCAATGTTGCAATTACCGATGGAAGCAGCACATGGAACGGAACGCTTACAATCACTGCTGTAGGTCCTGCTTGTGACGCTCCAACTGGATTGCAAGTTGCAGTTAACAATACCGATGCAACAATTTCTTGGGATGCATACACAGTTGTCAATAATACTATCAGCGATGATTTTGAAGGTCACACACACGGAACCATTAATTCTGCTGGTACTGTTGGATGGACTTATATAGATGGTGACAATACTGCAACTGGAACTTTCAATACAATAGATTTTACAAACGAAAGTTCAAAAATTGCATTTATCGCACTGGATGTAAATCAAATTGAAGTTTTAAACGCAAATGCACCTACAATAACAGCGCATTCTGGAAACATGATACTTGGTGCTCCATATATTAGTAATAGAGTTGCCAATAACGACTGGATTATCAGTCCAGAACTAAACTTTTCTCAACCATTTACATTCTCCTTCTATGCTCGTTCTGCGCATGCTACATATAGCACGGAACAGTTTTATGCTGCATATTCCACAACAGGAAATTCTGCAAACAACTTCATCAACTTGGAGAATAGTGCAACTACTACAACAACTACTTGGACAGAATATACATATACAGTACCTGCTAATGCAAAATATGTGGCTATACATTGTGTATCAAGCGACCAGTTTATGTTCTGCATAGATGACATCACAATCAGCGAAATAATAGAAAGTGGTACTGAGTTTGTAAACATCTACGACAACGGTGTTCTTGTAGCCTCCAATGTTACAGGTGGAACTTACACCGCAACCAACCTTTCTGCTGGCGAACATTGCTTCAGCATTCGTGCCGTATGTAATGACGATAGCGAATCTCTTGCTGTTCAGCAATGCGTAATAATCGAAAACAGTTTGCTAACTTATACTGTAACTGTTAACACAAACAACGGCGGTACCGTTTCTCCTAACGGAACTCAGACCGTCACCGAAGGCAACAACTTCACATTTACAGCAACTCCAAACGACTGCTACGAAGTTGCTTCGGTAACCGTTGACGGAAACAATGTTAATCTTACAAACAACCAGTACACAATCAGCAATGTTACTGCAAACCATACTGTTAATGTAACATTCAGTCAGATTTCTTACGCAATAACCGCAAATGCTGGAAATGGTGGTACAATCAACAATGCACCAAGTACAGTCAACTGCGGTGGCGAATACACATTTACAGTTACACCTGAAAGCTGCTACGAAGTTGCTTCGGTAACAGTCAACGGTACACCCGTTACACCTATAAATAATGTATATACAGTTTCCAATGTAACCGCACAGCAGAATATCATTGCAACCTTCAGCCAGATTTCTTACGCAATCACGGCTTCGGCTGGCAACGGAGGTACGATCAACAATGCTCCAAATACTGTTAACTGCGGTGGTGAATACACATTCACAGTTACACCTGAAAGCTGCTACGAAGTTGCTTCGGTAACAGTCAACGGCACACCAGTTACACCTGTAAATAACGTTTACACTATTTCCAATGTAACTGCATCGCAGAATATTGCTGCAACTTTCAACCAGGTTTCGTATGCGATTACAACTTCGGCATCAAACGGTACAATTGAGGCACCAAGTACTGTTAACTGTGGCGAAGGATACACATTCACAGTTACACCTGAAACTTGCTACGAAGTTGCTTCGGTAACAGTTAATGGAACACCAGTTACACCTATAAATAATGTTTACACTGTTTCAAATGTAACTGCACAGCAGAATATCACAGCAACCTTCAGCCAGATTTCTTACGCAATCACGGCATCTGCTGGCAACGGAGGTACAATCAACAATGCACCAAGTACTGTCAACTGCGGTGGTGAATACACATTCACAGTTACACCAAACGACTGCTACGAAGTTGCTTCGGTAACAATCAACGGCACACCAGTTACACCAGTAAATAACGTTTACACTATTTCCAATGTAACTGCATCACAAAATATTGCAGCAACTTTCAGCCAGATTTCGTATGCGATTACAACATCTGCTTCAAACGGTACAATTGAGGCACCAAGTACTGTTAACTGTGGCGAAGGATACACATTCACCGTTACACCCGAAACTTGCTACGAACTTGTTTCGGTAATGGTCAATGGTGCTACGGTTACACCTACAAATAATATTTACACAGTTTCAAATGTAACTGCACTGCAGAATATTATTGCAACCTTCAGCCAGATATCATACACTATCGAGGCTTCGGCTGGAAATGGCGGAACAATCACACCTGCTGGCAATACTACAGTTAACTGCGGTGGTAGTCAGGCTTACACCATCACACCAAGCGAAGACTATATGATTTCTGCCGTTACCGTTGATGGACAAAGCGTTGGCTCGGTAAGTTCGTATTCATTTACAAATGTAACAGCAGACCACACAATTTCGGCAACATTCGTTGAAATTCCTGATAACCACATTGTAGTAGTTGTAAATGCTGATGCAGATGGTGGTAGCGTTTATCCAAGCGGTTCGCAGTCGGTAGAACAGGGTGAAAACTTTACATTCACTGTAACTCCAGATGCTTGCTACACAATCGGTTCGGTTACTGTAAACGGTGTTGCTGTTGACCTTGATGCAAACAATTCCTACACAATACCGAATGTAACAACAGAACAGACCGTTAATGTTACGTTCAACCAGATTACTTATAATGTAATTGCTAATGCAAGCAATGGTGGAACAATAGATGCAGCAAACTCTGCAAATTGCGGAGAAGACTTCACTTTCTCAGTAACACCAGAAACTTGCTACGAAATTGCATCAGTAACCGCTAATGGAATTGCATTAACAGCAGGAGCAAACAATTTGTACACAATAAATAATGTAACTGCCGAACAGACAATCAATGTAACATTCAATAGAATCAGCTACACTATAACAGCAAGTGCTGGCAATGGTGGTACAATTACACTTGCTGGCGATGTTGATGTAAACTGCGGTGAAAGCATGACATTTACAATAGCTGCTAGCGAAGGCTATCAAATCGCTGATGTTGTTGTTGACGGACAGAGCCGTGGCGTTATCACAAGCTACACATTCGACAATGTAACAGAAAACGGACACAGCATTTCGGCTACCTTCGAAGCTATTCCGGCTAACGTAATTGAAATTGTTGTGAATGCCGATGCTGAAGGAGGTTCTGTTTCTCCAACTGGTACACAGACTGTAACCGAAGGCGATGTCTTCACATTCACCGTTACACCTGATGCTTGCTACACAATCGGTACTGTTACCGTCAATGGTACGCCTGTAGAACTTGATGCTAACAACTCATACACAATACCAAATGTAACTACTGAACAGGCAATCAATGTAACATTCAACCAGATTGTTTACACGATTGCTGCAAGCGCTGAAAATGGCGGTACAATAACTCCTGATGGCGATGTTGAAGTTAACTGTGGTGCAGATGCTGTATTTACTATTACACCAGACGAAGGTTATGATATTGCCGATGTTATAGTTGACGGACAAAGCGCTATTAATGATATTGCAAGTTACTCTGTCATTGGTGCAAGCGCAAGCTACACATTCAATAGTGTAACAGAAAACGGACACAGCATTGTTGCTACTTTCAGACAGATAGCAGTAGAAGAATGTAACACGGTTACTAATCTTGAGGTATCGGTTGAACCTTACGGAAACTTGATTTCGTGGACAGCTGCCGAAAATGCAGTATCGTACAACATCTTCCGCAACAACGAGGAAACCGCACTCGCCAATATTTCCACAACAAGCTATGTTGACATGAATGGACAGAGTGGCGATACCTATTATATTGTAACAGTCTGCCAGTATGGTCAATCAGATCCATCAGAAAGCGTTCAAGCAATACAAACAGGTATCGATGAAAGCAACATTTCTGTTGAAATCTATCCTAACCCGGCAAGCGACAAGTTCATGATTGAATGCGAAGGCATGACCACAATCGAAATCTTCAATGTTGTTGGTCAGTCGATGGGCATGATTGATGTCAACTCAAATGCAATTAGCGTTGAGTCATCAGCATGGACAAGTGGCGTTTACAATGTAAGGATTACAACTGAAAATGCAGGCACAATCGTAAAACAAATAATTAAACAATAACAAACAAATCGAGAAAAGGGCAACCGATTGGTTGCCCTTTTTTTTGTCTCTAAATTCTAAGTTTTATAATGTATCTTCGCAAACAATATGACTTCAAGCCTGCAAGACTTTTAGCCTGTTAGCCTTTAAATCTTTGCTATTTCGTTCTTAATTCTTGTCCAACGCTTTTCATCCATTGTAGCGCCAACAACCTCGATAACGTTTCCTGCAATAACATTTCCTGCCTTAACGCACCTATCAAGCGACCAGTTATTTACAAGACCATATATGAAACCTGCAGCAAAATTGTCGCCTGCGGCAGTTGTATCAACGCGTTTAGCGGGAAATTCTGGTTCGCAATCCTTATACTCTCCACGTTTAACCCATGCACCATGCTTTCCAATCTTTACTACGGCAATGTCGCAAAGCGACGAAATCATCTCCAATGCTGTTTCAGGATCCTTGCCTCCTGTAAATGCTGCAGCCTCCTCCTCGTTTGCAAAAACAATGTCGACATATTTTTCTATCAGATAACGCAAGAAGTCAAGATTATCCTCCACAACATTATAACTTGCTAGGTCAAGCGAAACTTTCAACCCGTTCTCCTTTGCCAACGACATTGCCTTTTCAATAAGCTCATGATTTATAATAAGATAACCTTCTACATGAAGCAAATCGTATCCTAAAAAAGTTGTAGCGTTTATGTCGTCGGCAGTAAGTTCCGATGCTGCACCAAGGTAAGTTGCAAATGTACGCTCCGAATCCTTGCTTACCAATGCCACAGCCCTTCCGCTTGGTGTTTCGCTCTTAATTAAACGAGGAAGAACGCCCATACGCTTCATGTCGCTTGCAAAGAAATCGCCCAGCTCATCGGGGCCTATCTTGCCGACAAAACCTGTTGTTATACCCATATTTGCAAGGCTGCGGATTGTATTTGCCGCCGAACCACCGCTTGCCATCGTACGCGGAAAAGACCTTGTTTCGGCTTGTATTTTTTCGCTTAATTCACTGTCAACTAACTGCATACTGCCTTTGGGCAGATTCAATTTCTCCAATACCTTGTCGCTGTCGATAACGGTCATTATATCAACCAATGCGTTTCCAAGTCCTATTACTTTTGCCATAGTTTTTTACTTTTTTAGTGTTGCAAATATAGTAATCAATAAGCAAAGCACAATGAATAATTGACAATTCAAAAAACATTTATATGATTAATTTTCATAAATTTTACTATTTTTGTTTCGTTGTATGAAATAAAAATTTATCTTTGCAACAGATAGAAAATAATTTAGTGTTAATTGTATTTAAGTTGAGTTTTATGAAAATTTAAAGCCGAGGACTCAGATGGTATATAACATGAGGTTTGTTAATATGAAGAAGCTAGTTTATAATTTAATTCTATTGCTGACAGCACTTTGCTTTCCAGCGATTGCGCATTCGCAGGAATTTGTAGAAATTGGTGGTGAAAATGTAATTGGGTATCAGTTGCCTTTATATATGACCCATAATTACTCGCTTACTCAGCAGATTTATACTGCTGAAGAAATTGGTATGGCTGGAACAATCACATCTGTTGCTTTTCACTGTAAATACAGGACGACCTCTGCATCTATGTCTGGTATTCGTATGTATATGATGCACACTACAAAAACAACGTATGAAAGTGATACTGACATCGTTGCTCTTGATGATGCAACATTGGTCTATGAAGGAGAACTATTTGCTGCCGATACAGGTTGGGTAACTCTTCCTCTTTCTACTACATTCGAATATAATGGAGTTGGTAACATTTTGTTATGTATGTATGATACAACGGATGGGTACACTGGAGGTAATAGATTTACAATGTCGCGCCCTGAGGTTCTTGGGGATATACGCAGATCAATAATCTACTATAGTGATTTTTTCGTCCCTGATATTAACGATTTGTCCTCTTTTGAAGGGAATAAAACACGAAATAGCTATCGTTGTGATATTCGGCTGGGGATTACACCAGCAATAGGGCAATGTCCACAGCCTTCGTCAGTTGCTATAAGCGATATTACAGCTCATACTGCTTCTGTTTCTTGGGATTCTGGAGACAATGAAACTTCTTGGCAGGTATGTGTCAATGGCGAAGCAAACGACTTGATAGTTGTAGACACACCTTCGTGTGATTTAACTGGTCTGGCAGGCGGAACTTCATATTGGGTAAATATACGGGCTGTCTGCTCTGAAAACAGATATAGCAATTGGACAAGATATGCTTCGTTTACAACTCTTACTGCTTGCTTTGTCCCTACAAACTTGACCGTATCGGACATTGGTACAACAACAGCAAATATAACATGGGATGCTAGCGGAGAAGAGTCTGCTTGGCAGATTTGTATTAACAATGATGAAGATAATATTATTGATGTGGCTGATAATCAA
>JBGUHW010000023.1:0-9797 GCA_045112395.1 Bacteroidales bacterium
AAATGCGGAGCAGCAGGGCGACAACGTGACTGAAAAGCTTTCCGCAAGCGAAAAGTCGGAATACGCGCTTTTGCAGACAATTATTCCGCATGTCGACAACGAAACCAAGTCTGTTTTGCAACCTATTTACAGCAAGCTTGAAGAAAAATATGGAATTTTGTCGCACACTGAGCCTGTCGAAGTGAGCGGAGCCGAATCGAACGGTACCGAAGTCTTGTCAAATACTGACAATTCGAGCAAAACAACAGCTTCATCACAACTGAAGGCTTCAGTAGCCTTGCAGAACCGCTATGAGACTAACATTGCCACCGCCGATACCGAAATCAGCGACATAGAGACCAACATGGCCACTGCAGGCCGCAGCGAGAAGAAGCGCCTGCAGACGGAACTTGGCGAAGTCACAGCTGAACGCAATGACAATGTACGCAGCCTAGGCGGCGAGAAGGAACGCTTCTATGCTGAAATCGACAAGGTTGCGCGCGAGCAGATTTCAAGTGCGGAAGCCTCGGCGGAATACAGCAACAGATATGCGGACTACCGCCAGTCGCTCTATAGCCTGACAAATGCAGAGCAGCAGGGTGGCAACGTTACTGAAAAGCTTTTCGCAAGCGAAAAGTCGGAATATGCGCTTTTGAAGACAATAATCCCTCATGTCGACAACGAAACCAAGTCTGTTTTGCAACCAATCTACAGCAAACTTGAAGAAAAGTATGGAACGGGTAGCAGTGTAATTGTAGATGCGGCTTATTCACAGTCGATTAACTTGCAGGAACAGATGATTCGCAACATTGACATTTCCACGAGGGAGATCGAGCGTCTGGAGCAACGCAAGGATGGTGCAAAGAAGTCGGAACAAAGGCGTATTGCCGATGATATAGCACGGGAAGAAAGTCAAAAGGTCGATGACATTCAAAAACTTGCAATAGAAAAGTCAAAGTTTTATACCGAAATAAATCAGTCTTTGGAAACGGTTCTGCCGAAGATGTCCGATTCTATTCGTCAGGAATATGCCAAAGCATACGGCTCGTACAATGAAACGTTGACAACCATGAAGATTGGTCTTGGCTTTTATGAAATGGACAAGGCAAATAAGATTTATGGCAATGCAGAGGTTCAGGAATACAAGTTGTTGCAACAGATGAAGCAAGTCGCAACCGGCGATGTAAAGAAGGTTGTGGATGATATGATTGTCAGGATGGAAACTAAGAATTCCAGTTTGACAAAGTATAGGGTTGTAATAAATTACTTGGTTGAGGAGGTTGCGGATAATAATGTTCAGGTAGGTCAAAATGCAGTGGAAAAAACAGATGCAATAATAAATGATGTAAGTGCAAATGAACCAGATTCAACTAAAGTTGTTGCTACTGTTGACAATTCATCATCATCATCTTCTGTTACGCCAAGCAGAAAGTCGATGTCGGGATACAATGCAGACTCGTATGGTATTTACAATATGCCCGAAATAAATATGGGCTTGTACTATCGCATACAGATTGTCGCTGTGAGCGTTAGGTACAGAATGCGTGATTTCAACGGTTTGTCGCTGATATTTACCGAATTGATACCAAATACAAACATTGTCCGCTATATGACTGGCGAGTATTACAAGTATGTTTCGGCGCGTGAGGATTTGCCAAAGGTCAGAAGCCTTGGTTTCAGCGATGCCTTTATTGTGGCATATTACAATGGAAAGAGGATTTCTATTGCGGAGGCACGTCGTCTGGAAGCTTTGCAGAATGCCGAGGAAAACGAGGAAATACCAGTTGTCATCCGTCACGAGGCGCCAGCAGATTATGTTGAGCCGGAAGATGTTATTGCAAATATTTCGTCAAAATCGGAGAATGTTGTAAGCGAGGGACTTGTCAGTTCTGTTGAAAACAATACCATAAATGCTCAAGGTACGACAAATAATGTCGGAGGAGAAGCAAGTGGCACAACGTACGAAACCCACGAGATTCCATCTAAGGGCGTATATTTTGCCGTACAGGTTGGAGTTTACAAGGATAGGAGACAGCCATGGCAGTTGAAAGGCGTATCTCCTATAGACTATGAGATTATGCCAAACGGTTTTGTTCGTCACACTTCTGGACGTTTCGCTGAGTACGAGCAGGCAAGGGCATCGCAGATGAATATTCGCCGACAGGGAATAACCGATGCCTTTGTGATTGCATACATTGATGGTCGCAAGGTTAGTTTTGCCGAAGGTGTAGAATATCAGAGGCAAATGGCGAGCCGACTTGTTGCGCAATCGTCTGATAATGCTGAAATGCAGTCGAAGTCGAATGGTGCGCGTGAAGAAAACCTCTCGAATGTAGAGTATGCGCCTTTGAATCTTACCACTGGTACCGAGGAGAACAATGCGTCAGGTATTTCGTATTATGTGCAGATAGGTGCATTCTCGAAGTCGCCCGATCCCGAGATTCTGTCGGTATTCTCGAAGGTTGCAGGCGACAAGATTCATGTGAAGTTCCCGCGCGAAGGCTTGCAGATTTATCGCATTGGTGTTTTTAACTCGTACGAGGAAGCGCAAAATACACTTGCCGAGGCACGTTCGTTTGGTATTGTTGATGCTTTCATTGTGGCGTTCAAGGGCGATGAGCAGATTTCGAGTTCCGAGGCTATTCGTCTGCAAAATGCGGTAAGGCAGATCGAAGGCAATTCGGGGGAGACTATAAATAATGGTTCTGTACAGAAGTCGTCTTTGCAAAATGTATCGACAACATCTAGCACAACGACCAGACCAGTAGTTCCGGCGGAAACTTTGCAACAGTCGGCGGGAGGAGTTGAGTATTTTGTACAGCTTGGTGCTTTTGTGAATACGCCCGATGCAAGGAGCATGGCAACATTCCGTTCTATTGCATCTACAAGTGACTCACGGCTTTCGACAGTTCAGAATGGTAGGTTTACCAACTATAGGGTAGGTGCGTTCAAGACATTTGCCGATGTTAAGGCGGCGGTAGATAGAGCACGTTCTATGGGTGTTACCGACGCCTTTGTAGTTGCGTTCTACAACGGCGAACGAATCCCAGTCGCAGAAGCCAAAGAAAAGGAATGAAAGAAACCCCAGTAAGGTACAGACGCAAAATTTTGCGTCTTAATTGGCGCAAATCATTTCATTCGGCGCAAATCATTGCAATCGCCGCAATCTTCGAATCATCAAATCATCAAATCCTTGAATCTTTAAATCCTTAAATCTTCTAATCCAGAAACCTAAAACGGGTGTCAACCTCTGTAAAGACGTGCCATGGCGCGTCTCTATTTAGCCCATTGAAACAATTCTCCCTGTACAGTCGCAATTCATTGCGTCTCACAGAGAAGCATACTTTGCTTCTTCATTTTTTTCAACAAAAAAACTTTCTTTTTATAAATATTTTTTATCTTTGCGCATTATTATAGGTATAATCGAGATTATGGTTTTTGTTGTTTATAATCAAGCTGTTATTTGTGGTGTCGGTGGTGTCGCGGCATGCCATGACCACCACAACCTTCTACTTTGTACAGTCGCGGCGCGCCACGACCACTACTACATTGAACTTTAAACACTAAACTAGAAACAAGAAACATTAAACTTTGAACTATTGATAAAGAAATAGAATTATGACAGCACTAGAGATGAATGCGGAATTGCTTAGAAATATGAGCATCATAGCCGAGGACGAGGACTTGCTGAAGCGAGCAGCGAGATATCTCCGCAAGCTTGTTGCCGAAAAGCAGGCGGATGATACCGAACTTAGCAAGGAAGAGTTCTTTGCTAGGGTCGATGAAGCGCGTGAACAGATTAGACAGGGCGAAGCTCATTCTTTTGCTACTGTTGAAGAACTTGACAAATACATTAGAAGTTTATGATGTATAAAATCATATATTCACAAAAGGCAGAAAAGGATTTGGCTCGGCTTTTAAAGGACGAACAACCGGCATATAAAAAAGCTTTAAAGTTGATTGCCGAGTTGTATGAGCATCCTCGCACTGGCACTGGTCATCCTGAACCATTGAAGGGAAGACCTAACCAGTGGAGCCGCCACATCACGCAGAAGCATAGGCTGGTGTATGAAATCAACGACGACGAGGTCATTGTCCTTGTCCTTACCGCATACAAACATTATAACGACAAATAAGTACAGACGTGCCATGGCGCGTCTCTATTTAGCCCATTGAAACGATTCTCCCTGTACAGGCGCAATTCATTGCGTCTCAAAAACGATGCAACATATTGTAAACTGCGCAATTCATTGCGTCTCACTGAGAAACATACTTTGCATTCTTCATTTTCTTTCAACAAAAAACTTTCTTTTTATAAAAATTATTTTATATTTGCGAGCTTATTATTTAAATAGGATATTTGTTGCTTTATGAATAATATATTTTTTACCTTATGCAATGACCGCCTGAATAGGCGGAATGGGATTAATGCTTTAACCTCTGGTAGCAGCCTCAAACTTTCGACTTCCAACTCTCATCTTTCAATTTCTGAGCGAAGTCGAAGGATAACTTTTCACTGCATTTTGTTGCTTTGCTTGCTTTTCAGCAGTAATTTATTTGCACAAATTACTACAATCGATTACAATTTTGAAGGCTCCGACAGGAATTCTTGGCAATTCGTAAATGGTTCTGCTACAAACAAATGGTGTATAAGTTCAAATGAATCTGCTCGGCATGGGGGCTCTTATTCTCTATATGTTACAAATGGTAATGGCGGTTTGCAAACCGGTACTGCTCAAGCGTATGAATACACTCTAAATGGCTTTTCTATTGTATGGGCATATATAGATATTACTTTTCCAGCATCTTCAAGCGATTATACATTTTCGTTTGATTGGAAATGCGGAGGAGAATCTAATGGTAACTATCCATATGACTATTTTTCTGTGTATCTTGGTAACCAATCTACGCCAACAGCGATGAATTCAGGACATAATAGATTGGATGTTCCGATACAACCCAATGGTACTATTGCTTTTACTAACAATAAATATATAAATGGAGGTAGAACATTTAATGGTTATGATGGTTCTGGAATAAATAATACTGATTGGTACACGTTTTCGCAAACGCTTCCTAAATCTACCTATTCTGGCACGACAAAACGATTATATTTTGTGTGGAAAAATGATGGCGGTGACGGAGATTCTCATTCTGCTGCTATTGACAATATAAAATTGACATATATACCAGCGTTTAGTATAACCCAAACTAATGGAACACTTCCTAGATGCGGAATTGATAAT
The DNA here is from genome assembly GCA_045112395.1 of Bacteroidales bacterium. GTDB lineage: Bacteria > Bacteroidota > Bacteroidia > Bacteroidales > ML635J-15 > Bact-19. Next base: position 5,226 of record JBGUHW010000023.1, read on the forward strand.
GCAACATTTAGTGCAACTATGCAAGGTGGTGCGTCTGTTCCAGAAAGCTATGCATACCATTGGTATGTTGGCAGTGTCAGTTGTTCAACTGAGATAATAAATGAACAAAACGGAGCTACAATTAGCGGAGCTAATAATTGTAACCTCTCATATCCAGCATCAAGCGGTATAAACATCTACTGCCGGTTAGAGTCTAATAGTAATCATTTGGATTCAGCAACTTTTGAATATACTGGTGATGTTCAAATATATACTGTACCTTGTGGTGTTACCTCGGTGAAACTGGAAGTATGGGGTGCAGAAGGTGGATATGGTAGAGGAAATAGTGATGGAAAAAACGCTCCTGGAGGAAAAGGTGGTTATTCCATGGGGACTTATTCTGTAACCCCAGGAAGTAAATTATATGTTTGTGTAGGAGGCAAGGGTACTGATGCCGTAGTTGGACAAGATTCTCCTGGCGGTTATAATGGAGGAGGTAAAGGAACTTGGGATAACAATGATGATGAATCATCTGGTGCTGGTGGCGGTGCTACACATATTGCTACAGCAGCTCCGTCATCTGGTTCTGACTACCAGTTGAGATACTATAGCTCAAATCAATCGGATATTCTCTTGGTTGCTGGTGGTGGCGGTGGCGCTTCATATGATAAGGCAGGTGGTGATGGCGGAGGAACGTCTGGTGGCGATGGCGCAGGTACAGGAGAGGTCATATCTGGAACATTTGGAAAAGGTGCGGATGCACACGGTATTGGTGACAATGATGGTGTTGCTGGTGGCGGTGGCGGCTGGCTAGGCGGAAACGCGTATAATACAACTGCTGGACCAAGCTATGCTGGTGGTGGCTCTGGCTATATTGCTACAGGTCTTACATCAAGTTTAACAACTAGTGGTGTTCATAGAGGCAATGGATATGCAGTTATAACTCCTAATGTTGCAAGTCCTATATGTGGTGTGGCTCAATCTGTGTTGATGAATTGTTATCCATGTCCAACAATTGCGGCCCCGACAGCAACATCTTCTGTCGTTTATGGCTGTACATCGGCGCCACTTTCTGCTACAGCACCATCAGGTTGCACTATCGATTGGTATGATGCGGAATCTGGTGGAAATATAGTTTCTGGCGGAGAAGGTACAACTACGCTGGTAGTTTCATCTGAAGGTGACTATTGGGCAGTAAGTCGGGATAATACTTATGGTTGTGAATCAGCTTCGCGCACTAAGGTTACTGTAATTTTTAGCGAGCAACCTTCCGCTACCGTTACCAATGGCAATCAGCACGTGTGCAAGGATGCTACGCCTGTAACCGCACTCGGGCTCAGCATAACCGGAGTAACAGGCATAACGCCATCTTATCAGTGGCAAAAGGATAACACGAACATTTCGGGGGAGACAAGTGCTAACTACTCGCCTTCGTATGCCACGGCAGGAACATCCAATTACCGCTGCGTAATCACTTACCCTTCTGGTTACGGTTGCAACAGCGTTACTACAACCAATACTTCTGTTGAAGTTTATTCCTTACCAACTATAACTTCAGTTACAACCGACTATGACAAGACTTGTGCTGGTACAGGCATTACACTCACAGCCAATACTACTTCTGGTAGCGGAACAATTACAAATTATGAATGGGCAGCTTCAGCCTCTGGTGGAGGTGTTGGACAAAATACAGCAAGTACAAACACTTGTATTATGACACCAACAGCAGGTGGAACGTATACATATAATGTTACAGTTACAGATGAGTATGGTTGTGCTGCGACAAATAATATAGCTGGGATAAAGGCATACAATAACATAACAATTGCAAAAACTCCAAACACAACGACATATGCTTCGGGTACTGAAATTACCTTTACAGCAACACCAAAACTTGGCTCAACAAACGGTACTGTAGGCGATTGTACATATTCTTGGACAAGTACTCTTACCAATGGAGAAATAGGAAATTCAAATGTGCTTACACATGCGCCATCAATGAGCGCATATTATACGGTTGTAGCAACGGTTTCTGGAATAGGTTGCACAATAAGCCAGAGTCAAGTAGTAAATGTTAATTTTTCGTTTGGTGGTGCTAGCGAATTATGTGAAGGCAGTGCCGTGATTTATTGCGCATCAAATGGAAGCGGTGAAATAGGTAGTAGTACAAAACCGGTAACCTTACCTACTGCTCTTTTCCTTGCGGATAAGATTCCAAGCAGAACAGCTGGCAACCCTGTAATAATTAGAGTAAAGAAAGGTGATTATCAAGAAAATAATTATATAATTAAGCTTATCGATAATGTCATTATTGATGGCGGATGGACTGCCAATACAACAACTGGTGTTTGGACAAAATCGTCTGATGCGACAAGGATATACGGAACATTTGGTGATACTGTTGTAGGTTCAGGGACAACTGAAACAACAAATAGGGTGGCATTTTTGTCGGCAGGAAAGAAAAACTGGCGCTTGCAGGACTTGAACATAGAGGTTTCTGGGCATACGGAAAATACCTATAATACATCATCTTATATGGGTAAATCTGTATATGGAGTTTACATGTCGGGAACAAATACTGGCGATTCGATAATAAGGTGTCAGATTTCTGTCGGTAATGGAGGAAAAGGAGGAACAAATAATATAAGTTTTGACTATACCGCAGCACAGCTTAAAGGTGGTGATGGGTCTGAAGGTAGTGGTTGCCCTGGTAGTGGAGGTTCTGGAGGTTCCGCATCAACCGTTGTATCAGATACACGAAAGGGAGGGAACGGTGGCTCTGGTGGAGATGGAGGAGCTTGGGGATCTGGTGATAATGGAAATGCAGGTTCTTCTAGTGGTGGCGGTGTAAGTGGTGGAACTGCAGGATCTTATGGTTCTACAGATAATAATCCTGGTACTAATGGAGGAAATGGTACATCTGGCGCACAAGGGTCTGGTTATATAGGTTCTGCTCCAGCGTCTAAATCGTATGGTGCATTTTTCAATCCTCGCGCTTTGGGTAGAACAGGAAATAATGGAAAAGGTGGTAGTGGCGGCGGCGGCGGCGGCGGCGGCGGTGGATGCTACTATGTACTATATTTTACCAATGGTAATCCAGGTGGCGGTGGCGGTGCTGGTGGTGCCGGCGGTCAAGGTGGTGGCGGTGCTGCAGGTGGTGGCGGTGCTTTTGGCGTTTATTGCTACAATACTGCCATTCCGAGAATAGAATATACTACAATAACCGTAGGTGATGCAGGTCAAAGCGGTGTTGGACAGTCTGGGCAAACAGGTGGCGCTGGTGGTAATGGAGGCAATGGCAATACATCATGCGCTGGTGGTAATGGAGGCAAAGGCGGTAATGGTGGTAAAGGTGGTGATGGCGCCAAGGGAGAAGATGGTGTAGCTGGTGATGCTTATAAAATTGCTGTGGTTTCTGGTAGTACACTAAATACATCGCAATCGGTAGCATCGAATGCTTCAAGCTATGCAAACGCACCAACTAACAATATCTCATTTATTGACTATGGCATATCCTCTAAGAAGGGCTGCGCAAATTCACAGATTGTAGTAACAAAGACAAGTGGCAATTTCGCTGGATATACTATAAATGACTTGACACCAAACGAACATTCTTATTCTGGGGACGACGCAATATTGGCATTCCCAAGTACAGGAAAATACCTGCCAACTGATGCTACATCACAAAATAGTCCATACATATTTATTACACAGTCGCGTAGTCTTGGCGGAATTCTTGCACCAAACGATGTTGCTCCAAATGATGATGATGCAGAAATATGTCAAGGAACAACCGATGCATTTCGCTATAGCGGTTCGCTTGTTGAAAAGGAAGTTTGCTTGTGGTATCTCATCGACTTTGACGGCAATGAAATTGAAAGTTATATGGAGCAGTACAATGGAACAGATGAATTGCCATTGCCTGGCTACACATTGCCTGGTTACACATTGCCAACAGGTACATATTATATAAAGCTTGTACTAAAGAGCGAATGTTGCGGATTGTCTAAGCCTTTGTTCAAGAAAGTAGAACTGCTTGAAAATCCGACTGCAGTTCTCAATGGAGAAATAGCCGTTTGCTCTGGTAATGACCTCACACTTACCGCATCGGGCGGTACAAGTTACGACTGGGGCAGTGGGTATGGAGAAGCAGCAACTCATACAGTAACAACTCCTGCCTCTCCTGCTACATATATGGTAACTGTAAGAAATTCTAATGGTTGTACTGCAACAGCAAGCCATAGGTTGGAAACGATTGATGCAACACCATCAGTCCCGAGTGTGTCAGGTGCGACCACAGTATGTAACGGAAGAGGAACAGAACTCACTGCTAGTGGCGTTGGTTCAATGTTTAACTGGTATAGCAACAGCGAATGCTCCTCATCTATAGGGGACGAAGCATCATATTCGACTGGAAATCTTTCTGACAATACTACATATTATGTTCAAAACTCGGAATCATACGAAAATGAATATGAAGAAGTCCACACTTTTAATGTCCCTGGCATTTATCAGATTCAAGTTCCTACGGGTGCAACTTCCGCTAAATTGGAAGTATGGGGTGCAGAAGGAGGTGAAGGATACCATTCATCA
>JBGUHW010000024.1:0-2726 GCA_045112395.1 Bacteroidales bacterium
TGCAATTCCTTGAAAATATAGATACTACGGATTCAAAAAATGAACACGACTGCATCGTCACAACAAAGCATAACATTATGGCTAACAGGACTTTCCTCATTATTCAGCAAGCAACTTCACATCATTTGCATCAATCCAGCCTTCCTTGCCATCGGCAAGCCTAATGTTGTACATGCCATTTGCAGAATCTACAACATTGACCTTCAACCCTTCGAAAATTTCAAATGAATTTACTGCATCGGCATTAGGCGACGACTTCACCATCGACTGCTCGAAAACAACTGCATAATTGTTTTCCGTAATCCTAACCGATGACTTGTAGGCGCAAATGGCTGTGAGAATGAAAAGTACAAATGCTATCACGGCAACCGAAAAACCTAATTTACGCAATGCAATACTTCCCATAAAAAGGTATAGCGCGATTCCTGCAAGCACAAGCGCAAGCATTATAATGTTGAAGATAGTCCAAGCATCGGTTCCCATAATACCAAGCACCGCAGTCCCCCACCTTTCGTAGAAAGGCTTGGGCAATACCTCGACCACCTGCTTTAATGAACGGTTGGCTATGTTGAGGTTAAATTCGGCATCACTGTTAGATGGATTCAGCATCAGCGACTTCTCGTAGTAATATACCGAATATGGAATTTCGTTGAGACGGTAGTAGCAGTTACCCATATTATAATATAGGTCCGACGACGAATAGCCCATCCTGCATATCGAATCATACAGGACAACTGCTTCGGCGTAGCGAGTCTGCATAAAATAGTTCTGTGCGCTGTCGGCCAATGCATCGACATCGGCAGAAAACATATTCAGCGACAACATCGAAAGCGTGATATATGCAAAAATCTTCTTCATGGCTACCTCATGTTTTCTTCTAATTGTTCAATAATTCCAGTGGTTTCCTCGTATATTGCAGTCATTTCGTTGCCACTGCCCGAAACAAAATGAGCAAATTCGCACTTGTCGATAAGGTCAACGAATTGCTTAGAAAGGTTTTCGTCGATGTTGTGTTCGGCGAATGCCTGCATTACATTGTCCTTTGTGAGCTGCGATGTAGGAATCGAAAGTTTATCGCTAGCATAACCCCACAAGGCAGTGATAATTTCCTTGTAGAAATCGGTTTGGTTGTTTGCCTGCATGAATTTCCTTGCGTTTTTCAGTCGCTTGCGCGAAATCTTGCTAGCCTTTTGGCGTTTCATCAGTTCCACATCCTGACGTTTCTTGATGTTCTTTCTCAAAACAATCACCAAAACAATGAAAACCACAATCAGACAAATTATTATCGTCCAGTACAATCCCGAAAGCATTAGCGGAGAATATGCTGCGGCAAGATTCAAGTTGCCTTTGTGAATAAACCTTACATCTTCTGGATTTATGACTTCAACACCAGTCTGCGCATTGTAGATTGTCCCCGATGCCATATCGCCACTTCCCTTTCTTACATTCACAACTATCGGCTGGGTTGATACGGTATTATATGTTTTTGTAGCAAGATCATAATATACAAGCGATACTGTGCCTAGATTGAACGAACCGCCATAACGAGGAACAATTGTGTATTCCCAAATCTTGCTTCCCGACAAGCCAGATTCCGATGCGTTGAGTTTGCTTGTTACAACAGGATCGTATTGCTCAAATTCCTTAGGACATGATATTTTAGGAGATTCAATGTTATTGAAATTTCCTGAACCCGAAATAGTTATCTTGCAAACTACGGCATCGTTTACCGAAACGGTATCTGTTGGCATACTAAGCGATATATTGAATTTTCCAACAGCACCCGAAAAGCCTACAGGTTCTTGTGGCAACGACGCCACATTCAACGAAAGCGTGTTGGATGTTGCCGAGACTGGTGCATTGTCGTATGTGTAACCCCAGAACGGATGTCTGCCCGACACAACCCTTGCCATACACTTTATGTCAGCCTTATCAATATCGACTTTACCCGCAACACGTGGGAAAACAAGGTATTTCTTCAGCACCGCTACATTGTACGTCTTACCATTTACAGTTTCGCGCGACCATTTAAGGTTTTGGTCGGTCTCCAATTCCTCGACATAAAAATTGTTGAGTTTCGGTGTGGAAAAATCCTCGATAGACATCAAGTCAACAGCGGTATAAAGTTTAATGGTAATTATTGCTCCCTCACCTTTTGCAAGGCTCGATTTGCTTGAAAATGTACGCAACAGTACATCATCGGATGATATTGTTGCCTTTGGCTGATTCTGTTGTTGTTGGGAACGTCCAGAACCAAAAATATCCTCGAATGGATCGTAATAGCTAGATTGCCTTTGCTGTTGCTGCTGTACAGCTTCCTTTTGCACGGTAACCGAAATGCTATTTGATGTGTATTTTGTACCACCGACTACTGCAATGGCTCCTTCAAGAGTATAGGTTCCTTCCGAAACCGCTTCGAGAGTATAGGTATAAGTGTAGGTGTTACTGCTCGTCATGCTTCCGTTCACTATGCTCACACTGGAACTAGAACTCTGAGACGGACCTCCAACCATCTTGAATCCGGGAATATTGCCCAGCTGTATTGACGATGGCTTTTCGTTGATTGTATATTGAACCTGCATCCGTTGCCCTACACCAACTCTAGACGGTGCCTTGCCTGTGAAGGTTACGCCATCGGCAAACAAGGCAAACGACATGCTCAAAATGACTATTAATGACAAAAATCTTCTCATATCTATTCCGATATAAAACTTTTGCGAAAATAA
>JBGUHW010000025.1:0-17257 GCA_045112395.1 Bacteroidales bacterium
GAGACATCTTCTTAATTTTTTAATAAACGTAACACAATACTTCACCACCAACATTCTCCTGACGAGCTTCCTTGTCGGTCATGACGCCCTTGTTTGTCGAAAGGATAGCGATTCCCAAACCGTTCAATACTCTAGGTATCGAGGTGGTATCAACATACTTTCTCAAACCCGGCCTACTAATTCTCTCTAACTTCTTTATCGCAGATACCTTCGTTACGGGATGATACTTAAGAGCGATCTTAATATTTCCCTGATAACCGATATCCTCGAACTTGTAATTCAAAATGTAACCTTTTTCGAAAAGCACCTTTGTGATTTCCCTCTTAAGGTTAGAACCAGGAACTTCGACAATCTTATGTCCTGCCATTACGGCATTTCTAATTCTGGTCAAATAATCTGCAATTGGATCAGTCATTATTCAAAAATATTTAATTAAAAAATTTATTACCAACTAGCCTTCTTTACACCTGGAATTAATCCGGCAGATGCCATTTCGCGGAAAGCGATACGGCTGATTCCGAACTGACGCAAGTATCCTTTCGGACGACCCGACTGGCTGCAACGGTTGTGCAGTCTAATCTTGTTCGAGTTCTTCGGAAGCTTATGCAAAGCTTCGAAGTTACCTTCTGCCTTGTACTGTGCTCTCTTAGCAGCGTATTTTTCTACTAATGCGAGTCTCTTAACCTCGCGAGCTTTCATTGATTCTTTTGCCATACTAATTAATTCTTTTTAAGATTCTTAAATGGAACTCCAAATTGTTTCAGAAGTGCATAACCTTCTTCGTCGGTCTTAGCCGATGTTACGAAGGTAATATCCATACCCATAATCCTGTTGATCTTGTCGATGTCGATCTCCGGGAAAATGATCTGTTCGTTTACACCTAATGTATAGTTACCTTTTCCGTCGAACTTGTAGTTTACACCACGGAAATCTCTGATACGTGGCAATGCTATTGCTACGAGTCTCTCGAGGAATTCATACATTCTGTCTCTTCTCAAGGTTACTCTAACGCCAATCTGCATTTTCTTACGCAGCTTGAAGTTTGATATATCCTTCTTTGAAGTTGTAGGAACTGCTTTCTGACCTGTGATGTTGGTCAACTCATCGATAGCGATGTCGATCAACTTCTTGTCGGAGATAGCCTGGCCCAAACCTTCGTTAATAACAATCTTTTCCAATCTTGGAACCTGCATTACGGTCTTGTAACCGAATTCCTGCATCAGGGCAGAAACTATTTCTTCCTGATATTTCTTCTTTAATGTCGGAACGAATTTATCCATTACTTAATCTCCTCTCCAGATTTTTTAGCATAACGAACCAACTTGCCTTCTTCGTTTTTCTTGCGGCCGATTCTTGTAGGCTTTCCTGTCTTAGGATCTACAAGCATGAGGTTCGAAATATGAATTCCTGCTTCCTGTTTAATAATACCACCTTGCGGGTGAGCAGCATTTGGCTTCTGATGCTTTGATATCAAGTTAACACCTTCAACGATAGCGCGGTTCTTCTTCTTCAAGATTTCAAGAACTCTGCCCTGCTGACCCTTGGATTCGCCTGCATTTACGTAGACGGTATCCCCTTTCTTTATGTGCAATTTCTGAGTCATGATAATTTCGATTTATAAAACTTCTGGTGCCAATGATACAATTTTCATATACTGCTTTTCACGCAACTCACGAGCTACCGGGCCGAAAATACGGGTTCCCTTAAGTTCGCCTGCAGCTGTCAATAAAACGCAAGCATTGTCGTCGAATCTGATATAAGATCCGTCCGGACGTCTGATTTCCTTTTTCACTCTAACGACAACAGCCTTTGAAACGGCTCCCTTCTTGAGGTCGCCTCCTGGCAATGCGCTCTTTACAGTAACGACGATCTTATCGCCGATGGTTGCGTACTTCTTTCCAGTACCACCGAGTACACGGATGCACAACACTTCCTTTGCGCCGCTGTTGTCTGCAACATTTAATCTGGTTTCCTGTTGTATCATGACTATTTAACTTTTTCAATTATATTAACTAATCTCCACCTTTTGTTCTTGCTCAACGGACGAGTTTCCATAATGAGAACGGTATCTCCTATGTCGCATTTGTTTTCTTCATCATGAGCAACAAACTTCTTGGTCTTATTCACAAACTTACCGTATTTCGGGTGTTTTTCTTTGCGTTTTACAGCAACGACGATAGATTTCTCCATCTTATTGCTAACGACTACACCTATACGTTCTTTTCTTAAGTTTCTTTCTTCCATGGCTGCCCTTATTTATTTGATGTTAATTCTCTTTTGCGAAGCTCTGTGTTAAGCCTTGCTATTGTTCTTCTCACTTCCTTCAATCGCTGAGGGTTTTCCAATGGAGAAACAGCGTGGTTAAGTCTCATCTTGTTAAGATTAAACTTTTCCGTTGCAATCTTCTCAACGATTTCCTTTGTTGTCAATCCTACTATTTCTTTATTTTCCATTGTCTGTAGTATTATTCGTTATAATCATAATCGCGACGAACGACAAATTTTGTTTTGATTGGAAGTTTTTGAGCGGCTAATCTCAAGGCTTCTTTTGCGAGGTCAAAAGGAATACCTTCTGCTTCAAATAAAATTCTTCCAGGAGTAACTCTGGCTACGAATCCTTCGGGAGCACCTTTACCTTTACCCATACGAACTTCGGCTGGCTTACTGGTAATAGGCTTATCCGGGAAAATTCGAATCCAAATCTGTCCTTGTCTTTGCATCTTTCTTGTAACAGCTACACGGGCTGCCTCAATCTGGCGACCTGTAAGGAGACACATCTCCATAGCTTTGATTCCAAAGGAACCGAAAGCTATCTGGTTGCCGCGCTGGGCATTACCTTTCATTTTGCCCTTTTGCTCTTTCCTAAACTTTGTTCTTTTCGGTTGTAACATAGCTTTCTGATTTTACTTTGTTGTTCTTCTTTGTCTTTTATTACCACTTGGATTCATGCTGCCTCCTCTTGGAGCCTGAACTTTCTTGCCGAAATTTGGAGAGAGGTCTCTCTTTCCGTAAACTTCGCCTCTGCAGATCCATACCTTAATACCGAGAAGACCGGTCTTGGTAATAGCTTCTGCCAAAGCGTAGTCGATGTCAGCTCTCAAGGTGTGGAGAGGAGTTCTTCCTTCCTTGTACATTTCAGAACGAGCCATTTCAGCACCGTTCAAACGACCTGAGATCTGAATCTTAATACCTTCTGCACCCATTCTCATTGTCGATGCGATAGCCATCTTTACAGCTCTTCTGTAAGCCATCTTACCTTCGAGTTGGCGAGCGAGAGTATTGGCAACCAATTCTGCTTCAAGTTCGGGACGCTTGATCTCATAAATGTTGATCTGTACGTCCTTGTTTGTTATCTTCTTCAATTCTTCGCGAAGCTTGTTAACTTCATCGCCATCCTTACCGATTACGAAGCCTGGACGAGCAGTGCTTATGGTAATGGTTATCATCTTCAAAGATCTTTCGATTGTAATCTTCGAGACGGATGCCTTATCTAAACGCGTATTCAAATATTTGCGAATTACTGCGTCTTCAGCAAGTTTGTCAGCATACTTCTTTCCACCGTACCAGTTAGAATCCCAACCTTTGATTATGCCTAATCTATTGCTTATTGGATTACATTTTTGTCCCATGAAATTATGCGTTTTCTTCGTTTACTAATTCTTTTTCTTTGCTACCTACCACTAAAGTAACGTGATTAGAACGTTTTCTAATACGATATCCTCTTCCTTGTGGAGCGGGCTTGATTCTCTTCAACACTCTGCCGGAGTCAACATAGATCTCCTTTACTACGAGACCAGCGTCTTCCATCTTAGCGTTTTCGTTCTTAGCCTGCCAGTTTGCGATTGCAGACATCAAAAGCTTTTCGATGTCGCGTGATGCAACCTTTGAGGAGTACTTCAAAATATTCAAAGCTTTTTCAACTTCAACTCCTCTGATCTGGTCTGCCACAAGCCTCATCTTGATAGGTGAAGTCGGACAATTACGAAGGATGGCGAAGCTCTTTTGCTTTCTTGCTTCTTTTATGCTATTAGCTCTTAATCTTTTACGTGCGCCCATAACCTTTTACTTTTATTTGTTTTTCTTACCACCGTGACCACGGAATGTTCTTGTTGGAGCGAATTCGCCCAGCTTGTGACCTACCATGTTTTCTGTTACATAAACGGGGATGAACTTGTTTCCGTTGTGAACAGCGAATGTATGACCTACAAACTCAGGTGGAATAACAGATGCTCTAGCCCATGTCTTGATGGCTGTCTTCTTACCGCTAGCTTCCATTGCTGTGACTTTCTTCTCAAGGTTGAAGTCAATGAACGGTCCTTTTTTAAGTGATCTACTCATACCTGATTACTTTTTCCTTCTTTCAACAATATACTTATTGGATTCCTTCTTAGTGCTGCGAGTCTTATAACCCTTAGCAAGCAATCCCTTTCTCGAACGTGGGTGACCTCCGGAAGCTCTACCTTCACCACCACCCATTGGGTGATCAACTGGGTTCATTACGACACCACGGTTGTGCGGACGGCGACCGAACCAGCGTGAACGACCTGCCTTACCGTCGCTCTCGAGAGCGTGGTCTGCATTCGAAACACTTCCTATGGTTGCCTTGCAGGTAACGAGGATCTTTCTTACTTCACCCGAAGGCATTCTTACGATAGCGTATTTGCCTTCTCTTGACACTAACTGGGCATACGAGCCTGCGCTTCTGGCGATAACTGCGCCCTGTCCCGGTCTCAACTCAATGTTGTGAACGATTGTTCCCAGAGGAATATCTTCCATGAACAAAGTGTTGCCCAATTCAGGTGCAACATTCTTGCCCGATTCGAGAACCTGTCCAACCTGGAGTCCGTTTGGAGCGATGATGTATCTCTTCTCGCCATCTTCATACGCAACTAAGGCTATACGGGCCGAACGGTTTGGATCGTATTCGATTGCCTTTACCGTTGCCTTCATGCCGTCTCTCTCTCTCTTGAAATCAATCAAACGGTACTGTCTCTTGTGACCACCACCAATGTAGCGCATGGTCATCTTACCCTGATTGTTTCTTCCCCCGGATTTTCTTAATGGTACCAACAAAGATTTTTCCGGCTTTGAGCGTGTGATTTCGTCAAACGCGCTGATAACCTTGAATCTTTGACCCGGTGTTGTCGGATTTAATTTTCTTAAAGCCATCTCTTACTTTACTTATTACTAAATATTGCTATAAAAATCAATAACATTTCCTTCTACGAGCGTGATAACTGCCTTCTTGTAGGAGTTCGATCTGCCGCGCTGTACGCCGCTCTTTGTGTAGCGAACTTTCAGCTTACCAGAATAACGCATGGTGTTTACGGAGTCAACCTTCACATCATACATTTTCTCTACAGCTTCCTTAATCTGCAGTTTGTCTGCTCTCTTATCTACGATAAAACCATAACGGTTGAGCTTTTCACCCAACTTCGTCATCTTTTCGGTCAATATCGGTCTAAATAATACTTCCATTTTCTTATCCCGTTACGATAAACTATTCTCAAAAACGCAAATTGACTTCTCTTCTACCATGAGAACCGAAGCCCACATAATGTCGTATGTTGTTAATTCACTAGCAGTTACGACATTAACATCTTGCAAATTTCGTGCGGACAAATATACATTTTTATTTGATTCCGACATAACAATTAAAACTTTTTTATTATCAAATTTGAAATTATTTTTCAAGCTGACAATATTCTTGGTTTTAATTTCGTCAAAATTCAGATTATCAAGTACATAGATATTGTTGTCCTGCATCTTGTAAGTCAATGCCGATTTTCTTGCCAATCTCTTAACTTTCTTGTTAAGCTTGAAGTTGTAAACTCTTGGTTCCGGACCGAATACTCTACCTCCGCCTCTGAACAATGGGTTCTTGATGCTACCGAAACGAGCGGTACCAGTACCTTTCTGCTTTTTCAACTTCTTTGTACTACCGGAAACTATTCCTCTGTGCAACGATGAGTGTGTTCCCTGACGATTGTTTGCCATGTACTGCTTGCAGTCGAGGTAGATGACATGGTCGTTGGGTTCGATTGCAAAAATGGAATCCTTCAATTCTACTTTGCGTCCGGTGTTTTCTCCAGATTTGTTATATACTGCTACTTCCATTATCTTTCAATTATTAAATATGAACCTTTGGCACCCGGAACAGAACCTTTAACAATCAGAAGATTGCTTTCCGGAATAACCTTCAACACTCTCAAACTTGTAACCTTTACGGAGTCACCTCCCATACGGCCACCCATACGCATTCCCTTGAATACTCTGGAAGGAGTAGAACATGCGCCCAAAGAACCAGGAGCTCTCAAGCGGTTGTGCTGACCATGTGTCTTGTCGTTTACACCGCCGAAACCGTGTCTCTTTACTACACCTTGGAATCCCTTACCTTTGGAAGTTCCACTAACGTCACAAAATTCACCTTCGATGAAGATATTTACATCTACTACTTCACCCAAAGCCACTTCCTTGCCGAAATTCTTGAACTCAGCCAAGTGCTTCTTGGGAGTTGTTCCAGCCTTTGCGAAATGACCTTTCATTGCTTTGGTCGTACGTTTTTCCTTTTTTTCATCGAATGCCAACTGAACTGCCTCGTAACCATCCTTTTCTACAGTCTTCAACTGGGTTACAACGCAAGGTCCTGCCTCGATAACAGTGCATGGAATGTTCTTTCCCTCAACACTGAAAATGGAAGTCATACCTACTTTTTTACCAATAATTCCTTGCATTTCAATACTTTTTTAAAATTACTAACTTGCTTTAATTTCCACATCTACGCCACTAGGCAATTCCAATTTCATCAACGCATCAATCGTCTTCGATGTCGTACTATAGATATCGAGCAAACGCTTGTACGAACTGAGTTCGAACTGTTCTCTCGACTTCTTGTTTACGAATGTCGAACGGTTGACAGTAAAAATACGCTTGTGAGTTGGCAGAGGAATAGGACCTCTTACAACTGCTCCGGTAGTTTTTACCGTTTTCAGAATCTTTTCTGCCGACTTGTCAACCAAGTTGTGGTCGTAAGATTTCAGCTTAATTCTAATTTTCTGATTCATACTTAATTACTATAATTAAAAAATAAATTTTCTATTGTCTATTAATTTCTGTTGTATATCTGTAGGCACTTTCTCGTACGATGAGAACTCCATGCTAAATATTGCTCTGCCCGAGCTCAAAGTACGCAGTGCCGTGATGTATCCGAATTGTTCTGCCAGCGGAACCTTGGCTTTCAACACCCTGTGCATACCCTTGGTATCCATACCTTCGATTACAGCTCTTCTTCTGTTAAGGTCTGCACTGATGTCGCCTAGATATTCGTCTGGTGTAAGGATCTCTATCTTCATTATCGGTTCGAGCAATACGGTCTTGAGCATCTTTGATGCTTCCTTGAAGCAAACGCCTGCTGCAATCTTGAACGACAATTCGTCGCTGTCAACCGGGTGGAACGAAGCATCGATAAGTTCAACCTTCATGTTGTGGACAGGATAACCGAGTAGCGGACCATTCGACATCGCCTCCTTGAATCCGGCTTCTACGCCCTTGACATACTCAACAGGCAACTTGTCGCCTTTGAGCTTGTTGACGAATTCGAATCCGCTCTCGTCCGAATCTGCCGCACCGATATTGACGGTAATGTCGGCAAATTTCCCTTTTCCACCTGTCTGCTTCTTGAACACCACGTTGTGCTGCACACTGCCAGTAAACTCTTCCTTGTAGTTTACCTGCTGTTTGCCCTGAATTATCTTCAGACCGAACTCGCGAACGAGACGGTCGATGATAATTTCAAGATGAAGCTCGCCCATTCCGCTGATGAGCATCTGTCCCGACATCTCGTCTATTCTAACGGCAAAAGTCGGATCTTCTTCCGACAGCTTTTCAAGTGCTATGTTCAGCTTCTCTATGTCAGCCTGCGACTGTGCTTCGATGGCTATCGAAATCACAGGTTCAGGGAATTTCATCCTCTCCAAGACTATCGGCTTCCTTTCATCGCAAAGAGTATCGCCAGTGAAAACATCCTTCAGTCCAACTACTGCACAGATGTCGCCAGCCTCAACCGACTCTATCTGGTTCTGCTTGTTGGAATGCATCTGGAATATTCTTGTAACCCTTTCCTTGCGACCAGTACGAACATTGTAAACCATGTCGCCGGTCTTTATAGTACCACTATATATTCTAAGGTATGAAAGTTTTCCGACAAATGAGCTTGCCATAATCTTGAAGCACATTGCTGCAAGAGGACCTTCGGCATCAGCATGGCGGCTGATGATTTCCTCGGTCTTTGGATGATGTCCGCTGATAGCTTTGACATCGAGTGGAGAAGGAAGATATTCGCATATTGCATCGAGCAATAATTGAATACCTTTGTTCTTGAATGCGGAACCGCAAAATACTGGAACGCATTTTTCCTCGATAACAGCCTTGCGCAGTACCTTCTTTATGTCGGCAACCGATACGCAGTTTCTGTCGTCAAGGAACTTTTCCATGAGTTCGTCATCGAACTCAACTATCGTTTCCAATAATTTTTCGCGGTACTCTTCCACTTCCGACTTCATGGCTTCGGGGATTGCTATTTCGTTGAACTTAACGCCCAACGATTCCTCGTCCCATTCGTATGCCTTGTTTTCGAGCAGGTCAACGATTCCAGAGAAAGAATCGCCGTCGCCTATAGGCAACTGCATTGCAACTGGGTTAGCACCGAGTTTCTTTTCAATCTGCTGGAGAACGCCAATGAAGTCTGCTCCTGTCCTGTCCATCTTGTTGACGAAAGCAAGACGCGGAACATTGTACTTGTTTGCCTGATGCCAGACAGTTTCGCTCTGTGGTTCTACACCTCCCACCGCACAGAATATTGCGACAGCACCATCGAGCACGCGCAGTGACCTTTCGACCTCAACAGTGAAATCGACATGTCCTGGAGTATCAATGATGTTGATCTTGTAATCATTATCATTGGCTTTCCAGAATGCTGTCGTTGCTGCCGAAGTGATGGTTATACCACGCTCCTGCTCCTGCGCCATCCAGTCCATTGTGGCAGTGCCTTCGTGGACTTCGCCAAGCTTGTAGTTGACACCGGTATAATACAAAATGCGCTCAGTAGTCGTAGTCTTACCTGCGTCTATGTGAGCCATTATGCCGATGTTTCTAGTATTTACAAGCGAAGCGTTCATTTTGTGCGATCAGTAAAACTAAAATTTGAAGTGAGAGAACGCCTTGTTAGCCTCTGCCATTCTGTGGGTATCTTCTTTCTTCTTGAAAGCAGAACCTTCGCAGTTGTAAGCAGCGAGAATTTCAGCAGAAAGTTTGTCGGCCATTGACTTGCCAGCGCGCTTGCGAGCGAATGACAACATCCACTTGTGGCTGATAGAAATCTTTCTGTCGGCACGTATTTCGGTAGGAACCTGGAATGTAGCACCACCTATTCTACGGCTCTTAACCTCTACGGATGGAGTGATGTTGTCGAGAGCCTTCTTCCATATTTCCAATGGAGTCTCTTCGCTGTCCTTCATCTTCTTTCCGATAAGGTCCATGCATTCATAAAAAATCTTAAATGAAGTGGATTTCTTTCCGTCCCACATCATATCGTTTACAAAACGAGTTACGCGAACGTCATTATACTTGGGATCCGGAAGAATCGTTCTTTTTCTTGGCTTAGATTTTCTCATCTCTATTTATCTTTATACTACTAATTATTTCTTTGCAGCAGCTTTTGCTTTCGGTCTCTTGGTTCCGTACTTGGAACGTCTCTGTGTACGTCCATCAACGCCGGCAGCATCCAAACCGCCTCTTACGATGTGATATCTTACACCTGGCAAATCCTTTACCCTGCCACCACGAACCATTACGATCGAGTGTTCCTGCAAGTTGTGGCCTTCGCCTGGAATGTAAGCGTTGACTTCCTTACCGTTAGTTAATCTAACCCTAGCAACCTTACGCATTGCTGAATTAGGTTTTTTAGGTGTTGTTGTGTACACTCTCGTGCAAACACCTCTTCTCTGTGGGCACGAATCAAGTGCAGGCGATTTACTCTTGTCGGCTGCAACATATCTGCCTTTTCTTACTAATTGCTGTATCGTTGGCATATAACCTATTTATTTTTAATAATTTTACTCTAATTTACATTTACAAAATTTGGACTGCAAAGGTAGAACATTTTTTCTTACCAACAATATAACTTTTTTATTTTTTTTAAAATAATTTTTGTGAGCAACTAAAAATTTATCAACACAGGTTAATTTCCTCATAAAAGTCTGATTACAAAAAGGCATTTAGGAGTACTATAAATTATTTATTAACAATAGATATTTTTTTTGTAAAACTATAGCACTTGGCTTTTGTCAAATAATATTATCTTTGCCAAATAATCAAATTATTCAGACAATGAAACTGCATGGATTACCAATCAGCTCCCTTATTATATTATTAATAGGTATAACATCCTGTGAACCGATAGGCGAAAACCAATACGACACTATCACAGTCAGTTCCGACATAAACTCACCAACCACATGGGGAAAAGGCAATACATACATTATTGACAAGGACAACCTGTATGTATACGCCGACCTCACTATTGAAGCTGGTGTAACGATAAAAATTATTTCTGGAGGAAACATTATCATCAAAAGCGACGGAAACATAATTGCAAACGGAACAAATGCCAATCCGATAGTGTTTACATCCACAAAAGATGACAGCCATGGAGGTGACATCAACAAGGACGGCGACAACACAATTCCCGCCGCTGGCGACTGGGGTTGCATAAACCTGAACGGATCTCAAAACTCAACATTTTCGTACTGCCAGTTCCTATATGGTGGCCGCGATAACGCCAATCCAGCAACAGTGGATGTATCATCAGAAGCAACCGCATCATTCACAAACTGCGTATTTGCACACAATTCAGGTGGGCTATTAAACAACATTTATGTAGGTGCACTTAATGCATCAAACGCCAGCAAAAATACTATTGTCACCGACTGCCAGTTCTATGGCAACAAAGTGCCAATAACCATAAATGCAGAAATGAGCATCGACAACTCAAACTCCTTCTCGAATGAAGGAACTGCAAATGTCTGCAACGGAATTTTTGTCGCAGGAAGCAATGTAAACAGGGACATTAGCTGGCTTGAAGATGAAGTGGCATTCGTAGTAACAGCATCCGACCTCGAAATAGGAAGGAATACGAAACTGACACTAGGCAATAATGTCGTTGTCAAGTTTGCCGAACATTCGTCGATGACTGTAATGTCGGGCGAAGGTTGTCTTGTTAACCATGATGGTCCCGGTGTATTCTTCACCTCTCTCAAAGATGATGAACACAAAGGTGACACAAATGGAGATGGTAACGAAACTCTCCCATCCGAAGCCGACTGGACAGGAATCTACTTGGACAACTGGAAATCGACAAGAGGATATGCAGACTGGACAAACATCCTGTACAACGACCCGCATCCTCAAGTAAAATAACACGCGATGAATGCATCGGAACATGTTGCAAATATCGTCAAGGCTTTGCCGAAAGCCCCTGGCGTCTATCGGTATTTCGACAAGGACGGAACAATAATCTATGTAGGCAAGGCAAAAAATCTGAAAAACCGAGTCAGCTCCTATTTCCTGTCGTCCAACAAATTGAGCCGTAAGACTCAAATCCTCGTCAGCCAAATTCGTGATATAGAATACACCGTAGTTGACAGCGAAAGCGAAGCCCTCCTGCTAGAGAATGTGCTGATAAAAAGGCTTCAGCCAAAATACAACATCATGCTCAAGGACGACAAGACCTACCCCTGGGTATGCATAACCAACGAGGAATTCCCACGAATCCTATATACACGACAAAAGACCGACTCCGGCGAATACTTCGGTCCATTTGCATCGGTATACACCATAAAGACATTGCTTACGCTTATCCAACAGCTCTACCCTATCCGTTCCTGCAAGCTCAACATCACCGAACAGGGAATTAAGGACAGCAAATACGACATCTGCCTCGACTACCACATTGGCAACTGCCTAGGTCCGTGCATCGGAAAAATAGACAAGGAGGCATACTCTGCCATGTTTGCCGACATCCGCAAAATTCTGCGTGGCGACCTCCAACTCGTACAAGGATTCCTAAAGGAAAAAATGCAAGCACATGCGGCAAAACTGGAATTCGAAGAGGCATCCAAATTCAAGCAAAAGCTCGACATACTGGAAAATTACCGCAGTAAATCGACTGTTGTCGACACAAACATCTCCAACATCGAGGCATACGGATTTGCAAAGGACATAAACTCCTGCTACATAAGCTACTTAAGAATACAGAACGGCACAATAATAGCATCACACTCGTTGGAAATCCGCAAGCGCATCGAGGAAACCGACGAGGACATTCTTGCCTACGCCATAGTTGACATACGCGAAGAACTAAAAAGCTCTGTCAAGACTATCATCCTGCCTTTCAAGATTGATTATCCAATCGAAAATGTAAAGTTCGAATATCCGCAGAAAGGCGACAAGGGCAAAATTCTGGAACTAGCCAACCGCAATGCAAAGTTCTACATGCTCGAAAAGCACAAGCAGGTAGAAAGCAAAGACCCGGAAAAGAACACCCAACGCAAACTCGAAACCCTGAAATCGGATTTGAAGATGGATGAATTGCCTGTCCATATTGAGTGCTTCGACAACTCCAACATACAGGGCACCAATCCTGTAGCATCGTGCGTGGTATTCAAGAATGCTAAACCATCGAAAAAGGATTATCGTCATTTCAACATAAAGACCGTTGTTGGTGCCAACGACTTTGCATCAATGGAAGAAATTATCTACCGCCGCTACCATCGTCTGCTCGAAGAAGGCGAACCTCTGCCACAACTGATAGTTGTAGATGGAGGGAAAGTGCAACTTTCATTCGCCGTGCGAAGCCTCGAAAAGTTAGGTCTAATTGGCAAAGTGACTATAATTGGTATTGCAAAACGGCTCGAGGAAATTTTCTTCCCCGACGATGACATTCCATTGTACCTGGACAAGAACTCCGAATCGCTGAAGATAATACAGCAAGCCCGAGACGAGGCACACCGCTTCGGCATAACCTTCCACCGCAAGAAACGCTCCGACAATTTCCTCAAGAGCGAACTGGATGACATCAAGGGTATTGGTCCCAAGACAAAGGAAATCCTGCTAAAGGAGTTCAAAACAATCAGCGGAATAAAGGAAGCAAGCATGGAAAAACTGACGGAAGCATTAGGTGCGGCAAAGGCCGGCATCATATACGGATATTTTCATAAGAATTGAAAACGCGCCCTTGATACTTCCTTTACATAAAAAAGGACGGCGCAGAACCGTCCTGTTGTCATATGCTGTGTGGCTATTGCGCGGATGGAATCCGCTGGAAGAGACGGAACATATATGCGTAAGGGAAGGTTTGAAACCTTCTCTTACGATAGACCACATACATTTCGGTTATTCCTTGATGAATTTTCGTAAAGCCGCCCACTGAGCCTGTCGAAGGGTGCGGATGCGTACCACATACACCCCTGCCTTCAAATCTTTCACATCGCAAACCGCATTGTCGCTGTTAATCTCGATGCGCTTTACAACCTGCCCAATCACATTTACAATATCGATTTCCGAAATTGTTTCCGATGATGTGATGTTGAGAATGTCTGTGGCGGGATTCGGGAAGACATTGATTTCAAGAGCAACGTTTTCCTCGATGCCTGTTGCTGGGTCGAACGAAGCAATGTATGTAGCATTTTCGGTTACGGTTATGTAACGCGGATTATCAGTATTGTCATCGCTCCACGAGGTGAACACAAAACCATCCAATGCATTCGCTTCAATTCTTACAATAGTACCTTCGGGATATGTGCCACCGCCAGTTACCGTACCACGATTTGGATTTGCCGACATTACTGTGATTGTGTATTCTGGAACAGTTGAAACTTCATCGAACGAAGCAATATATGTAGCATTGCCAGTTACTGTGATTTGACGCGGATTCTCCGTATTTTCATCGCTCCACGAAGCAAATACAAAGCCGTCCAATGCTGTTGCTTCAATTGTTATAACTGTGCCTTCAGGATATGTACCACCGCCAGTTACCGTACCGCGGTTCGGATTTGCAGACATTACTGTGATTGTATATGTAACACCACAATCTTCTCTTTGCTGTATGCGCCTGAAATTGTACCAGAAGTCGGCATCTTCGTATGCTTCCACCATACCGCAGGGCACTACAACCGGCGTATTCAGCGATAGCTGGCTGTCGAAAGTTGATGCATATATTACAGGCGGATTTACAGCATAGCTTATAATGCTGTCGAGCGATGTGCAGTTCTTGAAGGCATTGTTGGGAATGGTAGCGACATTCTCGCCAATTGTTATTTTTGACAATGTATTGTTGCTGCCGAACAGATAGCCACCATTAGTACAATTTTCAGCATTGAAATTTAGTGTCGTCAGACCATTACAACCAGAAAAAGCAGAGCTACCAATGCTCGTAACAGAATTGGGAATTGTCAATGTTCCTGTCAGTCTGCTGCAACCATAAAATGCATATTCACCGATGCTTGTAACTGAATTGGGGAGTGTTAATTCTCCAGTCACTCCGCTGAAACCTTATAATGCATAATCACCAATGCTTGTAACTGAATTGGGGATTGTTAATTCTCCAGTCACTCCGCTGAAACCACGAAACGCATACGCGGGAATATTGGTGACATTTTCGCCTATGTTTAATATTGTTACAGATGTACAACCCTCAAAAGCTGGTTCATATTCACTCATACTCGTACAGTTAATCGCGTTGAAATTTATAGTTGCCAGACCGTTGCATCCGTAAAACGCGTATGCGCCAATGCTTGTAACCGAATTTGGGATTGTTAATTCTCCTGTCAAACCGCTGCAACCAGAAAATGCATAATTTCCAATACTAGCAACAGAATTGCCAATTGTTACTGATGTCAAGCAGGTCGCACCACAGAAGGCTCTCTCTTTTATTTCTGTTACCGTTTCTGGTATAACCAAGTCGGTGACAAGACTACTATTGACATATAGGTTATGAGCGTAAATTAACGGCTGTGCACCATAATTGCCGAATGTTATCCCACACCACTGCTCAACAGTACCCATATAATATACTGCGTTTAGGCTGCTACAATCATAAAAAGCATAATCGGGAATATTGGTGACATTTCCACCGATATTTAATGTTGCTAGCGAGGTACAACCATAGAATACTGGAGAACTATAATCCCCCATTGCTGCGCCGTTTGTTCCATTAAAATTCACAGATGTCAGTCCATAGCAGCGACCGAAAGCCGAACCGCCAATGCTCGTAACATAATAAGGTATTGTAACAGAAGTAAGTCCGCTACAATTATTAAATGCACAATATCCAATACTTGTAACAGAATAAGTTATGCTATTATAGGTAACCGACGATGGTATTGTAAGGTTACCTGTGGGATATGTTGTATAATATGGCGATGATGTGTATTCTCTTGTCACCTCCACCGTATAAGGCTCTGTACTTGATGTAATGTTGTAATATAGAGTTTGTCCGCTCTCGCACATGGCGGAAAAGTCGTAGGCAAAAGCATAGCCACCCAAAAGGGAAGCAAAAATGAGTGTGAAAATTAATCGTTTCATGATATAATTTTTTTTAATTGTTGTTATTCATATTTAATTCTTCTGTAGTTGCTGCTGTAATTTTTCAACCATCAATTTTTTCCTTTTTTGATAAAACTTATCAAAATCCTTTATGTCAAGACTTATTCTTTTTGGAATAAGAGAGTTCTCTTTTATCTCCGATTGTTTTTTGGAATTC
Source organism: Bacteroidales bacterium (assembly GCA_045112395.1). GTDB lineage: Bacteria > Bacteroidota > Bacteroidia > Bacteroidales > ML635J-15 > Bact-19. Next base: position 15,817 of record JBGUHW010000025.1, read on the forward strand.
AATCCTGCAAACCATTCTATTAATGGAGAGTCACCTTTACCACCTTTTCCATTGTCGTCTTTTTCAAGCAAATGCAAGTTGACTATGGAATTGCACTGGTCTTTAGATAGCAAATTATACTTAATATTAACTTTGGGATGCAAATGGTCAATGTCGTGCGGTTTTGCAAATTCAAAACCATCAAGTTGTAAAAGCGACAATACAATATATGTATCACTATCACCATATTTCAGTTCATCCAATTTGTCTTCTATTTCAAATTGTTGTCTGTACGGCTCTATTTCCTTCGAAATATCGGACGCAGGGAAACAATTATGTGAAACATTTCCTTTGTCGAATGGTTTTATTGAATATGTAATTACATTGTCCGACTGCCCCGAAAATAATTTTAGTATAGTAGTCTTCAATAGCCAATGATGAATTGTTTTCTTGTCATCCTGTGTCAAATCCGTTAAATCCTTTTTGCTGTAATACAAATAGCAAAATATTGGAACTAATGCATTTGATGGAATTTTCTTGTTTGACAAACCAAAACCAACAAGCAAATTTTTCAGTATGTCAAAACAATTTGCAATATCATACCAATTAGTTTCAATCATATTTACAAATGATTTATTAATATTACTGGGATGATACTTGACATTTTTGCCGAACAATGCCAGCATACATTTGACAATAAAATCAAATTTAATTGAAATGCCATTATCGTTGACATCAGCGACAATCGTTTTTATCTCCTTTTTGGCTTCTTTCCAATTTACGGTAATCATAGAAAGGATGATGTCTGCTGGAGTAAGAGGTTTTACTCCGCAGTTTATTCGCAGGAACATTGTGATTGCATCTTCCTTGTTGTCTTTCTTATCGTATATAATACCGTAATTTTTGTAAACGGCATTCCATAACCGATTCGCTATAAAAGATGCCGGTAAGTTTTCTCTGCTTAAATATTTCTGGAAGTCAATATCATTTTTAAAATCAGTCACTTTGCCTACACGGAACCATACATTTCCATCCTTGTCCTTGTAAACATCCTTCTTTTGTGTATCTAATTCAGGCAAGAACTGAAAGTTATATTTTGCAGAATAAATTTCATCATCCGAATCAGCATAATCGCGCTCTGCATTAATTTTGTCTCCATCTACATCATCATCCAATCTCAAGTACAAGTGATAGTGCCTATTTTTTTTGCCTTCGATAATTGACCCGAACAAGCCAACTAGCAGAGATGTCAGACGCTGCTGTCCGTCCAGAACTGCGCATTTGTCTTTTAGCGTATCAGGGTAAGGCAAAGATATTGCAATTTCTTTTAGTTTGATTTCTGAATTAAATTCGTAAAAATCACATATTTTGATTTCAGATGTATCTTCCTTGATTTCCCATAAAAGCAATGAATTCATAGGATAATCACGAAGAATAGAATCCCAAAGGTTTGTAATTCTTT
>JBGUHW010000026.1:0-2685 GCA_045112395.1 Bacteroidales bacterium
ATCCTGGAGCCACAAGCATTCCGTCGATTCCATCGAACAGCGATTCACAATTTTCCTTGGTTACCGATTCGGCATTAACATAAGTTACATTAACATCGGCATCATTTGCTGCTCCAGCGTGGATAAACGATTCGTTTATTGACTTGTAAGCATCCTTCAATTCTACATATTTACCAACAAGCGCAATTTTTACATGATGCTTTGGATTCTTGTACTTGTCGAGGAATGAACGCCATGGAATAAGTTCGGGACGAGGTCCTAATTCAAGTCCCAACTGAGTGAGAACAATTTCATCAAGACCTTCTTTCTGCATTTCAAGCGGAACTTCATATATCGTACTGCAATCCCTTGATTCTATTACTGCTCCTGGTTGAACATTGCAGAAGTTAGCCACCTTTGCCTTGATGTCAGGACGGAGTTTGTGTTCGGTTCTAAGAACAAGAACATCGGGCTGAACGCCGGCTTCTTGCAATGCCTTCACCGAGTGCTGAGTAGGCTTTGTCTTGAGTTCACCGCAAGCTGCCAGATAGGGGACCAACGTCAAGTGTATGCTGATGCAACGATTCTTGAGTTCCCACTTCAACTGACGTACTGCTTCGATGTACGACAAAGATTCTATATCGCCCACAGTTCCACCGATTTCGGTAATTACAAAATCGTAATTGCCAGTAGTTCCCAAGATTTTAATCCTTCGTTTGATTTCATCGGTGATGTGCGGAATAATTTGCACAGTCTTGCCCAGATAGTCGCCACGACGTTCTTTCTCGATGACGGTCTTATATATTCTGCCAGTTGTAACATTGTTGGCCTGCGACATGCGAACATTCAGGAAACGCTCGTAGTGTCCGAGGTCGAGGTCGGTTTCTGCACCGTCATCGGTGACGAAGCACTCACCATGTTCAAAAGGATTCAAAGTGCCCGGATCGACATTGATGTACGGGTCAAGCTTTTGAATTGTAACCGAATAATTTCTTGCCTGAAGCAACTTTGCCAACGAAGCTGAGATTATTCCCTTTCCGAGCGACGAAGCAACGCCGCCAGTTACGAAGATGTATTTTGTTTCTGTTGCCATAATATTTTAAAATGTAAAGTTCAATCCTAAGCTCGGCATAATCGGCAATTGGTCTACACGGTTATACTCGAGTCTGTCAAAATAAAATATATTTGCTCTGTTATATACATTGGTCACACCAAGGTTGATTTCCAACTTCATGTTATGCTCGAAGGAGAATACCTTATTTATCGTCAAATCAAGACGATGGTAATCAGGGAGTCTTCCTGTGTTGAGTTCGGCGTATGCAACTCCGAGCGTTCCGTTGTTGGTCCAGTACTGGGAATTGATTCCACTTGAGAAGTCAACATTTTCATATAGTGATGAAGTCAGCGTGAACGGGAAGCCAGAACCATAGTTCCATCTTGCACTTGCGTTCCATGAGTGGTTCTTTCCGAACCTATATGTGACGACAAGGTTTACATTGTGGCGACGGTCGTAGTTTGGAGAATACTTCGCAACACCATCGTTCCTGCGCACCCATCCGAGTGAATATACAGCCCAGATGTACCAGCTTTCGGTGTCGTACTTCAGAAGGAAGTCAACGCCGTAAGCGTATCCGGATTCAACTAGGAAATCTTTTTTCTGGTAGTCGGGACGTGTAGCATTTGCCGAGTTGTCATCATAAATCTTGTTTCTGTTGATTGTTGTTATCTGGTCGAAGTTCTTCAGATAGCCTTCAACATTCAGGTTCAACGAGTTTACAATGTCCCATTCGAAACCGAGAATTATATGCTCCGACTTTTGAAGTTTAGTTTTCAATATGTCGCCCTTGTATGTGTCGGGCATGCTTGGTAGATTTCCGCTGAGGAATCCGTAAAATAGGTTAACTACATCGCGGTCGCTGTTGGCAGCAACAAGGTTCTGCGAATATAGACCTCCAGCAAGTTTAAGCCTGAACTTTTCAACCACATTGTACTTTATGCCCAGACGCGGTTCTGGTGATACGGAACCCATTGATGCATAGTAATGTAGCCTGAATCCAGGTTCGATGACGACACTGCCTAGATTCCATTTGTACTTGGCAAATGCAGCAAGTTCGGTACTATATTCCACCTGTGTCAATTCGCGGCCAACAGAGTTGAAGTAGTCGTAGTTGGTTGCAAAACCAAGCATTTCAAGTCCCCATGTAAAGTCGTTCTTTCCCATGTGATATATGAAGTCCAAACCGACATTGAAACCATCGATTGAACTTGAACTCGGGAAGTTTTCCAACGCCTGCATTGAAATAGCATAATTGGAGTAGGAGGCATGTGCCTTAATCATCATTGATGAGCTTGGTGGCACGACAACTACATTTGCACCAACGCCGTATGTGCGCCAATGCAGGTCGCTTAGTCCCTGATAGCTTACATTGTCGTTAAAGTTGAAACCGAACACATTCACACGGCTTCCGCCTGGTGCCGACAACGATAGTTTTCCATAAATGTCGGTGAAGTTGAATGGCAATCCTGCACCATCGTTAATATACCTATAAATATATTTTGACGATTGCTCCAGATACGATGTCTTGGCCGAAACTATGTACGACAGGCTTGTCTTTCCTTCCTTGAACTTCACAATAGGTCCTTCCAGCATAAGCTTTGCACCAAAGGTGCCTGTGGAAAACTTGCCACCGAATTTTTTGGCGTTGC
>JBGUHW010000027.1:0-8791 GCA_045112395.1 Bacteroidales bacterium
AAACAAAATGTTCCACACACTCGGTTTCACCGACGAGCAGGCACAGGAACAGTTCGGCTTCCTGATGGGCGCGTTTGAATATGGTGCACCACCTCACGCTGGTTTGGCATTCGGCTTCGACAGATTGTGCTCGATATTTGCCGGTGCCGATAGTATCCGCGACTTCATCGCCTTCCCGAAGAACAATTCAGGACGCGACATAATGAGTGGATCCCCTGCTCCACTTGCTCCAGAACAACTTGACGAGCTGGAAATCAAACTCGACTTGAAAGCGTAAATTATAAATTACAAAATACAGAGAGGCGGCAAATCCGCCTCTTTTTTTATCATAGCCATAAAAAAAGAAAGACAGAAACAATTCTGTCAATAACAACTTAATAAAATGATTGGAAAAATCTTGCAACGGATAAGAGAATCGAACTCTTATTTGCAGCGTGAGAGGCTGCCGTCCTAACCGTTAGACGAATCCGTCAATTTTGCGGGTGCAAAGATAAGATATTTTTTTGAATCAAGTGTTTTTTTTCGCAAAAAGTTTTTTGTACAGATTTTATAACGGAACCAACACAAAATTGATAACCATTTTGCCAGCATTGTTTCATTTATATAATTTTGCGAAGTTTCTCAATAAGTATGAAACGATACTTATACATAATATTCGGTCTGATAGCAGTTGGATTTGGAGCACTGGGCGTAGTTGTTCCGGGACTTCCCACCACACCATTCCTATTGTTGGCATCATGGCTATTCTATCGAAGTTCGCCACGTTTACAGCAGTGGCTATTGTCGTCGTGGCTAGGCAAATACATACGCAACTACCATAAACGCGGGGGAATGACATTTGCACAGAAAGCTGGTGCAGTGGGGATTATGACAACCATGGTATTGCTTGTGACCTTTGTATTTATCCCCGCAAATTCAATTGCACGCATAATTGTCCCAATTGCAGGTGCTGTTGGCGACCTTGTCGTAATATTTGCCGTACCCAACGCCAGACACGATGTTCCCGATGACGAACAGCCATAAACAAAAAAGGCCACCCGTCGGGCAGCCTTTATAATCGAAATAGCCAATTCTATTTGTACTTCTTTTCGAAATCCTGCATGCAAGATACCAAAGCTTCTACTGCTTCGATTGTGCAAGCGTTGTAGAGAGAAGCGCGGAAACCACCAACTGAACGGTGACCCTTGATACCAACCATACCGCGTTCCTTTGCGAAAGCCATGAATTCAGCTTCCTTGTCTTCGCGACCTTCTGCCATTACCCAGCAGTGGTTCATGATCGAACGGTCTTCCTTGCATTCAACTGTTCCACGGAACATGCTGTTGCGGTCGATTTCTTCGTAAAGGAGGTTCGACTTCTTGAGGTTGATCTTGTTCATTTCAGCAACACCACCGATAGTGTTCTTCAACCACTTCAAGGTTTCGTGCATTACGAAAATCGGAAGTACTGGAGGAGTGTTGAACATAGAGATGTTCTTAGCCTCTTCTGCAGCATGAGTGCGATAGTCAACCATTGTTGGCAATGGATTCATATACTGACGGTCAGCGATCTTGCCGAGGATGTCCTTGCGAACGATTACGAAAGTAACACCAGCAGGACCAACGTTCTTCTGTGCACCACCGTAGATAAGTCCGTACTTCTTAACGTCAACAGGACGGCTCATGATGTCGGAGCTCATATCGGCAACAAGCATCACGTTGTTGATTTCGCTAGCGTCGAAGTCCTTGCGGATTTCTGTACCATAAATGGTGTTGTTGGTTGTGATGTGGAAGTAGTCAGCATCAGCAGGAACGTTCCATCCCTTAGGAATGTAGCTGTAAGTCTTGTCTTCCGACGATGCAACGATTTCAACCGGACCGAAGAGCTTAGCTTCCTTAGCAGCCTTCTTTGCCCATACACCAGTCTGCAAGTAAGCAGCCTTCTTGTTGAGCAAGTTAGCAGGAACGGTCATGAACTGTGTGCTTGCACCACCACCGAGGAACAATATTTCGTATTCGGCAGGAATGTTGAGGATGTCTCTCCAAAGCTGGCGAGTTTCTTCCATTGTACGTTCCCAACCTGGTGTACGGTGAGAAATTTCCATAAGACCGATTCCGGTGTTATCAAAATCACGGATAGCATTGATTGTAGATTCAATCGCTTCTTTTGGCAGTACGCATGGACCTGCGTTTAAGTTATATGCCTTCATTTCTAAATTTTTATTAAGTTGTTTATAATTAACATTTTAAATTACTAAATCATCCTTTATAGACGTATGCAAAATTAGCAATTATTTCAATTGGCAAAATTTTTAATTGATGATTTACAACATAATTTTACAAAACTGAAATTAGCGATGTTTTAGATATGCATCGCAGAGCTGACGGGTGTTCGAAATGATTGTTCAAACCATAATATCCAACCTTCCTTACAGCAGATGGAAACTTGCCGTAAGTCCAGCCATGACAATGCTGACCATGCTCATAAGTTTTATAAGTATGTTCAACGAAGGTCCCGATGTATCCTTAAACGGATCGCCAACGGTATCACCAACAACAGTAGCCTTGTGATTTTCGGAACCTTTACCGCCGAAATTTCCTTCTTCTACATATTTCTTGGCATTGTCCCATGCTCCGCCCGAATTTGCCATGAATACAGCAAGGACAAAACCGCAAGACAATCCTCCAATCAGCAGACCAATAACACCAGGGACACCTAAAATCAATCCTGTAACTATTGGTACCAAGATCGCAAGTATCGATGGCAAAAGCATCTCTCTTTGTGCACCTCGTGTAGAAATTGCCACGCAACGCTCGTAATCGGGTTCGGCCTTACCTTCGAGAATGCCCTTTATTGTAGCAAACTGACGGCGCACCTCCTCCACCATCTTCTGAGCAGCACGACCAACAGCATTCATGGTCATACCGCAGAATACGAAAGCCATCATGGCACCGATGAACACACCAACAAGCACAACCGGATTCATTAGGTTTACATTGTAAGCATCCATAAAATCGACTAGAGTGGCCTTTGCCGCCTCTACACCATTTGGTAGGCTTTCGCCGACACGCACAAGTGCAATCTTGATTTCCTCGATGTAAGAAGCCAAAAGCGCAAGCGCTGTAAGTGCAGCCGAACCAATTGCAAAGCCCTTTCCTGTTGCTGCTGTTGTATTTCCAAGAGCGTCGAGAGCATCGGTGCGCTGGCGAACTTCTGGTTCCAGACCGCTCATTTCGGCATTACCACCTGCATTGTCGGCAATCGGTCCGTATGCATCAGTAGCGAGTGTGATTCCCAAAGTAGACAGCATGCCAACTGCAGCGATACCTATTCCATAAAGTCCCGTCTGAAGGTTTTCTGCAGTGAATTCAATATTGAAACCATTAGCACAAAGGTAAGCCAACACAATAGCTACACCTACTGTTATAACAGGAATAGCCGTTGATAGCATTCCAAGTCCCAATCCCGATATAATTACAGTAGCAGGACCCGTCTTTGAACTTTCGGCAACCTTTTGCGTTGGCCTATAGCTTTGAGATGTATAGTATTCTGTTGATTTCCCAATTATTACACCAGACAAAAGACCAACAACAACTGACAAAGAAGTCTGCCACCACTGGTTTGTGTCGGTTCCAAACAACCATGCGAAAATGCCGAAAGAAGCGACAGCGATAAGCACAGACGCCACATTTGTTCCGCGCGACAAGGCACCTAACAAATTCTTCATATTGGTATTTTCCTTGGTGCGAACAAGGAATATACCTATTAGTGATAGCAACACGCCAACAGCGGCAATTAGCATTGGAGCAAGCACGGCTTTCATCTGAATTTCGGATCCAGTAGAACTTTCGGCAGCCGCAGTTGCAAAAGCCGAAGCACCAAGAGCCATTGTTGCCAATATCGAACCGGCATACGACTCGTAAAGGTCAGCACCCATACCAGCCACATCGCCAACATTATCACCAACATTGTCGGCTATGGTAGCAGGGTTTCGCGGATCGTCCTCAGGAATATTGAATTCGGTCTTGCCCACCAAGTCGGCACCAACATCGGCAGCCTTGGTGTAAATACCTCCTCCAACACGGGCAAACAGAGCCTGAGTTGAAGCTCCCATACCGAATGTAAGCATTGTAGTTGTTATTGTAACAAGATCGGCATTTGCACCGACCAATTCAAGCAAACTAGTGTGTTTCAACACAATAAACCACACAGACACATCAAGCAGAGCAAGACCGACCACAACCAGCCCCATTACGGCACCCGAACGGAATGCCACTTTAAGTCCGCCGTTCAACGATTTGCGTGCAGCATTTGCAGTACGAGCCGATGCATAAGTAGCAGTCTTCATACCGAAAAATCCGGCCAGAGCCGAGAAGAATCCCCCTGTAAGGAACGCGAACCACACGATTCCATTCTGCAGGTGGAAATACGCCATGACTGCAAAAACAATGGCCAGCACGACAAAAACAATGGCGACAACCTTATACTGCTGTTTCAAATATGCCATTGCCCCATTGCGGACATGCTTGGCAATCTTCTTCATAAGGTCGGTACCTTCGTCCTCCTTCATCATCTGCTTGAAAAAAATGAACGCAAACAACAGAGCCAATACCGATGCTCCCAATGTCAAATAAACAATCCATTCCATAACCTAAACAATTTACAATTAACAATTTATAATTGGCAAATGTCGCTATGCGCCACAGCGCCACGGACACAAATTTACACTCTTTTTTCGAACATGTACAATAATTTTCAACAATTTGACGAACAGAATGCAATTTGCAAATAATCATTAAATTTGCACCGATGAAACGCATGATAATCATATCAATTATCGCCATTGCCGTCGTTGCGGCGACAATTGTAGCCATATTATACTTCAGCAATATGAACAGCAATTTTACCACCATGAATGCCAACGACTTTGAACTGGCAATCAAAGATGAAAATGTAATAGTAGTTGATGTGCGCACAGCAGATGAATATAGCAGCGGACATATTCCAAATGCCATAAACATTGATGTGAAGCGCGCTGGTTTTCTCTACGAAGCAGATGAAAAGCTGTCGAAAGACAAGACCATCGCCGTATATTGCCAAGGTGGCGTTCGCAGTCGCAAGGCTGCTTCTCTCCTCTCCGATGACGGCTATATCGTGATAAACCTAGCTGGCGGATTTTCAGAGTGGAAAGGAGCAGGAAAGGAAACTGAGCAGTAACGAAAGCATAGAAAGTCATACGCCTTCTTTTTTCAGATCTTGAAACAAGTTCAAGATGACAAAAAAGAAGGTTTTAAAATGCGCATCATCAAATTATTTCTTTCGTTTCATCCAATCGTATCTGATATAGTACCCTATTGTAAATCTTCCTGCAATTTGCCAACGTGGATCTTTGATATGGAGTTTATCCCCCACAGCAACATCATCGTAAATTGGACTTACCGACAAGACTTCCCTGCTGTCGGTCGAAATACAATAATATCTTGCTCCTATATTAAAGTCAATCGATAGAACATTCATATAATCGTGCTGATACCCAATCGTCATTATAATCGACAGATTATCGAGTCGGACATTTGCTAAGTAGTACGGATTGTTAACGCCATAGTAAACAGAACGTCCATAATCATATATCTGCGCATCATAAAACCAAGAATGACTGTAATCGACAATTGCCTCGTAATACAACCCAAAAGGAGCTATCCAATAGTAACCGTCTAGGTATTTGTTAGGTAAGGAAATAAGATACATTCGCCCTCCCACTGCTATTTCAGCGCCATTGAACTTCAACTTGCTCGGATAACCAAACCAGTCATTATCAAAGTATTGACCTTTAAGGCTGCCATCATTAAAATTATCGAACCTGCGATATGCAAGTTCCGTTGTTATGCTAAACATAGAAGACAATGGCTTTTCAAAACCGACATTGGGATTGAAAAAGAATTTGAACGGGCGCGTCTTTACCAAAGTATTGTCAAAAAACTGGGCATTCGCGCCAATGGCGACAAAGACGAATAATAATATGGCAAACACTCTTTTCTTATAATCAAGCATAACACCTGCACACTGAGCCTGTCGAAGTGTCGGATTGAATATAAATTCTGTCAATAATGTTTCTTCCCTTCGACAAGCTCAGGGGGCGAAATATTACCGACCGTCCATAACAACAACTTATATTATTGAAACCGAGTACTCCCACGTTTTTAATCCTATGTTTTCTGTTTCTTCTTCTTAGCAGCTGGGAACAATACATTGTTGAGAATCAGCCTGTAACCTGGCGAATTTGGATAAAGCGACAAGTCGGTTTTCTCGTCTCCAACATAATGCCTATAATCCTCGGGGTCGTGTCCGCCATAGAAAGTCCACATTCCCTGACCATATTCGCCGTGAATATATCGTGCTTCGTTCATCGACTTGTTCTCGCCCATTATCAGCACATTAGGCTTAATAAGGTCACGCTTGAAAGCGGTCGTCTGCCCCATAAATCCATGAATGAGAGCCGCGTGGTTCTGGCAGAGCATTGTCGGAACTGGATCCCACTTTGCCGAAAACTCAAACAGCGAGAAATAGTCCTCGTTTGTACCTGCTCGTTTCGACTGCGTAACATCAATGTCGGAAAACTCGTACTCGTACGGATTTGTCTTTACCGTAAAGTTCTGGAAGGCAAGGCAATTCTCGTAATCAAGTTTCTTTTGAGCATTAGGGTCCATAGCATCGCCATCGAACATATATTCGCATATATCGGTATTGGCAGCAGCAAGTGCAATGTCGAAAGTATCGGTTGCGGCACACATAGCAAACATAAAGCCTCCGTTGAAAACATACTGCTTAATTGCCAATACCACAGCTAGTTTCAATTTTGAAACCTTGCTGAATCCAAGGTTTGCTGCTTCCTCTTCGCTCAATTTCTGACGCTCCTGATACCACTGCATACGGGCATACGATGCATAGAACTTTCCATACTGCCCTGTAAAGTCCTCATGGTGAAGGTGAAGCCAGTCATATTCAGCGAGTTTGCCCTCAATGATTTCGGTATCGTAAATCTTGTCGTATGGGATTTCGGCGTAGGTTAATGCCAAAGTCACGGCATCGTCCCAAGGTTGCGAAATAGGTGGCGTATAAACGGCAATCTTCGGTGCTTTTTCCAACTTCACAGCATCCTGATTGACAGATGGTGCCGAAATGTCATTGAAAATGGCATTCTTCTGCGCATCTGCAATAATCTCATACGACACATTTCGCAAAATGCACTCGCGCTCAGCCTCTGAGGAAAAGCCAATTATGAAACTTCCGCCACGATAGTTAAGCAACCACCAAGCTTCAAGTCCCTGCTCCAACGACCAGTAAGTAAGTCCGTAAGCCTTCAGATGGTCGGTCTGCGAATCATCCATAGGAACGAGCAGATAGGCACAATTCCCTGACAGCGAGAACACAAGCATCAATAATATTACAACAAACTTTTTCATTGCTTCATTCCGCCAATAAGTTCTGAAATATCCTTTACGCCATATTTTTCGCAGTAATATTCGATTCCATCAAGTACGCGCATTGTTGCATCGGGATACAGGAAATTCGCTGTTCCTACCTGAATGCATGATGCACCGGCAAGTAGGAATTCAATCGCATCATCGGCAGTAACAATTCCGCCAAGTCCACAAACTGGAATCTTCACATTCTGAGCGACTTGCCAAACCATACGCACAGCAATCGGCTTTATCGCAGGTCCCGACATTCCACCTGTTATGGTCGAAAGTTTCGGACGGCGAGTCCTGACATCGATGGCCATTCCCAAAAAGGTGTTGACCAGCGAAACCGAATCGGCACCAGCATCTTCAACAGCCTTAGCTATTGATACAATGTTGGTTACATTAGGCGACAACTTAACCATCAGATGCTTTCCGTATGCCTTGCGCACAGCAGCTACAACTTCTCCTGCCGATTTCGGGTCGGTACCGAAAGCCATACCGCCTTCCTTCACATTAGGACAGGATATGTTAAGCTCGATGGCTGGAATATTGGGCAGTTCCCCTACCCGACGCGCTGTCTCTACATAATCTTCAATGCACGAACCGCTTACATTTACAATGACATTGGTTTTCAAGTCCTTCAACTGCGGATAAGTCTCTTTGCAGAAATAATCCACACCCTTGTTCTGAAGTCCGACAGCGTTCAACATTCCCGAAGCGGTCTCGGCCATACGCGGATAAGGATTTCCTTCACGGTGATGCAAGGTCGTTCCCTTTACCACAAAGCCGCCTAGTCGTTCAAGGTCAACAAAATCGGCATATTCTAGTCCAAAGCCGAAAGTTCCCGATGCTGTCATCACGGGATTCTTCAGCTTCAATCCGTTAAAATCTACATTCAAGTTTACCATAGCAATTGTTTTACATTAAACACTGGCCCCTCGGTGCATACGCACTTGTGACCTTCCTTGGTATTCTGTACGCAACACAGGCAAGCGCCGATTCCGCAAGCCATCTTGTTTTCGAGCGAAACCTCGCACTCGACATTGTGCTCCAACGCCCATTTTGCAAGCGCACGCATCATTGGTTCCGGTCCGCAGGCAAGGATTTCGGTATATGGGAAATTCTCCGACTTGAAAATCGAGTGGTCCATTACTGTTCCCTTTTCACCGAAACTGCCGTCATCGGTGGCATAGAACACATTGCCGTACTGCTCGTAAACCTCCTTGCGCAAAATGTTGGACTTGCTGCGGTAACCGAGCAGAATATCGGGACGGAAGCCGAACCTCTGCATATACCTTGCCGTGAACAGCAACGGAGCCACGCCGACACCGCCACCAACGAGCAGCACC
>JBGUHW010000028.1:0-14673 GCA_045112395.1 Bacteroidales bacterium
GTGCATGATGAGCCATGCCTTGACATAGTGCGCGGAAAGCATCCGCTTCTGTACCTTACGCTCAAAAAGGAAAACCGCGAAATTGTACCCACAACTTTCCGTCTTGATTCCGAAAACCGCATTTTGCTGATTTCTGGTCCAAATGCAGGAGGTAAAAGTGTTTGTCTGAAAACAGCCGCCATACTTTCGTACATGTTGCAGTGCGGACTACCAGTGCCTGTTGGCGGAGCATCTTCGTTCGGCATTTTTTCTGAAATCATGCTTGATATAGGTGACGAGCAATCCATCGAAAATGATTTAAGTACATATAGTTCCCATCTTGTCAACATGAAGCATTTCCTGAAAAATGCGGGTCCGCGGACATTGCTTTTCATTGATGAGTTCGGCTCCGGTACCGATCCGATTATCGGCGGAACAATTGCCGAGGCAATACTTGAACAGCTGAATGCATCCAAGACTTTCGGAATGATAACCACGCATTATACTAATTTGAAGGTTTTTGCTGCCGAAGCCGATGGCATTATCAATGGTGCCATGCTGATTGACCATACCAATATGCAGCCAACATTTATCCTCGAGGTTGGAATTCCAGGTTCATCGTATGCTGTGGAGATTGCGCGTAGGATAGGGCTGCCAGAGGCGATAATAAGCAAAGTTGTGGAGAAGACGGGTACCCAGCAGATGAATATAGACCGCTTTCTGCGTGAACTTATGCGCGATAAGCGCTATTGGGAGCGCAAGCGCAAGCAGGTAAACGAGCAGAGCAAGAAGGTTGACGAGGCGTTGCGCAAGAATCTGGAGGAATTGGAAATCATTAAGACTAGGCGCAAGCAGATTATTGAAAGTGCGCGTTCGGAGGCTGAACAGTTGCTCAACGGTGTGAACAAACAGATTGAAAATACCATATCGGAAATCAAGCGCACCAATGCCGACAAGGATAAAACTCGTGAGGTTCGCGAGGAGATAAAGCAGTTCAAGGAGGATTTTGAGAAGTCGAAGGAGGTTGATGAGAACGAATTTGCACGCAAATACGAATATGTGAAGCGCAAAATTGAGGAGCGTGAGGCGCGCAAGTTGGCTCGCGAAAATGAGAAAAAGTTGGAAATGGTTCCTATCGATGAGGACAAGATAAATATTGGTAGCAAGGTGCGTCTGGCAGGGCAGGAGGCGATAGGGGATGTCACAGGTCTTACCGACAAGACGGCTGTAGTTTGTTTTGGAAGTTTGTATATGTCGGTTGCCTTAGACCGTCTGCAGAAAGTGTCGCAGGAAGAGTATGCCAACCAGCGCAAGCAATCATCAGCATCGGCCTTGTATTCCGAGAAAGCACTAAATTTCAAACCATACATTGATGTTCGTGGTGACCGCACCGATGAGGCTTTGCGCAAGATTGAGGAGTTGGTAGATGCAGCGGTGATGCTCAGTCATCATGAATTGAAGATTCTTCATGGACGAGGGAATGGCATTTTGCGTCAGAATATCCGCCAGTACCTCAAAACAGTTCCGCAGGTAAAGTCTATAAGCGATGAGGACATAAGGTTTGGCGGAGATGGAATAACTGTGGTGAAGTTGTGATAAAAAAATTAGAGGCAAGTTTGAACCTGCCCCTAATTCTTACTCTACTATCTTTTCTTCTTACTCTTTAACAATTTGTCTGTTCAAAGTAGAACTTGATGTTCTAACCCTGACATTGTATATTCCTGCTGGAATATTATCAAGGTTGAATGAGGTCTCGTATTCATTGTGTGGTGAATCAACCTGCATTTGCTTGATAGTTCTACCCATTACGTCGAATATTTCGATGGTTGCAGGTTCGTTGCGGAAGTTCTCGAGAACAATTGTAAGTTCGCTTGAGAACGGATTCGGGAATACCGAAATATTCGGGTCTGTCTCCCAGTTCGAGCATTTCGCTGAAATTATTTCCGAATAAGTCTTTGTTCCATCGTAGTCAACCTGTACCAAGCGGTAGTAAACATCACCGCCGTAGTAGTCGTAATCGGTATAGCTGTAGTCGATTTGTTCGATTGACTTTCCTGCTCCTGCTATGCGTGCAATTTCGTTGAAATTAATAGCATCCAACGATTTCTCCAAAATGAAGTAATCGTTGTTACGTTCCGATGCTGTTGACCAGTCTATGTCTATCGTATTTCCATTGCAGTGAGCCGAGAACGACAGGAGTTCGATAGGAAGAATTGTCTCCTGGCTCTTTGAGCCGATAGATGTTTTTGTGAATTCTAGACTACGCGAACTATTTCCAAGTATTGTGACATTTTCCAGAATTATTGTTTCGCCATATGGGGAAACTGATCCCGAACCGCCACCAATATTTCTCCATAGACCATTTTTATACATTGCTCCGTATATGTTTGCAATATCGAAGCTGGTCGGTGTACTGAAATGGTCGTTAGCATCTCCTGCATATATTGAAAGGGTAGCATCCGTCAAATCTGCAGAAGCGAAGACATCCCAGTATTCGAAGTTGCTTACATGGTCGAATTGTGGATTGTTGTCTGGGTTCATATCTGCTAAATTCCACCAGCGAGGATATTCTGATTCTGAGAATCCGTGGCCTGATTTGTGGTGGAATCTGATTGTTGCCTTGTCTTCGTCTCCAACAATAGCTTCTATTTGACCATATACATTGTCGTTACCAGTCGGGAATATGAAACTGTCGCCGTTACCGGTCTTAGAAACCTCACCGTTAACATAGCTAATCCTGCTAGCATCTATCGCATTTGCAGATTTGCCAAATACCATGTTTCCATCGTATATACCGTTGGTAAATGTTGCAGATGTGTTAACAGCTAAGTTATTTTCGAGGCCAGTAGCATTGAATCCGTTGCTGTTGTTGAATACAATATTTGAAACAGCCATTGAACCTGTTCCTGATAATGTCTGTGTTGCATTTCCGTTTAATATAGCAGTACCTGTTACATTCAATTTGGAGTTGTTGCCCACTGTAACATTTCCTGTAATGTCCAGGGTGTTTTCTGCTATAACGCCATCAGAGTGAGTGTTGTTGACATTAATATTATTGATTGTCAATGTTCCGCTACCTGATAATGTCTGCCGAGCAGTACCATTAAATGTTACATCGCCTAGCAGATCTAGAGTTCCTGTATTATCAATATTTCCAGATACTGTCAGGTTCTTGTTGGCTTCTACTGTCATTTCGGCATTTTCACCGATTGTTATGTTGTTGAGTGCAATATCGTTGCTTGCATCAGCCCAGTTGCTTACACAACTTGTGCCGTATTGCTCTACGAAAACATTGTGTGTGCTAGCATTTGGAGCTGTAGCTGGAATTTGATACTGGTGTGTAGAATTATTGTACAATACCCAGTTGTTGTTAGTATTCCATGCATCGTTTATTGCGCCAGTCCATACATAATTGTTGGATGTCGTTTTTGGAGTAGGACTATTGTCTGGAGTAATTGTAATGTTTACAGTTGAAGTACAATTGTGACCGTTTGTTGCAGTAACTGTATAAGTTGTTCTAATGGTCGGTTGGGCTTCTACGTTGTATGTGTCAGCAGAAAGAAGGTTTGCACCTGCCCATGCGTATGTATCGTATCCAGATGTTGTTTCAAGAGTTATTTTCTGACCTAGGCATACTCCACTACCTACTGCTGGGGTTGTTGTTATTGCAGCAAGTTCTGGCGATTCGTACTTAGCGATTATTACTTTTACCTTCTTGCTTACACCATCCTTTGTTACCAGCAAGGTTTGAGGAACATCTTCATCGCAGATACGGGTTATAGTAGCATCTGCTCCTGATATTGCAATGTTGGCAGGATCTTCTACAACCGACCATGCAACGCTGTTTTCGGTTGACAATGTAAAGTCGTTCCATACGCTATCGTAGATTTCTACAGCAGGAATTTCTGTAATAAATATCGGTGTTGAAGCAAGTATTGAAGGAGTGCTTCCGCTTACACCCTTAGGCTGTGGGTACATATTGGCAGCAAAGCTGAAGTTGTCAGAATTCCATACGCCAGACATTCCCGATGGGGAAGTGCCTGTTAGTTCTGATGTTGTGTATCCCATTGCTGATGCATCATCTGCAGATGATGAGCCTAGACCTAAACGCTTGCTGCGTTGTTTGTCGTACTTGTTGTCACCCAAGCTACCAGCGTTTTTACCGCATATTGAACCACCAATAGTAGGTTTTAGGTTATCTCTATGTTCTATGCATCCGGTTGAAAGGTTGCTCTTGGTTGCTGATTCTGTACCGTTTTCCCCGATGATGCCACCGAGTTCGGCTGTTGTTCCTCTTACATTTCCACCATTAACACAGAAACTGATTGTAGTTTTTGCATTGCGTCCGCAGATACCGCCAACATACTTGGTTCCATTAATTTCACCGGTGTTTGAACAATATTTAATAATATTTTCCTTCTCAGCGGCAGCTTTGCTGAACAGACCGCTTATACCGCCAACATGTTGTTTAGCTGTTATGTTTCCGCTGTTTGCGCAGTATGTAATTGTTGAGAAGTCTGTAGAATAACCTGTTATACCTCCATAGTAATCTCTGTTCGCAGTTGTGCTTATATCACCATAGTTGATACAATTGGTTATTATTGCATTGTATGTGCTAGTACCGCCTTGTCCACCAGCAATACCTCCAACATAAGTTCCTCCAATTACATTGCCGTAGTTTTCACAGTTGGTCATTGTTCCTGTTGAGTAGTAGCGTCCGCATACACCGCCTATGTATTGTTTGCTGTTAGATATATAAGTTATATTACCTTCGTTGCGGCAGTTGGTAAAGTTTACATAAGCGCCAGAAGTATTGTTCATGTATCCAACAACACCACCTGTGTAGTTTCCTCCGGCTATGTTGCCGTAGTTTTTATTGTTGCTTATTTTTGTCCAACCTGCAGCATAACCGCAAACACCGCCTGTACTATTGTCGCGTTGTGTTGTGATTGTGCCGTCTTCAGGACCATAGAATTTACAATTTTCTATTTCGCCCAATAGAGTTGCCGACTGTCCCGATATATATGCGCATATACCGCCGAAATGTCCGTCTGTCTTTGTCTTGTTTGTATAGGATGAATTGCCTGTTCTAACAATAAGATTCTTAATGTATCCATTATATACCCTGCCGATAAAGCCACCATAATATGAAAGATTTTCTTCGTCGGCTGTATTGAAGTTAAGGTTGGATACGGTATGTATAACACCATTATCATCCTTTCCATTGATATTTCCGCCGAAGAATGAACTTGGTTCATTTGCTATTGTAACCCAAGGACCTTCAGAGTCTTCAACTACTATATCTTCTATGATGTAGAATGTGATGCCTACATATCCATTGCTGTTAAGTACACCCTTGTATTTACCAGTACCTCTTGCGTTTACTGCATTACGGAAGGCAACAAGTTCTGTATAGTTCTTGATTGAAAGGCTGTCGGGGGGATTTGCAGATGTAACAATATAATTCTTGTGAGCCTCACCAATTGTTGCTGTAATTATTGCTGAACCCATTTCTCCTGCTGGAATATTGGTTCCTGCATCAACAGTGGCAGTTGGCAGATTGGCAGGATTTATAACTACATAATCGTAATCACATTCGCTTGTCCAGATATTTTCAGACGAACCTAATGTAAAGTCAAGAAGAGTTCCATTCCATACTTGTGCAGGTTCTGGCTCGTTTACGAAGATTGGCATTGCAGCAACATCTGTTATGTTAGATGAATGATTCTTTGGTGTCGGGAATCTTCCATCTACGAAATTCCAGTATGTATTGCTCCAGTTTGTGCCAGTAAGTCCCGATGGGCTTGTTCCTGTCATTTGCTGAGGTGTAAGTCCCATAGCAGCACCTTCGCTGTCGCTGCTTATGTTACGGTCGTTTGCAATACCATTTACTGAGCACCTTGTCCTGTCGTAGTAGTTATAGTGGCAGTTTGTTCCATTTCCTGTGATTGCACCGCCGGTACTTACATTTGATGTATTAAGGCAGTACAAAATATCTCCGCTGTTGCTTCCTGATATACCACCTGTGCTGTAAACTGCACCGTTGATGTTTCCTCCGTTTTCGCAGAACAGGATATCGGTTGTTGCATTGTTGCCGCTTATACCACCAACAAGGTTGATACCACCTACATCAGCAACATTTATACAGCTGCGTACATAATTCCTGTAGTCGGAGCTACCGCCTGCGTATCCAACTATACCGCCAGTATATGAAGAACCGCCGTTTATTGTGCCGGCAACTTCGCAGGTGTCGATGTTGGTATAGTAGTATGCATAACCGCAGATACCTCCCACATAACTGCTGGTAGATGAAATTTTGCCGATGAACGAGCAGTTCCTAATGTTGGCATAGTTGTCGCCATCTACACCGCGAATATATGCGCAAATACCTGCAACATACGAGGAACCAGAAATGCCATCTGATGTGCACCTTATCTTAATGTTTTCAATTGTCGAGCCAATTGCATATCCGAATAGTGCACGATATGATGTAGGAGAGTTATTGTTTGTGCCGTTGCCGTTTATCGTGAAGTTGCTTATGGTATTGTTATCACCATCGAAATTACCCTTGAACGGATATTTTGATGTACCAATTGGTAAGAAATCGTCTTTAACATTTACATCGGTGCCTGTTGCAAGGTCGATAGGCACAGTTAACTTGAAATTCTTTCCTGTAAAACCACCTTCGTTTACAATACCCTTATACGAACCTATTTCACCATCATTGACAGCCTTCCTGAATTTTATGAATTGAGTCAACGATTCGATGAGTATTGGGTTTTCAATAGTCGGGTTCTGTACGAAGAATGATTTTACGTGGTAATTATCGTTGAGTTTTACAAAGATATTTGCACAATCGTTCTCCGAACCATCAACAGTAGGAACATTGCTTGTTATTGTTAGGTAAGTCCTGTCTGTTTCATCATTGCGAACGCAGCTGGTTGCCCAAGATGCTCCCGATGGAACAACAAGGTCGAAATTCTTGCTTACTTCACGATATGTCTGATGATTGGTGGCATTGCCTCTCTCATCGAGAGTCAGAGGTATGGCAGCAAGGATTGCACCCGCTTTTCCATCTAGATTCTTTGGAATAGGGTAGAGAGAGGTCGTAAATACCCAATGAGAGGGACCCAAAGAAGTTCTTAATGCAGTTCCTAGCATCTCTGATGTAAGTTTTCCCGTAGTTCCATCACCACCAATCCTGTCGCATCTTTGTGTGTCGTAGTAGCAATTGTTAATAGTAGAAGCACCATCCTTTGTTCCGAGTATTGCACCTCCAATGTTAACGCCACCTGTAGAAATACATAAATTTATCATAGACGAGTTATCCATATTACCGCATATACCGCCAGTAATTTCAGTTGTTGACGAAACATTACCACCGTTGTTGCAGTATTTAATGACAGAATGATTGTCGATATTTCCTGCAATACCACCAACATAGCTTGCTCCCGAAACGGTTGCTGCATTTGTACAATAAATAATTGAGTCGGAATCTGTCAAGTATCCGCAAATACCACCGGCATAGTCAACAGTTGCAATAACCTTGCCTGAGAAGTCGCTATTTTCGAATTTTGTGCCAACTGATTTTCCGCAGATGCCACCCACATACGAACCGGTACCATTGACAATAGCAGATACATGGCAATTTTTGATTTTTGCATTTTTAGCAAAACCAACCAAGCCTCCTATGTAGGAAGAGCCGTAAACCATCTTGCCATCATAGCTTATAGCACCAGTGGTTGGATTAACATACGCGATTCCTAGTACATTAAGGTTCTCGATTACACTGCCTTCTACATATCCGAAAATGCCAGCATAGCTGGTGTTTGTCCTTAGATTTTTAATTGTACTGCCTTTTCCGTGGAAGCTACCCTTGAATATATAGGTGGATGTTCCTATTGGAGACCAGTTATTGTCGGTTAAATCAAGTGTAATGGACGAACCATCATTATTTACAAGATAGAAATTAACGCCCTTGTATCCGTTTACATTGAAGGCCTCTTCAATGTCGTATTCGCCAGTTTCTACTCCATTTACCATTTTTTTCTTAGGTTTGCCAGTTTCTTCATCGTACAGGCAAGCCATAAATGAACCGATGCTACCTCTGTTTACTGCATCGCGGAGATTTCTCAATTCTGTTATATCTCGTATTGCGATTGGCGGTACATACAAGCTATTT
Source organism: Bacteroidales bacterium (assembly GCA_045112395.1). Classification (GTDB taxonomy): domain Bacteria; phylum Bacteroidota; class Bacteroidia; order Bacteroidales; family ML635J-15; genus Bact-19. The sequence continues at coordinate 8,162 of JBGUHW010000028.1, forward strand.
GCAAAGTACATTACTTTGCTGTAGTTTCCTATTGTAACGGTAAGAGAGGTTCTTCTGTAGTTAGGATTTGTAACTTCCACCGTACTTCCAGAAACTTCAAGTATTCCATCGTCAAGCGGTGTCAATGTCTGTCCATCGGATGTAACAACTGTGAAGTTGCGTGTAGTCATCTGGTTGGTGTTTACATAGTCGGGGTCTGTTACATCTGTGCCAGCACCGCCTATGGCGAGTGTGGCTGGTGTACCAGCGACCAATGTCGGATTCAATGCAATTGCGTACGTTGCATCGGTGGCATTAATAGGCATAGGGTAATAACCTGCCTTCAGCCACCACTTACCTGCTGTAAAGTAAGAAGAAAGACCGGAAGGTAGTGTGCCATTGGAAGAAACAACCAGTTCCGATGTGCGTAATCCAGTGCCGTTAGATTCATTCTTTACTCCAATTGCGCAGTGTAATGAATCGTAGAAATTCCTGTCGGCATCAGTGCGTGGGCAAATTGTAGTTACGGTATCGTTGTCAACGCCAATTATGTTGCCTTCGAATCCGTTGAAGTTATATACATTGAGGCATTGTGATACCTGACCACGAGCAATGTCGTTAGTTCCTACGATTCCACCAAAAGTTGCTGCATTTGATCTTGCTTTTACTTCACCGGCATTGAGGCAGTAACCTACAAACGACATAACGTTTTGTCCGCATATACCGCCTGTTACGCTATTTCCTGTAACTATTGCATTGTTTATGCAGTTGATCACACTGTCGCGTTTGTATGTACAGAAGGTGGTAATATCAGAACTAGCATATCCATAGGTTCTTCCCACGATACCGCCGACATACGAACTTGTACTGAAAACATTTCCTGTAGTTGTGCAGTACTTGGTTTTAGTATAGTTGCCCATATATCCGACAATACCGCCAGAGTACGAACTTGTTGCTCTTACTTCGCCATTGAAGTGGCAGTTCTCAATTGTACAATAAGTGGTTGTGTTAAGACCTACGGCACTTCCGCAAATACCTCCCACATACGATGTTCCCGAAACGGTTCCTTCGACAACTAAGTTCTTTATGCCACCACCGCAGCTTGAATATACATATCCGAAAAGACCAGAATAACCAACTGTTCTTGATACATTAAGATCGCTTATTTTGTGTCCGGCTCCATCAAATTCGCCGCGGAAAGGATTGTCTGTTGTTCCTATAGGTTCCCATTCGGGGTCGGTAAGTGATATGTCGCCTGAAAGTTGGAATCTTTTTCCGCAGTATCCGTCAAGATTCATGTTTCCTTTGTACGAACCATCTAGGCCTGCGTTTACAGCATCACGGAATTCTGCTAATTCTGCGGCACTAGTAATCATCAAAGGATCGTGTATATCTGCAACACTTACTAAAACCTTTTTCCTGAAACTTAAATCTTCCAACCCGTTCTTGCTTGCGGTAAGAATAGCTGCACCGTAATTAGTAGATACAACACCTGTATTTGATATGATGTCGGGTTCGTTGCTACCCCAAGTCACATTTGCACCAAGAGTGACATTGTGGCTCAAGTTGGTGTAGTTGTCACCACCATTGAATATTGCAGGTGCAGCTGCAACTATCACTAGGTTATTTATAGCATCTGCAGGATCATCGCAACCGACATTTTTGGGTGTAGGGTAGCAGTCGGCTACATAGTTCCATTTATCGCTGAAAGTTCCTGATGTAAGGGCTAAAAGTTCGGATGTGGTCTTCGATACCGTGCCATCAATATTTCCTGCGTTTGTGCCTAATCTGACAGAACGCTGATTGTCGTACAAATTGTTTGTGGTTGTAAGAACACATCCTTCAGCCGATGTATTTTTTACACCAATTATATTTCCACCAGAACTTACTGTTCCTGTATTAATACAATCTTTTATTTGTCCAGTTGTATTTTTGCCCAGTGTGATATATGAAATTATACCGCCAGTATTTTCAGAAGTACCATATACATTACCAGCATTTAAGCAGTTTCGTATTACTGTATAACTATTCGAATATCCTACTATGCCTCCTACTTGTGTAAGACCTTTTACTTCGGCAATGTTGATGCAATTTTCTACCCTAATGTAACCACCAGACTGTCCTATTATACCACCACAGTTGTAGGATGATGTTGTTATATTACCACCTACAGAACAGTTTTCTACAGCACAATAGCTTCCAGCATAGCCTATTATACCACCAATGTAGTAACTTGTGTTGTGGACAGATCCGTAAAAATGGCAGTTGCTAAATACTGTAGAGTCTTGATAGGAACCCTTTGTGCGCGCACAAAAACCGCCGACATATAAGGTGCTTGAATTTACATTACCTGTCAATTTTATATTTTTGATTTTTGCACTATTGACAACACCAAAAAGTCCTGAATTGTGGGCTGTTCTTTCAACAGTAAGATTACTTAGCAAATGGCACTGTCCATCGAGTGTACCCTTGAAAGGATTCTCGTATGTTCCGATAGGCGACCAGCTACTAATGCCTCCCATATTTATGTCGTCGGTAATCTTTATAATGACCCCCTTGAATCCATTGTATGCCGATATTCCTTGATACTTTCCTGAAGCTCCAGCATTAACTGCATTACGAAATGCTTCAAGTTCGCTTATGTTTCCAATTGTAAGTTCTGGTGCAGATGTGTATGGATTTTCAATGATGAAAGTCTTGCTCCAAATTTCATCATCTCTCAGTCCTGCTCCTGTGTTGGTAACAGTGATAAGAGCAACGCCCTCGGTAGGACCTACGGTTGCATCAGTACCAACTATTGTAATGATGTCGGGATTGTCGTTAGTGTATTCGTATCCGCTTGCCAATGTGAATGATGCAGGAGCATTGTAATATGCTATAGGTTGTTCGGGCAAATAGATAGGCACTGATGCTATGATTGCAGCAGTCTTGGTAGCAAGATTCTTTGGAATAGGATAATGTCCAGCCTTGAATGTAAAATGACTTGTCCATTCGCTTGCAGTTCCTCCTAAACCATCAGGCATAGCATCGTCAGAAGCAGCAACGAGGTGAGAATGGGTTAAACCTAATGCATAATTGGCATGATCAGTTCCTCTAACGCCACCAACTCTGCTTCGCTGATTGTCGTAGTAGCAATACGAGATACCCGTTTTGTCAGTTGTATTACCATTAATACTACCACCCATATTGACAGTTCCTGTATTGATGCAGTATTGTATGTTTCTGTTTGAGGCATTGGCACGGTTGCCTATTATACCACCTGTGGTGGTCGCATTTCCATACACGCAGCCGCCGTTGTGGCAATATTTTATATTGGAGTTACTCATAGTACCAGCAATACCTCCAGTTACTTCTGGAGCAGTTACCCAAGCGGCATTCGAACAACCCGTAATATTATTTAGGGCAGCAGAGTTACCTGCTGTATTACCTATGATACCACCTACTGTGCTTTCGAAACCAGTAATAGTTCCTGATACGGCACAATCGCTAATGTCACTGTATTCATTAAGATTTCCAACAATACCGCCGATTGTGCTAGAACCTGTTACCTCTCCGTTGAAGGTACAGTTGCTAATAAAAGCTCTGTTTGATGCTGTTCCTTTAATTTGTCCAGCAATACCACCTATAGTGCCCCAGTGGGAAATAACTCTTCCTGTTACATTAACATTTTGTACACCTGCAGAACCTGCACTTGTTGACACTATTGAGCCAAACAGTCCTATGTATGATTTCCATCCCGTAGGAGATGTAACTATGTTTTTAATAACACAGTTGTGACCATCAAACACACCTTGGAATTCGCGCCCTTGATAGCCAGTACCAATTTCCTTCCAAGTCTTGTTGTCCAAGTCGATTACAACAGGCTCATCCGGATAGTCTGGATTTTGGACATGGACAGTCTTTCCTGCAAATGTCTCGTAGGAATTAATCAATATCGACAGACCTTTAAGTTGTGCACCTGTCCAAATATAAAATTCACTTGCGTTTCTATTGTCGTGGAACCATGCAGTATCAATGGCGGATCCATTCCATACCGACAATGTAACTTGCGAAAATCCTTTCTGCATACCGAACAATGATATGCAGAAAATAGTAATTAATAAAATTTTCTTCATACAAAAAATTGCATAAGGTCAATAAAGTATAGTCGCGAAAAATCGCGCGGCAAAAATATTAAACATTTTGATACGGCAAGTTTATTTGTTTAATTTTTTTTGTCTGTTGGTAATACTTTATGAAATATATTGCTCGTAAGATGTTTTTGCTATAACATTTTTGCATTTTGTCTTATGTCGGGGGAGTTGTTATTGAGCACAAAAAAAGTCCGACAATTGCCGGACTTTTATACTAATGAGTTCTTATTCTCTATTTGATAACACCGAATTCCTTGCCAACCTTGGTGAATGCAGCGATGCACTTGTCAAGATGAGCAACTTCGTGTGCTGCCGAAATCTGAACGCGGATACGAGCCTGTCCCTTCGGAACTACAGGATAGTAGAAGCCAGTTACATAGATGCCTTCTTCCTGAAGTTTTGCTGCCATGTCCTGCGAAAGTTTTGCATCGTAAAGCATTACAGCGCAGATTGCAGATTCGGTTGGCTTGATGTCGAAGCCAGCAGCCTTCATCTTTGCTACGAAGTAGTCGGTATTGCTGTGCAACTTGTCCTGCAACTCGTTGGTGCTCGACATGATGTCAACCATCTTGCAGCCAGCAGCGGCTACCATTGGCGGTATTGAGTTGGAGAACAAATATGGACGCGAACGCTGACGAAGCATTTCGATGATTTCTCTCTTACCAGTTGTGAAACCGCCAACTGCGCCACCGAATGCCTTGCCAAGAGTACCGGTAAGAATTTCAATCTTTCCACGGAGGTTGTAGCGTTCTGTTACACCGCGGCCAGTCTTTCCGACAACACCTGCTGAGTGCGATTCGTCAACCATTACCATTGCGTTGTACTTGTTTGCGAGTTCGTAAATCTTGTCGAGCGGGCAAACATTTCCGTCCATCGAGAATACACCATCGGTAGCAATCAGGCGGAAACGGCACTTCTGTGCTTCCTTGAGTTTTTCTTCGAGGTCGGCCATGTCGGCGTTAGCATAGCGGAAACGCTGAGCCTTGCACAAACGGACACCGTCGATAATTGATGCGTGGTTAAGAGAGTCGGAGATGATAGCATCTTCTTCGCCTAACAATGGTTCGAAAACACCGCCGTTAGCATCGAAGCAAGCAGCGTAGAGGATAGTATCCTCGGTGCCGAAGAATTCAGCAATCTTCTTTTCGAGAGCCTTGTGGAGGTCGGAGCAACCGCAGATGAATCTTACCGATGCCATACCGTAGCCGTGGGTATCCATGGCTTCCTTGGCAGCAGCGATGAGCTGTGGATTGTTGGCAAGACCAAGATAGTTGTTTGCGCAGAAATTGAGAACCTTGGTTCCGTCCTGCAATGTGATTTCACCACCCTGTGGCGATGCGATGATGCGTTCATTCTTGTACAAACCGGCTTCTCTGATTCCGGCTATTTCCTTCTGTAGATAAGCTTGAAAATCGTTATACATGATATTTTGTTTTAAAATTATTTTCGATTGGCAAATGTAAGAAATAATGTTTTTCGTTGAACAAAAAGATTTAAAAATTAGCTACGCTGAGCTAAAGGTTCAATGATTCAAGAAATCTATGATTGTTTCTGGTTTCATGTTTCAGGTTGCAAGAAAGTTTCATGGTTTCTAGGTTTCTTAGTTTCTAGGTTGCTGACAAGATGCAAAAGGATTTACGAATTACGATTTTAGATTTACGATTTGCTACGCCGAGCTGAAGGTTGGGTAAAAGGCTGGAGGAAGAAAAGGCTAAAAGTCAATTGACTTTTAGCCTGTTAGCCTTTGTGCCTTCAAGCCCAAAACATTGAAAACCCAGAAACAAAAAAAAGACCTTAACGGTCTTTTTTTGTTATCTGTTTTGTTTTGCTTCTACGCAAAGTGTTGCATGAGGAACAGCTCTCAATCTCTCTTTTGGAATTAACTTGCCAGTCTTACGGCAGATACCGTAGGTGCCGATTTCAATTCTGAAAAGTGCGGCCTGCAAGTTCTGTATGAACTTCAGTTGACGTTGGGCAATACGGCCAATCTCCTCTTTTGACAGTACATTCTGACCTTCTTCCAAAACCTTGAAAGTTGGTGAAGTATCATCGATGTCGTTCATGTCTTCCTTGGTGAGCATGCTCTTGTACAAGTCGAAATCAGCCTGTGCACGTTCCAACTTCTTGAGAATTATTTCCTTGAATTCCTCAAGCTCTTCTTGCGAATATCTGGTCTTTTCTTCGTCCATGATTTATCTAATTAAAACACTTATCAAATTAATAAACTCTAAATATTATACGACACTTTTTTAATTTTGTTTTATACTATTTGAAAATTTGACGATTTGAAGATTTGATGATTTGAAAATTAGTATGTTAATCTTGTTTCAGTAATTTTGCGACTAGCACCACTTCCATTATAAGGTATGCAAAGTACAGCACGAAGAACTGTATGGCGTA
>JBGUHW010000029.1:0-7445 GCA_045112395.1 Bacteroidales bacterium
CTTCATTGCCATATCCATAACCTTGCAGATCTTCTTGGCGTTGGTTTCCGACAAGGAGCCACCCATTACGGTGAAGTCCTGCGAGAAAACATAAACCATTCTGCCGTCGATAGTTCCGTAGCCGGTAACGACGCCGTCGCCGAGGTACGATTCCTTCTCGATGCCGAAGTTGTGGCATCTGTGGGTTACAAACATGTCGATTTCTTCGAAGCTGCCTTCGTCGAGGAGCATGTTGATTCTTTCGCGGGCAGTGTATTTGCCCTTCTTATGCTGTGATTCGATGCGCTTTTCGCCACCGCCCAGACGGGCTTCGGCACGCATGTCAACCAATTTTTTAATTTTTTCTTCTAAAGCCATCTTGTGATTATTTACTTGTTTTTGTTTTCGCACATTTCAGTGAGTACGCCGAAAGTTGACTTCGGGTGGAGGAAAGCTATGCTGAGGCCTTCGGCACCTTTGCGCGGAGCCTTGTCGATAAGGCGCAGACCAGCGAGTTCAGCTTCGGATAGGCACTTTTCGATACCGTTTACGCAGAAAGCGATGTGGTGGATACCTTCGCCCTTGTTCTCGATGAACTTTGCAACAGTGCTGTCTTCTGCTGTCGGTTCAAGAAGCTCAATTTTTGTCTGTCCAACCTTGAAGAAAGCAGTTCTTACCTTTTGGTCTGCAACTTCTTCGATAGCGTAGCACTTGAGACCCAATACACCTTCGTAGTATTTCTTAGTCTCTTCAATCGACTTAACGGCGATGCCAATGTGTTCAATGTGAGATATATCCATTTTGAAATATTTTTAAAAATTTTTGCGCAAATTTACAAAGATATTTTCAGTTTTAAAATATTTGTTTGAGGTTTTTTGAGGGTGTTTTTGAGCAGGGAAAATGGTGGGGATTTTTTCTAATAATGCAGGTGGTTTGCCCTTTGGGTTGCCTTTGTGGCTATAGCATCTATAGCGACTATAGCCGCTATAGACCAGCCAAGACAACCACCTATTCTCCGCCTGTCCTGGTTTCCTTCCTTATTTTTGTCATTTTCTCCCGAAGCCCACCATTTTTAGCAAAATTATCCTGCAATACCGCAGTTGTGTTGGATTTGCAATCCAACACAAATGAATATCAGCATTTGTAATGCGAAGATAGAACAACCTTAAGCGGATTAAAAATCCTTATATTCACGCTGTCTGGATTGCAAATCCAGACAACATTTAGATTCCATCTCTCAAATATTTTTGCAAACTTAACAAATAATCCCCTTTTCGCATTGCAAAAATCATTTAACTTTGTGCTTCCAATAAAATAAGTAGGTATGAAGAATTGTAGTTTTTGCGGTGCTGAAAATGAAGATGCTGCGGTATTCTGCGAGGAATGCGGAAATGCAAGCATAAGAAATTGGAAGCACTCAAAAAAATTATGAAACGACAATGGAAAAATAAACGCAAATTAGAACGATTATGATGATAGAACCAAATACCAACTATGCCTATAAAATGAAATACATGACAAATCCCACTTTCGACAAAGTGAGGGAATTGTCTGCCAAATTCTACCTAGAATTGCCGCAAGAACTAAAGGACGAACTCTATGAGGCATTGAACAGAGGCATTGATATTTTGGGTTCCGAACCGCAAATGACCGCCTATATTTTTGCTTTTGGCAAAATGCACCAAGCAAAACTAAATTACGCCTTTGATAAATTGTCGGATAATTTCTTTGAGCATGAAGAAATCAACATTATTGACTATGGTTGCGGGCAAGCCATCGGAACAATGTGTTATGCCGATTTCCTTCGTAAAAACCGTTATTCGCAAAAGGTAAAAACAATCACTTTAATTGAACCTTCCGAAATCTGCCTGAAACGCGCTGCACTGCATACTTCTGTGTTCTTTCCAGACGCAGAAATAATGACCGTGAACAAGGGATTTAATGACCTAAATGAAAATGACATTATTTGTAGCGAAGAAACACCTACGCTTCATATTCTTTCTAATGTACTGGACATATTAAGTTTTGACATTTATAATTTTGTAGAACTGATTAAGAACAATTTGAATGGCAAGAACCAATTTGTTTGCGTAGCACCATACTATAATGGTAATGAGAAAGATAATAGAATGGATTTGTTTGCAAGTAAAATTAATGGTTCTAATATCATTACTCGCAAATATAAAGCGAATGAATTTATACCAGAAAAGGAATGGACATGCAAAATGATTTGTTTTCAGAAAAACATGAGTTCTTTTGAAATGATAGAGGATGCAGGTTTAGAGCAACATACAATATATTATGAAGCGGATGAAAAGTTGCATGAACAATGGATAGATGAAAATTCAATATCGCACGAATTTGCGAATGGCAGAGGTGTAATAAGATTGAAAGATTCGGTGACGAACATAGGCGATAAAGCGTTTTATTGGTGCACAAGGCTTACATATATTACTATCCCCGATTCGGTTACAAGCATCGGCGAAGAAGCATTTAGCGAATGTAGCAGCCTAACATCAATTGCAATTTCTAAAACAATGATACGCATTGGGAACCAGGCATTTGCTGGTTGTAAAAAACTTGCAAATGTGATAATTCCAGATTCGGTGTCGGAAATTGGTATTGGAGCATTTGTTGGTTGCAAAGGGCTGAAAGAACCTATATATAATGCAAACTGTTTCGCATATTTTCCTTGTGGATATGCAACAGAATATACAATACCAGATGGAATAAAGCAGATTGATGATGCATTTGCAGGATGCTTTGGATTGACATCAATCAATATCCCCAACTCTGTTACAAAAATTGGAGCTTGTGCTTTTGTTGATTGTAGCGGACTAACTTCAATCAATATTCCAGATTCCGTGATTGAAATTGGAGGTTCTGCATTTTCAGGATGCAGTGGTCTGACTTCTGTAACAATCCCCAATTCTGTAACTGAAATTGGAGGATATGCATTTAATAATGTAAGAAACATTGTATATAATGGCATTGCAAAAGGGTCCCCATGGAATGCTTTGTCTGTGAATGGATTTGTTGATGGACACCTTATATATTCTAATCGTTCAAAAACAAAATTAATCGGATGTTCAACACTTGCGACCATAGTTGAAATACCTGAATCAGTCACAGAAATTAGTTGTAGCGCATTTGCTAAATGCTGTAGACTGAGATCAATAGTAATACCTAACTCGGTGAAAAAAATTGGAGAAAGCGCATTTTCAGAATGCAGAGAAATAGAATCAATAGTTATTGGTAATTCAGTTAATGAAATTGGAAACTATGCATTTTATCATTGCACAAAATTGGATTCGATAACAATCCCAAGTTCTGTAACAAAAATAGGAGAAAGTGCATTTTCAGAATGCAGAGAAATAGAATCAATAGTTATTGGTAATTCAGTTAATGAAATTGGAAACTATGCATTTCATCATTGTACAAAATTGGATTCAATAACAATCCCAAGTTCTGTAACAAAAATTGGGAAAAGGGCATTTGAGGAAACAGGTTGGTATAACAAACAACCCAATGGCATAATATATTTGGATGGATGGTGTCTTGGTTACAAAGGAGATAAAACAGAGGAACAATTGTCGATAAAAGAAGGAACTAAAGGTATTGCGAGCAAGGCATTTGTTAATATTATCCATTTAAGAACAGTAATATTTCCTTCTTCTCTTTTGTATATTGGAGACAATCCTTTTTGTGAGCATTCTTGTAATGTCATATCACATAACAATTCGTTTATTGTTGAAAATAATCTTCTGCTCACTAAAGACAAGTCAAGGTTAATCGCTTGTTTGGCTAAGGATTTTATTGTAAAAATTCCTAAAGAAACGATGTATATCGACAATTTCGCCTTTAACAGTTCATTGGGTGAAGAGCCACCATATTTTATATGCATAAATAATGAAATCTCGAATGATTTTAATTTTAGATATGCAAAACTTATTGTTCCTAATGCTAATATAAAACAAAATTTAATAGAAAAAGGAGTGAAAAACTCTAATATTATTATTGGAGATGTATTCGTCGATGAATATGGTGCATTTTATTCTAAAGACAAAACAACACTTATTTGTTATCCAGCAGAATTAAAAAATAAAGAATATCATATTCTAGAAGGTTGTAAAAAAATCTCTGCGGGCGCATTCAATTATGAAGAATATGCAGATGATGATGACTTTGATATTTTTGGAAACAGTATTAATGTCATCCATTTCCCTGAATCATTAGAAACGATTGAAAAATACGGTCTGCAAGGGTGTTTGCATTTAAAAGTTATTAAGTATCCAAAACAAAAAGAATTGTTTGTTAAAGACCTTTTGCAATCATATTCTGATGCATTGAAAGCGCATTCCGAATTAATAAATATTATGCAACCAGAGTAATAATCAGAATAAATTATGTTTACTATACAACATCCAATACTGCGATTGATAAATAATCGATTTTTGATTATCTCATCAATGATAGAACGGTATCCTGCTATTATCAGTGATTATAATAAACAAGTAGAGAAAGAAGCGAAAAAGACTGCTATGGATAATGCAGATGGCGATAATGAAGTTTATATGTCAATTTACAATTCAGAGATTGCGCGTTACGACACTAATGATATAGATGTAATTTTTAATCAATCCATGTTAATAATGGTTTATGCGTATTACGAATCATTATTATTTAGAATTGCAAAAGAAAATGGTTTGGGAATTAATGATGCAAGACCAAGTTCGATTGCTCGTAAATACAACATTACATTAAATAGCGAATACTTAGAAATTTCTGGCTACATATATAAAACAATCAGACCATTAAGAAATGAGCTGTGCCATAATAATAGTGGGACACTATTTTCGAATTGCAAAGAAGATGAAAAAATGAGAATTAAAGAATTGGAAAAATTAAAGCATATTTGTATTTCTGACGATGACATATATATTATTGATACATATTTTGTAAAGGATGTTTTGAACAAAGAATATAAACTGTTATTAGAACTAGCAAATATATGTGGATATAAACCCCTAAAAACTATTTAATACAGAATAATAATGACAATAACACAGCCCAACCATTTTTATTTCTACTACGAGGCCACCGAGAAAATACAGTCGCAATTTATTGATGTATATACGCGCGAGCACGAGTTTGCAAACGGCAAAGGAAAAATAAGGCTGAAAGACTCAGTGAAAGAGATTGGCAATGGCGCATTTAGAGGTTGCCGCGGTCTTACATCGGTTTCTATTCCTAATTCGGTAACGAGCATTGGCGATTATGCATTTGAGGGTTGTAGTGGATTGACAACATTAGTAATCCCCGATTCTGTTACTGAAATTGGAGTAGGAGCGTTTTTGTGTTGTTCATATTTGACTGAAGTTACAATTCCAGATACTGTTACTTGTATTAAAGTGGGAGCATTTAATGGGTGTTCCGGTTTGAGTACTTTTACATTTGGCAAATCAATTACATATATTGATAGGATATTTACAGCCTGTCGTAATTTAAATTTTGTAGAGATTCCTGATTCTGTGAAGGATATGGATGAATATGCATTTTATGATTGTACTAATTTGTCAGAAGAGACAAAGAAAAGAATAAAGGAAATAATGGAAACGAAGAAAACAACCGAAATAAAGATAAGCGAAGATGTTATTGTCGATGATTTGCCATTTTGAGAAAAGAATTTACACAACAGAGGAAACATTTCCACTCATCATTTCCTACATATCCTCCATCGACAGCAACCTATATTCAATTTCGTAGCCGTCAAGATTCGGCTTAAGCACTTCTGACTTGGACATTAGCGTTTCTCCATTCAGTTTCTTGGTATTGTGTTTAACTTCGGCAATAATGGCTTTTTTGTCACAATTTTTAAATTGTCATTTTTTATAACAAACTGTTTATTAGTGAAATAGCATGAAGTTAACTTAACCGCCATTAAGTTAATGGTTGTTAAATTAATGATTATCCGCAATATTTAGCTCGCGACACGAAGTGAGCATACCTTGATTGCCGCCTTGGCTGGTGAGCGTTAAGAAAATCGGATAAACGGAGCGTAAAAAGTCAGTCTGTTTGAAGCCGTTTTTGCGGGTTCGCGTCTTAAACGCAACGCGCATAAAATGGCAAGTTTCTGACTTTTAGCGTAGTGAAGCCGATTTTTAGCGAAGCAGACTCAGCGGACATGGTTTTTGTTTACTTTTTGCCAACAAAAAGTAAAAGCCGCCGCGGCTGGAGCGGAATGAACTTTTTTGTGCAATTTGCGGACAATTATGTGTGGTTTTATGTGTGTAAAATTTATCTTATCACCCACTTCCCAGCACCAACAATTTGCTCTTTCGTTGTGCCTGGGTAAATTGTCGCAGAAGTGCCTACTGGAACCGTAATGTTCAGTTCTGTTGCATTTATTTCAACGCAAATGTCGCCAAAAGGTATTGGTTTTGTTGCCTTTACCCAGCTGATGCCGTCTGCGGTTTGCGGGTCGATGAAAAAATGCCGGTAGCCGGGAGTCGACTCGTCGGGACGGATGCCAGCCAACGCCTGGTAGAACCAAGTGCCGATGCCGTTGTAGCAGTTGTGTACGCGGCTGCGCTCATGTCCCCACGATTCCCAAGTCGCTGTTGCTCCGTTGGCAATCATATATAGGTAGCCAGGGTAGTCGGGTTGTCGCAAGATGGTTGCCATCAGGTCGGTATGCTTGGTAACTGTTGCCCATTCGGTGAAGATCGGCACACCGAACAATCCGACGGCAATGTGCGACTTGTATTTTCCGTACGAATCGGCAATTAGTTGTTCGGTAACTTCTTGTGCTACATTGTTCTCAGCGGCAATACCTGTCAGCAGTGCGTAGGCGTTGTCGAATGGAGTTCCGTTGGCATAACTGTGTGTTTCGGGATGGTAGAACTGCTTGTGGATGGCGGCATTCAGTCGTTTGCGCTTGTCGGCGAACTTTTGTGCATCGTCGGTGCGACCAAGTAAGTTTGCCATCTTTACCATATCGGCAAGGCATTCGCTGACAAAACAATTGTTTGCGTGTATCACCGACTCGCCGCCCATATCAACGCCTTCGGGAGCAAGCCAGTCGCCGAGGAACCACATACGCTTCTTGGTGTCGGGCCATGGTTGCATAAGTTCGTCCTTGCTGTGCTTTTCGACAAATCCGAGCCATAGTTTCATCTTGTCATAAAGCTTGTCAATCAGGCGGCGGTCACCATAATTAAGATATGTTCGCCATGGCGCTTTTATTAAGAATCCGCACCAGTATGGACCGCCACCAGTTGGGAACGATGGTGCCACATAGGCCAGCGAGCCGTCGCTATCGATTGACTCGCCCCATGCCGTAAGCCAGTTGTGGTAGGTCGGAAGCACATCGTACATAGTCTGCAAGGTCATTGTCGAGGAATTGCCGTCGCCGCCGTAACCCATCCGCTCAAGATGCGGACAATCGACCATATAGCCGCTGAAAG
>JBGUHW010000030.1:0-12311 GCA_045112395.1 Bacteroidales bacterium
ACCTTAATGTCAGACTTGCACAAAAGGCTACTGTTTTGGCAGGTATGGGCAAGAATGCCGAAGCCGTGGAGATTTTCGATACCATAATACCTTATTTCCGTAAGACGGGAAATGTGCAGTCGCTGGCTATCTCGTTGAACCAGAACGGTGCTGCGCTGTTGGCTCTCGGTCAGAAAAGGCAGGCTGTCGATAATTTCCGTGAGGCTGCCGACTGGTGCAACAAGATGAACAATCCTCTCAACGAACTGCAGGCGAGGAAAGGTCTTTACGAGGCATTGTGGGACATAAATCCCGACAGCGCAAAAATCGAACTCGACAAGTACAACGACATCAAGAACAAGCTCTATTACGAAGGTGCTACTGAGAGCCTTGCCCGTTACACCGCCGAGTACGACAACGAGCACTTGTCGGACGAAAACCAAAAGGTAAAGAATAGAAATATAATACTGGCGGTAGGTATTGCGGTGGCAATCTTGCTGTTGGGTGTGATTGTGTTCTTTTATGTGCGCGTGCGCCGTCGTTCAAGGTTGCAGCAAAATCGCCTGAAGCAGATTTCACTAGATTTCAACGAGTTGAAAAACAATTACGAGCAACTTTACGAAAAGTTTGCGAACATCATCAGGGTCGAGAATCCCGATGCTGAAGATATTTCTGTGAGTGACAAGCAGTTTCTCTCGAAGGCAATGACCATCATCAACGACCAGATTGACGCTTCTTGCGTAAATGTTGACGAACTGGCGTCGAAACTTGCCATGAGTACTTCGCAGTTCCGCCGTCGTCTGGCAGCAGTGGCGAACACAACTCCGCAGGCATATATTACAAGCATCCGCATGCAGAAGGCTCGTAACCTGCTCGATACCGATTCTTCGCTTACCGTTTTGGATGTTGCGCTCCGTTGCGGTTACGACGACCAGTCGAGTTTTACCCGCGCATTCAAGAAGTTCTTCGGAAAATCTCCAACGGAATATAGGGGAAAGTAGTTGATAGTTAAGAGTTAAAAGTTAAGAGTTTGTCAAATCTTCAAACGGGCGTTAACCTAAAACTGGGCTAAAAGGCAAAAAAGAAAAGGTGTGCCCCCCCTTGCGTTAGGGCCATTAAGGCCGTTAACGACCTTAATGATGGGGGCAACACTTCCTGTTTTTTGCCTTTGCCCCCTGCATTTTGTAACCATCTGCACAATCTTTGTCATAAATTGCCAAACGCGCAACTCCCTTGTAGTCCTAACTTTGTCTTTCGGTTACTCGTATGAGTGACAGTGTTTTTATTTAGTAACTTTTAATTTGAAAATATTATGGTAAGAATGAGTAATTTATTTAAGGTAATGGCAATAATGGCCATTTTGTTTGGTGTTAGTTACAATGCTGAGGCTCAGTTGGGCGGTCTTTTAGACAAGGCAAAGGACAAAGTAAAAAAAGAGGTTAAAAGTGAAGCAAAAAATGCTGCCAATTCTGCTCTTAATGGCACAACAACACAGAAACAGCAGAATACAACAACGCAAACACAGCAGAATACTAATTCAAGTTCTACGCAATCGCAAGAATCAGTACCATCTGGTTACGAATGGATGTTGCAGTATGCTGACCAAAAGGATGCTATGGAAGCACAAAACCAGCGTAGTGATGCTAGCGTTCCAAAGGTAGATGCAAAGGCACCAGTTTCTACTTTTTCTGTAGGCAAAAATGGCGAATTGGCAGTATGCACATGGAATCCTGCTACTCTCGAAATTACAATGCTTGAAGATATGGCGGGCAATAAGAAAGGCGATGTCATTAAGTTCGACCCAAGTACTGGTAAGTTTACCAATAACCGTGGCGAAGATAAGGGGTCTATAAGTGAAGACGGAACTATCGTATCGCCGCATCTTGGTGTATTGAAATTTGAGGAAAAGAATGCTGGTGTTTTCGGTTGGGAATATAAAGTGCTGAAAAAACTTTCCAATGGAGGTAGTTCTCTGTTGTGTAACTTAAAGGAAGATGGTACAAATTCGGGTGATGTTTCTGGCAAATATACTGGTAAAGTTAGCCGTTTGCTTGCAGGATATATTTATGGTGCACTTTTGCTTGATAAGAGGCAATACACGATTATGCATAAACACTACGACCCAGAACTAAAATACACAAAGGAGCAATTGGAAGACAAGATTGTATGGAAGAATGCTGCTACTGAGTCTGAAATAAAGGAATATGAATCGTCGCGTCCGTATGCAGGGTTCAACAGGGAAGAACATCCCGAAATGAAGAATTGCAAGGTTGCCGCTGTTGGTCTTACTAGTGAATGGGTTGAGAAAAAATATACATATACTTCGGGAACAAGTTACGATGGTACAGCATGGGTGAATACAATAAACTATTGGGTTGTTTATGAACTTGCCGATGGTCGTAATATGGTTGCTTTCAATTATTTATCTAAATCGTCGGGTCGTGAAAACGGCACAGAACGCGGAAATAAGGAATGGCACGAAGTTTCCGATTGGGTACGCAAATAGTAATAAGTTGACTAATAACTTTTAATAGTATTATTATGGTAAGAATGAGTACTTTATTTAAGGTAATGGCAATGGTAGCCATTATGTTTGGTGTAAGTTATAACGCTGATGCTCAACTTTTAGGTGGAATTGCAAAGGCTGTAAAGAACAAAACTCAGCAGTCGAGTCAGAACAAGGCATGTGCAATGCCTCAGCCCGATGCAAAGGCAAAACCAGTGACTTTTTCGGTGGGTAAAAATGGTGAAATTGCAGTTTGTACTTGGAATCCTGCAACATTGGAAATCACTATGCTTACTGAAATGTCTGGCAATCAGAAGGGCGATGTCATTAAGTTAGATCCAAGCACAGGTAAGTTTACCAATAACCGTGGCGAAGATAAAGGTTCTATTAGCGAAGAAGGAATTATCGTATCATCGCATCTTGGAGAATTGAAGCTAGAAGTAAAGAATGCAGGTGTTTATGGTATGGAATATCATGTGAGGAAAGATGGCAAAAGGATAGGCAATGTTACATCTGATGGTTTTTGCTCTGGATATATAGTTGGTCCTTATACAGGAACACCAACACGTTTGCTTGTAGCCTACGTATATTATGGCCTTTTGTTAGATGAAAGGATGTACACAATTAAAGAGTTCGGCTACGATCCTGAACTTAAATTTACAACCGAACAGTTGGAAGACAAGATAATGTTGAAGAATGCGGGTACAGAAAGCGAGATTATGGAATATGAATCTTCGCGTCCGTATGCAGGATACGATAGGGAAAAGCACCCTGAACTCAAGAATTGCAAGGTCGCAGCCGTAGGTCTAACCAGCGAATGGAAAGAGACAAAGCATGACCATACTACGGGTTCAAGATATGATGGTACAACTTGGAAAAAGAGGATAAGTTATTGGGTTGTATATGAATTGACCGATGGTCGCAATATGGTAGCTTTTAGTACCTATATTAAAAAATCTGGTTATGAGAGTGGCATCGAACGTGCGAACAATGGATTCCACGAGCTTACCGACTGGGTGCGCAAATAATGAGGGGTAGGGGGCAAAAAGGCTGACAGGCAAACAGAGGACCTGCCTTACGGAAGACATGTCTGTCTGCAAGAAGCAAGCCTGCAAGACTGTCAGCCTGTTAGCCTTCAAGCCTTGGTGTTCAACCTAGAAACTGCGTTGCTATTAGTACTGATGCGATTATTTCTGTATTGACTAGAATTTTATTACAAAAATTAGATTTTTTTTAACTTTTGAATCATTTAATTTTTTAACTTTGTGTTTTTGAACTTTTGAATTGTTGAATTTTTAAATCTTTAAATTATTGTATATGAAAAAATTATTGTTATTTTTCGCCATTGTTTCTGTAGCAGGAATGTTGGCAAGTTGTAATGGCAATGGCAAGACTGCCGAAGCTGGAAGTGAAGAAAACGCAGCAGAAGCTGAAGCAGTTGGCATGTTGCAAGGTTATTGCTATGTTGACCTTGGCCTGTCGGTAAATTGGGCAACCTGCAATGTCGGTGCTAATGCTCCAGAAGAATTAGGTGACTATTATGCTTGGGGCGAAACCTCAAAAAAGGACAACTATACTGCTGAATCACACAAGTTCTATGGTGGCGAAGGTGAGTTTGGTCCAAAATATACCAAGTACACAAGCGACGACAATCTGGACAAATTGGAGGTTGCCGACGATGCTGCTTCGAATAGCTGGGGCAATGTATGGCGTATGCCTACAAAGGCTGAGTTCCAGGAACTTATAGATAAATGTACTTGGACATGGAAGGACAACGGCTACGAGGTTAAGGGTGCAAATGGACAAACCATATTCTTGCCGCTTACAGGTGCCTTCTGGAATGGTAGTGTGTGCAATGAAACGATTGATGGTCTTTATTGGTCAAGCACTGCAGAGGGCTCTATGAAAGCTTATTATTTATCTTTCGCAGACCAAAGAAAACAAGTTAGCTGTGACGGACGTTACTACGGACACCAGATTCGTCCTGTTTGCGCAAAATAAGAGGCGAAGGGGGCTAAAAGGTTAGCAGGCTGACTGGCTAACAGAAGACCTGTCTAACGGAAGACCAGTCTGTCTGTCGTCAAGACTGTGAGACAGCAAGCCTGCAAGATTGTCAGACATCAAAGCCTTCAAGTCCAACTTTAAACATTGAATTTTGAACATTGAACTTTGAACATTGAACTTTGAACATTGAACTTTTGAACATTGAACGTTAAACTTTTAAATTGTTGTATATGAAGAAATTATTATTATTTTTCGCCATTGTTTCTGTAGCAGGAATGTTGGCAAGTTGTAATGGCAATGGCAAGACTGCCGAAGCCGGAAGTGAAGGAACTGCAACCGAAGAAAATGCAGAAGATGTTGGATTCTTACAGGGATTCGCTTATGTTGACCTTGGTCTGTCGGTAAACTGGGCAACCTGCAATGTTGGTGCTAATGCTCCCGAAGAGTATGGTAATAAATACGGTTGGGGCGAAACATCAGCGAAGGAATCGGATTTCGATTTTAACAATAAGTACGAAGTTGATGACGAATGGACCAAGTATAATGAAACCGACAATCTTACAATTTTGGAAAAGGACGATGATGTTGCAACATCCAACTGGGGTACAGAATGGCGTATGCCAACCAAGGACGAAATGCAGGAGCTTGTTGACAAGTGCACTTGGACAATGAAGGGTAGTGATGGCTTTGAGATTAAGGGCCCCAATGGAAAAACTATTTTCCTTCCTGTAAATGACATTACTAGCACAACTTACTGCAAGGGTAATTACTGGACAAGTTCGTGCTATGAAAACTGCTATGCTGCTTATGAACTTGTATTCCATACAAAATTTACAGGTTTGAACAGTGACAGTCGCGGACACGGAAAATTAGTTCGTCCAGTTTGTGCAAAGTAGTGAGGAACAAAATAAAACGGCAGTTGGCACAGGCTAGCTGCTGTTTTTTTATGTTGATTATGTAGAGACGCAATGCATTGCGTCTTCTAAATAAACAACAATGAATCCTAAAAAAGAAATCGTTTTAAGTATGAAAAAATATTATTTAATTGTTTTAACCGTCATTTCAGTGTCTCTAATGTTGGTAAATTGCAACGGAAACGGCAACACATCGGCAGATAAGAACAATGGTGCAACTGAAGGCACTATTAACGGTCACGACTGGGTTGACCTTGGTTTGCCAAGTGGAACGCTTTGGGCTACCTGCAATGTCGGAGCCAATGCTCCCGAAGAAAACGGCGATTATTTTTCATGGGGCGAAACCGCAGCTAAGGAAGAATATTTGTTGAGTACATGCAAGTATTTTGACTATAATAATATTACAAAGTATTGCAACGATCCAAGTTATGGCGACAATGCCTTTGCCGACAACAAGACGGTTCTTGAGCCGTCTGACGATGCTGCCACCGCCAACTGGGGCGATGGTTGGTGTTTGCCTACCAAGGACGAGTTCAAGGAGTTGATTGACAAGTGTAATTGGATGAAGAAATCGAATGGATTCGAAGTCAAGGGACCGAACGGAAAAACAATACTTTTGCCGCTGCCAGGCTATCGTGTCACCGAACCTAGGGAAGTTGGCATGAATGGTTACTACTGGACAAGTTCGCTTGGTGAAAAAAATCCTTCGTTTGCGTGGAAAACCGATTTTACTGGCAAACGGATGCTCGAGGAAGGTCGCTATATGGGACTGCCTGTTCGTCCAGTTTGCAAGAAATAATTAACTTTGCAACCGGATTTCTAATTTATAATCTGGCACTGCCAATATTACAGACGCAATTCATTGCGTCTCTACAAACGGCACCGCCACAGAAATTAGAAACTTTTGAACTTTGAATTTTTGAACGTTAAACTTTTGAACATGAGAAATATCTTATTAATCTTAGCCTTCATTTCCGTAGCGGGAATGGGCTGCAATGCAAACGGAAAGACTTCCGAACCTGCAAATGAGGAAACTGAAACAAAGAATGTCGAGGCTAATGTAGAGCAAGATAACGAGGAATCCGCTCCCGAACCAGAGACTTACTATCATTATTCCGATTATCAAATCACTTTGCCTACCGAAAAGTGGGAAGTCAATATTGCCTATTCCAATTCAGGCATCAGAAAGAAAGGTTCAAAACTCGAGTTTGAAGTTAAACACTGGGATTCGCCAAGCCTTGAGAAGGCCATCGCCAAGTATCCTGCCGAAAGCCGTCACGACGACATTGTAATCGGCGACTACACTTGGAAGGTCTTCACCGACGACAACGATTATTTCAAGATGTGCTGCTACATCTACAACACAGAAAAGAAATATGTAGTCCGCGTTGCTACCGACGACCTGACCGACCCAACAAATCCCGACTTGCACGAAGTTTTAGAAGGGGTAAGGTTTGTCGATTAATGTACAATTGATAATGCACAATTAATAATTTTGTAGCCTCGCAATGAATTTCGAGGCTACAGTTTTTTATATGAACCGTTGATGTTTGTACAGACGCAAAATTTAGCGTATTTTACAGAAACGTGAAACATCAAATGGCGTCAGCCACGTGTCCTTTGTGTGTTATTAAATCGTTGATAAGTTCGCTTTTTAATTAAAAAAATAGCGAAAAATATTTTATATTTTTGCCAACAAAATTTTCAAAAATAGAATATAGATATGGCAACGGCAAGTGATTTGAAAGCAAAAGTGGCAAAAATCTCAACAATTGTTGAATACCTTGAAGATGAACATATAAACCAGATAGAAAAAGATATTTTGCTTCAGGCGGTAAGGGAATTGTACTCCGATATATTGGTGACAGATCCAACAAATACAGTCGATGAAAACACTCAGACGGAAGAAGAAACAGTTAATGAACAGCAAGAAACGGTAGAGAAACATGTTGATGAAAATGTAGCTGAAACTGTGGCCGCCGCTGTCGTTCCGCCAGTAATTTCGGTGGCGTTTGATGATGGCGAGTTCGACTTCTCGGATTTGCTGAAGGATAAAACAACGGAAGAAAATTCTGAAGTTCAGGAGGCAAATGTAGAAACGGAAGTTCCTGTAGAGAATGTCGATACGGAGGAGGTGCAGGCTGATGAAGAAATCCCTGTAGATGAACCAGAACCTGAGGAGGAAGACGAAGAGCCAACAACAGACATTGTTCCAGAAGAAATTGATGAGCAGGAGCCAGAAACTGAAGAAGAATTTGAGGAACCAGAAAATGTTGAAGAAGCAGATTCTGTAGAGGAATTTGATGAAACCGACAGCGATGATTTGGAAGAAGTAGAACCCGAAACTTCTGAAGAAATTGAAGACAAAGCTCAGGATGCAGTTCCTGAATCAAATTTTGAGGAAACTGCAACTGGCGACACGGAAATTCGCTATAGTTTCAACGAAGAACCTTTGCAAGAGGAACAACCTGTTGCTGAGTCGGAAGAACCACAGACTGAAGAAACTCCAGTTGTGGAAGAAGTGCCTGTTGTTGAGGAAACGCCAATTGTTGAAGTAGAAGAACCTGTTGTTGAAAGTCCTCAGGTTGTAGAAGAGAAACCAGTAGAACAGGAAAAGCAGGAAACAACCCACATCACCTTGGGCGAACAGCTTGGACAGTCGCGGCAGTCGTCGTTGAACGACAAGTTTGCAAGCAACAAGCCCGCCGAAGGTAGCTATGGCTTGAAGCCTATTTCCGACATCAAGTCGGCAATACCTCTGGGCGAAAGATTCAGGTTCACTCGAATGCTGTTCTCTGGCAATGGACTTGCTTTTGATTCTACTGTGGCAACTCTCAATGGAATGTCGAGCATAGAGGAGGCCGATAATTATGTCCGCACAAATTTCAGCTGGGACATGGATTCTCCTGTAGTTGCTGACTTTATGAATATTGTTCGCAGAAGATACTTGTAGAATATGTTGCGTAAAAGCTTGATAATATCGCTTGTTCTGCTTTCCGTCGTATCGCTGTCGGCGCAGAACCTCGACAGGGTAAGGCAACACATCCAGACATTGTCGTCGCCTGAGTACCACGGACGCGGATATACTTTCGGTGGATCAGACAAGGCCGCCAAGTACATTGCTGACGAGTTCAAGTCTCTGGGTGTAAAATCGTTTGGTAAGTCGTACTACCAGAACTTTTCATACAATGTGAATACTTTTCCTGCAAAGATGAAAGTGTTAATCGACGGAAAGGAAATGCAGCCAGGCACCGATTTCGTGGTGGGGCAGATGATGCCGACAACAAAAGCATCGTACGAACTATTTCTGCCCGATTCGCTTCTGCTGAACGATACGATTGCCTTTATGGCTCGCTATTTTGCCGAGGACTGGTCGAAGAAGATGCTCGTAATCGACTATGCACAGACCGAGAACAAGGAAATCAAGATGTTTTACATTAAGGTTTTGTACGGCAATACGCGCTTCGGTGGAATTATGGAACTTATTCCCGAGGAACTTGTTATGTCGGTTGGAAAAATTCAGCAAAACTATCCGGTAATCAAGTTGAAACGCGAATCTTTCGACAGGTCGGCAAAGATGGTGACGATTGACATAACCGCCAAACTGAAGAAGAATTTTGCCGCAAAGAATGTCATCGGCTATGTTGAAGGCAAGAATCCCGACAAATATTTTGTATTCTGCGGTCACTACGACCATCTAGGGACACTTGGCAAGGACGCTTATTTTCCTGGTGCGCAGGACAATGCATCGGGGACTGCTATGGTTCTCGACCTTGCAGCCTACTATACTAAGCATCAGCCCGAATACACTATGGTGTTTATGCTCTTCTTCGGCGAGGAAGCAGGTTTGCTCGGTTCGTCGTACTATGTTGAGCATCCGTTGTTTCCACTAAACCAGATTGTCATGGGCGTGAACCTTGATATGGTCGGCACTGGCGACGAAGGCATAACTGGTGTAAATCTGGGCGAAGAGGATTATGCCGATATATTCTGGCTGTTGAATGGTATAAATACGGAACATAGCGATAACAAATATTTTGAAACCATAAAGGATCGCAAGGCGGCTGCCAACAGCGACCATTATTCGTTCAACCGCAAGGATGTCAAGTTTATTTTCATCTATACGATGGGACCTGGCACCTATTATCATAATGTGAAGGACAAATACGAAACCTTGTCGTTTAAGGGCTACGGAAGTTTGTTCGGACTGCTAACTAAATTCGTGGAAAGATATGAGTAAATTGTATTTGGTGCCAACGCCAGTCGGAAATCTCGAGGATATGACTTTCAGGGCTGTAAATGTGCTGAAGTCGGTGGATTGCATACTTGCCGAGGATACGCGAACATCGGCAGTGCTGATGAAGCATTACGATATTGGTACTCCGCTGGTTAGCCATCATAAGTTCAACGAACACAAGACATCCGATAGCATTGTCGACCGCATTCTTGGCGGCGAGAACTTTGCGCTTGTAACCGATGCCGGTACACCTGGGATTTCAGACCCTGGATTCCTGCTTGTGCGCACTTGCGTTGAAAAGGGCGTGGATGTTGAATGTCTGCCCGGTGCTACGGCATTTGTGCCAGCCTTGGTAAATTCTGGTTTGCCCTGCGAACGTTTTACTTTCGAAGGATTTTTGCCGCAAAAGAAGGGCAAGAACAAGAAGGTGCAGGATTTGGCGGAAGAGGAGAGGACTATGATTTTCTACGAATCGCCATTCCGTCTGGTGAAGACTTTGGAACTTTTTGCCCAGTATTTCGGCGAAGAAAGGCAGGCTTGCGTATCGCGTGAGATTTCGAAAATACATGAGGAGAATTTCCGTGGCACCTTGATGGACTGCATCGAGCATTTCTCGCAGAAGGATGTTAAGGGCGAGATTGTAATAGTCGTTGAAGGCAAGAACAGGAAGGTGAGGAATGCGGAAAACGAGGATGAATAAGCCACTGGAAACATTGCTGTTAATAAAATATTGAAAAATTTTTGAAATCTCAGGCAACGAAAATGATGTTTCAGTTGTCATAGGAAAGAAAGGAATTTATGTATATTTTAAAATTTTGAGCTATGAAAAGATTTATTTTAAGCTCGGCACTTATGGTGTTTGTGGCGGTTTTATGCAATAATGCATTTGCCTACGATTTTTCGGCAGTTTGCGAAAGCGGACAGACTTTGTATTATAACATTACGTCGAATACGGAACCATATACTGTAGAAATAACAAATGAAATTTCAGAGAACTTCTATGGTGATAATGTTAATTACTATAATAATGGTAATATGAATAGTCCTTCTGGAAATATGTTGATTCCTACAATAGTAACCTATAATAATAGAGAGTATACTGTTGTTAGCATTGGCGAAGCTGCATTCTGTCGTTGCACAGGACTAACATCAGTAACAATTCCCAGTACTATTGTTAGCATTGGCAAAGGTGCATTTTGTCGTTGCAACGGACTTGTGTCTATAGTAATTCCAAATTCTGTAACAAGCATTGGAGAAATGGTCTTTTATTATTGCAGTGGGCTCACATCTGTAACATTACCTAATTCTGTTACAATAATTAGTGATCTTGCGTTTTTTAATTGTGGAAGATTGGCATCGGTTACAATAGGAGATTTTGTTACAAGTATTGGATTACAAGCATTTTATAATTGCGAAACCCTTGCATCTATAACTATTCCAGGTACTGTAACTAGTATTGGCAAGTACGCTTTTTATAATTGTAGAGGACTTGCATCCATAACAATACCCAATTCCGTTACGAGCGTTGATGAACTTGCATTCGGTGGATGCAGCGGACTGACATCGGTTACAATACCAGATTCTGGTGTACGATTTGGTGCTAAAATATTTGAAGGATGTGTAGGGTTGACAGAACCTGTGTATAATGGTGAATGTTTCGTCGTTTTTCCATGTGGATATGCGACAGAATATACCATACCGGATGGAATACAACAAATCGTTGGCGGTGCATTTAAAAATTGTACAGAATTGGCGGATATTATTATTCCGAATTCGGTAGATAGCATTGGACAAGAAGCATTTTATAGTTGTAGCGGATTGACATCAATAACAATTCCCAATTCTGTTACGAGCATTGGCGGTTCGGCATTTTCTGGTTGCACTGGACTTACGGAGATTACAATCCCGAATTCTGTAAATAGCATTGAAGGTTCAGCATTTAGAAATTGTACATCTATACAAACTGTTAACTTTAACGCTACTAGATGTATTAAGATGGGAATGTTTTCAATGGCCGTTTTTTATGGCTGTTCGTCTTTGACAACACTTAATATCGGCAATAATGTAACTTATATTCCTGAAGCTGCCTTTGCTTGTTGTAGCGAACTGACAGGTTCATTGACAATACCTAATTCGGTAGATAGCATTGGAGAAGATGCATTTAAATATTGTGGTCTTTCAGAAATTATATTGCCATATTCTATCCATCGTATTGAATATTCTACCTTTAATTATTGTACAAACTTGACATCTTTTGTGATTCCTAATTCTGTTACATACATTGGGGGGTATGCTTTTGCTAATTGTAATGTAATGACATCAATAACAATACCCAATACAGTTACATATATTGGCGAACACGCATTTCAAGATTGTCAAGCACTTGCAACGATTACAATACCTGATTCTGTTACATATATTGGTTATTGTGCATTTCAAAATTGTATAGGATTAACATCTATTATAATTCCTAATTCGATAACCAGTATATATCAATCGACGTTTGAAAATTGTCAAGCACTTACATTGATTACAATACCTAATTCTGTTATAAATATTGACACTTATGCATTTCGTGGCTGTAACAGTCTCACTTCTATTAACATACCGAACTCAGTCACAAGCATTGGCAATTATGTATTTCAAAACTGTAGCGAATTATCTTCTATAA
>JBGUHW010000031.1:0-2647 GCA_045112395.1 Bacteroidales bacterium
AACGGAAACGGACAGGGCAATAATGGTATAAACGGCAATGCACAAGCCGATCCCAACGAAACCGATGCGACAGGGCTAAAAACACAGATAACCAAAGCCGCCTTTGATGTTGCCGAAATTGGTGATCGCTTCCGTCTGAACCAGATATACTTCGAGTTCAACTCGTCGGAACTGCTTACCATGTCATACATACAGCTCGATTCGTTGTACAACATTCTTTCAGAAAAGCCATCGTTGCGCATAGAAATCCGCGGACACACCGACAACATCGGCAACGAAGGCTACAACAAGAAACTTTCGGTAGAACGTGCAGCCTCTGTATACAACTACCTCATCGAAAAGGGCATTCCCAAGACTCGTATGAAATACCGTGGTTTCGGTCAAAACATCCCTGTAGCCGACAACAGTACCGAACAAGGTCGCGAACTGAACCGAAGGGTAGAAATATTTATTGTGGAAATATAAGGGGCTACGCCCGTTTCAAAGTTCAACGTTTAATGTTCAATGATTAAAAGATTTAATAATTGTAGCGGCGCAATGATTTGCGCCGATTCGCAATGTGGTATGTTAAATGAAATCGAGCAATCTGTAGAGACGCGCCATGGCACGTCTGTACAGTGGTCAATGGATCGATCTGGTATAACGTTCAAAGGCTGCACCGTTTGAAGATTTGAAGATTTGAAATATTGAATCTGCAATCATAAAATCAATCGTAAATCGTAAATCGTAAATCGTAATTTTTATTTATCTTTGATGCCTAAATTTTAACACAATGAAGAAAACATTTTTAATATTGACAGCAATAGCAATTTCTGCATTTGCTATGGCGCAAAACATTGACATTGAGACCGTTCTCGTCAAAGGAGGAAAATTCAACACAGGTAGCAACGAGATGAAATCATCAAACCAGATTACCATTGAGGACTTCTACATTGGCAAATTTGAGATTACTCAAGAGCAATGGCGCGAAGTAATGGGTTCAAATCCTAGCTATTTCAAGGACTGCGACTCATGTCCAGTTGAGCGCGTAAGTGCCGAAGATGTCAACAAGTTCATCGAAACATTGAACAAGAAGACTGGCAAAAAGTATCGTCTGCCATCCGAGGCCGAATGGGAATATGCTGCTCGCGGCGGCGTTTTGAAGCCACAGAAAAACTCCAAGTACGCTGGCAGCAACGACATTGATGAGGTTGCTTGGTACGACAAGAACAGCGATGGCAAAACTCATCAGGTTGGAAAAAAGAAACCCAATGAACTCGGCATTTACGACATGAGTGGAAATGTTTACGAATGGTGCCGCAACGAACTCAAGAATCCACAGGGCGAAGTCATTGGCTACAGCTATGTGCTCCGCGGTGGAAGCTGCGCCGTAAACTCCAACTTCTGCAGAATTTCATTCCGCAGCGACTTCTCATTGGGAATCAAGTATTTCAACTACGGGTTCAGGGTTGTTTTGGAAAAATAAAGCAAAATGAAGAATTACAGTCTGCTTTTTGCAGTTATAACCTGCTTGTTTTTCGCTTGCGCATGCCACAACGAGGGAAAAACTGATGGCGCAAACCACGAGATGAACCTCTGCAACACAGAATTTGTCTTCGTTGAAGGTGGAACGTTCACAATGGGATGTACCGAAGAACAAAGCAACGACTGCTACAACGATGAAAAACCTGCCCACGAAGAAACAGTAAAGGACTTCTACATTGGCAAATACGAGGTTACCGTTGAGCAGTTTGCAAAGTTCATTGATGAAACGGGCTACAAGACAGATGCCGAGAAGTCGGATTCGAGCCTTATCTGTGCCGATGGCATGAAATCGTACAAAAAAGGTGTCAACTGGCGCTTCAATTCGCAGGGCACGCTTTACGACAAGCAGGAATACGACCATCCTGTAGCCCATGTAAGCTGGAACGATGCCAAGGAATACTGCAAGTGGTTCAGCGAAAAGAGCGGCAATAATGTACGCCTGCCCAGCGAAACCGAATGGGAATACGCAGCAAGAGGCGGAAACCTGTCGAGAGGCTCAAAGTATTCGGGAAGTAATGTAATTACCGAAGTCGCATGGTACGATGCCAACAGCAACTATGCAACCCAGCCGGTTGGCAAGAAAAAAGCCAACGAACTCGGCATTTTCGACATGAGCGGAAATGTTTACGAATGGTGCAGCACCTGGTACAGCAACTTCGGCAGCGAGGCATCTGATGTAAACGATGAGATAGAAAACAAATACATTGTAGTCCGTGGCGGCAGTTCTTTCCTTAACGAAAAGTTCAGCCGCGTATCGTACAGATACTCGCGCACGCCAAGCACCTGCGGAGGTCCCTACGGATTCAGACTTGCAATGACAGCAGAATAAGCCATGACAGACATTCCAATCATATTCATGGGTACGCCCGAATTTGCGGTTACTTCGTTGAAAACCTTGCTCGACAAGGGCTACAATGTGAAAGCCGTTGTAACAACTCCCGACAAGCCAGCAGGACGAGGAAAGAACATACAGTTTTCGGATGTAAAGAAATTTGCGCTTGAACACAATCTGCCAATTCTCCAGCCCGAAAAGCTGAAATCCGCAGAATTTCTAGCACAACTAAAGGAAATAAATGCCGATTTGTTTGTGGTCGTTGCCTTCCGCATGCTTCCAAAGGAAGTT
>JBGUHW010000032.1:0-15799 GCA_045112395.1 Bacteroidales bacterium
TATTCCCGAAAGATGAAACGTGGACATTATATCTTTTAGGTTTTATCAATTCAACTATTTGCTCAGAATTAATAAATGCTATTAATCCATCAACTAATAATTCTGCGAACTACATAAAAAAGATTCCTTTCATTAAGCCTGATAATAACACACGTAAAAAAGTAGAAACTATAGTTGAAGAAATCATTTCGTCCATAGGACAAGGTAATGATGTCGCAAATCTCAAATTAGAACTAGATAATATTTTCCGTAATTTGTATTTAGACAGAATTGGCGAGGAAAAAATAGATTCTAAACGGACTTATGCGAAACAACTCAATTTTCTAGAAGTGTTTTAAGTAATATCATAGGAGAATTGAGAAATTTGATTTAAAATTTTTAAGTCCTCTCTTCCAACTTTTTTTTCATCTTATCGCATAATACCCTAACTTTGCACTGCAAAAAATAAGACTACTATGCCTCGAAGAAGCAACGATGATAATTTAGGTCGCGACAAGAAAACCTTGACGAGCGGCATAATGGGCGTGTTCTACGAAAACCCAAACAAGGAATTCAACTACAAGCAGATTTCCACAAAACTGGGCTACACAGAACCCTCGTCGCGGACATTGATAAACCAGATTCTGTGCGAACTTACAAAGGCGGGGACGCTCAAGGAGGCTTCGCGCGGAAAGTTCAAGCTCAAAGCAAAGTCGGGCAAGATCGTTGGTACTCTTGAGATTACAAAGACTGGCAACGCCTTTGTCACTAGCGAGGAATTGTCGGAGGACATTTTTGTTTCGTTCAAGAACCTTAATTCTGCCTTCGATGGAGATACTGTGAAGGTTAGCCTTTATGCACGCAAGTCGAGCAATAGACTCGAAGGCGAGGTTGTGGAGGTTATCCGCAGGGCAAGGACTCAGTTTGTCGGCACTATCCGCACCGCTGGTCACTATTCGTTTATGATTCCCGACAGCCAGAAGGTTATGTACGACATCCTTATTCCGTCCGACAGGCTTATGGGCGCTAAGGAAGACCAGAAGGTACTTGTCGAGATTGAGGAATGGCCCAACGGCCGTCAGAATCCTGTGGGAAAGGTGATTGAAGTGCTTGGCGAAGCCGGTGACAACAACACCGAGATGCACGCCATCCTTGCAGAGTACGGTCTTCCTGCAAAATTCTCCGAAGATATCGAACGCGAGGCAAACCGCATTAAGTTTGAAATAACAGACTACGACCTTAAGACGCGCGAGGATTTCCGCAATGCACCGACTTTTACAATCGACCCTGACGATGCAAAGGACTTCGACGATGCGTTGTCGTTTGAAAAACTTGACAACGGTAATTACCGAATAGGTGTGCATATTGCCGATGTTACCCACTATATGCGCGAAAATACTCCGCTCGACGACGAGGCGTTCAACCGTGCAACTTCAGTTTATCTTGTTGACCGCACAGTGCCAATGTTGCCAGAACGCTTGTGCAACTTCCTTTGCTCGCTTCGTCCCAACGAGGAAAAGTTCTGCTTCTCGGCGGTGTTCGAGATGAACGATAAAGCCGAAGTGATCAGTTTCAAGCCGATGAAGACCATAATTTCGTCCGATAGGCGTTTCGCATACGAGGAGGCTCAGGAAATCATCGAGACAGGCAAGGGCGATTTTGCAGAGGAAATATTGAAACTAAACGAGTTGGCAAAAATCTTGCGTTCGGCTCGTTTCCAGAAAGGCGCATTCAACTTCGAGCATAAGGAGGTTAAGTTTGTTCTTGACGAAGATGCCCGTCCTGTAAGCGTCTATTTCAAGGAGGCAAAAGAGGCAAACAATCTGATTGAGGAATTTATGCTTCTGGCAAACCGCAATGTTGCCGAACTTATTGGCAAGAAGCACAAGCCGTTCGTCTATCGTGTTCACGCAGAACCGAACTACGACAAACTGTCAAATTTTTCGACGTTCATAAGCCAGTTTGGCTATTCGATTGATATGTCGAACAGCATTTCGCTGTCCAATTCGCTGAACGGATTGGTAAACGATGTGAAGGGCAAGCCCGAGCAGAACATAATTGAGAACCTTGCCGTCAGAGCTATGGCTAAGGCTGTGTATTCAACCAAGAACATTGGTCATTACGGTTTGGCATTCGACTTCTACACTCACTTTACTTCGCCAATCCGCCGCTATCCCGATGTGATGACTC
The DNA here is from genome assembly GCA_045112395.1 of Bacteroidales bacterium. Classification (GTDB taxonomy): domain Bacteria; phylum Bacteroidota; class Bacteroidia; order Bacteroidales; family ML635J-15; genus Bact-19. The sequence goes on from JBGUHW010000032.1 coordinate 2,170, forward strand.
ATCGTCTGCTATATGCTTACTTGCGCAGTCAAACACCTGATGTCGAAGACCTTGAATTGAAGTGCAAGCATTGTTCGTTCAAGGAGCAGCAGGCAGTTTTGGCGGAGCGCAGTTCCATAAAGTACAAGCAGGCGGAGTTCTTGCAGGACAAGATTGGCGATATTTTCGATGGTGTAATTTCTGGAGTTCAGGAATATGGGTTCTTTGTAGAACTGAAAGAGTCGGCTTGCGAAGGTCTTGTCCATGTGCGTACGCTTATGGACGACAACTACGAGTTCTTTGCCGAGGAATATTGTCTTCAGGGAATAGAAACCGGCAAGATTTACAGGCTTGGTGATGAAGTTAAGGTCCGCATTTCGGATGTGAACCTTGAAAAGAAACAGATTGACATGGAATTAGCATAAAAAAACAGCAGCCGACCATTGCCGACTGCTGTAATTCTTTCTATAAAATGCTGAAAACATGTTCAGCATAACCTCATGGTTCTTATTCAGCCTCTCCCATCATTGCACCATGGCAATTCTTGAACTTCTTGCCACTGCCACATGGACAAGGATCATTTCTTCCGACCTTCTTCTCAACGCGAACCGGCTCGTTCTTTGGCTTGCCGGCACTAGGATCGTTGTACTGCGGACGGTTGCCACCAACCTCCTCTCGACCTGTACGCATGCGGCTGGTGTCCAGCTTTTGGCGTGGCTGACGGGCTTCCTTAACCTCGTCTGGATTCGACATCGGAATGTAAGCCTTCATCAAGATAGAAATGATTGAACGGTTAGTCTTGTCTAGCATTTCCTTGAAAATGTTGTAAGATTCGAGCTTGTAAATCAGCAACGGGTCTTTCTGCTCGTATGATGCAGCACGAACTGACTGACGCAAATCGTCCATCTCACGCAGATGCTCCTTCCATGATTCGTCGATGTTGCGCAGAACTGCCGTCTTGTCGTAGGCATGAACAATCTCCTCACCCTTTGTCTGGTATGCCTTCTCCAAGTTTACAACAACATTGTACTGCTTTACACCATCAGTAATAGGAACGATGATGTTCTTGTACATATTGCCCTTGTTCTCGAATACATACTTGATAGTAGGATATGCCTGTTCAGCAATCTGCTGAGCCTTGCGCTTGTGTGTTTCACGAAGCGTTTCGTACAGATAGTCAACAAGTTCGGCGCGTGACATATTGTCGTATTTGTCTTCGCCAAGATCGATGTCGATGGCAAGAGTCTTGAAAACTTCGAACTTGAACTCATCGTATGTATAATTTCCGTAGCATTCATCAACCAACGAAACGCATACATCGTTCATCATGTTGGCAATGTCGGCACCAAGGCGCTCACCATCCAAAGCATTGCGACGTTTCTTGTATATTACGGTACGCTGAGCGTTCATAACGTCATCGTATTCGAGCAAGTGCTTACGAATACCGAAGTTGTTCTCCTCAACTTTCTTCTGTGCGCGCTCAATGGACTTGGAAATCATAGAGTGCTGAATAGCTTCGCCCTCAACATGTCCCATCCTATCCATTATGGATGCAATCCTGTCGGAACCGAACAGACGCATAAGGTTGTCCTCGAGCGAAACGAAGAACTGCGAAGAACCTGGGTCTCCCTGACGACCTGCACGACCACGCAACTGACGGTCAACACGACGCGACTCGTGGCGTTCGGTACCAATGATTGCCAAACCACCAGCAGCACGAACCTCTGGCGACAACTTAATATCGGTACCACGACCTGCCATGTTGGTTGCAATGGTAACCGTACTCGACTGACCAGCCTCGGCAACGATGTCGGCCTCGCGCTTATGCAACTTAGCATTCAATACATTATGCTTTATTCCCTTACGGGTAAGAATCTTGCTCAACAATTCGGAAACCTCAACCGATGTCGTACCGACAAGCACTGGACGACCTATATTAACCAATCGTTCAATTTCATCGATTACGGCTGCATATTTTTCCTTGGTTGTCTTGTAAATTAGGTCTTCGTAGTCGTTACGGATTACAGGTTTATTGGTTGGAATTGTCACAACATCAAGTTTGTAGATGTCCCAGAATTCACCAGCCTCTGTCTCTGCAGTACCGGTCATACCCGAAAGCTTGTGATACATTCTGAAATAGTTCTGCAATGTGATTGTTGCGTATGTCTGGGTTGCAGCCTCGACCTTTACATTTTCCTTGGATTCCACAGCCTGATGCAAACCATCCGACCAACGACGTCCTTCCATAATACGACCAGTCTGCTCATCAACAATCTTTACCTTGTTGTCGATAATAACATAGTCAACATCCTTTTCGAACATTGTGTATGCTTTAAGCAACTGGTTTATAGTATGAATACGCTCCGATTTTATTGAATAGTCGCGGATAATATCGTCTTTCTTCTGCAATTTCTCCGGAGTAGGAAGATTTTCCTTCTCAAGTTCTGCAAGGGCAACACCGATGTCGGGCATAACGAAGAAATTAGGATCCGATGTCGAATTTGCAAGCAAATCAAAACCTTTGTCTGTCAAATCCACCGAATTAAGTTTTTCATCGATAACGAAATACAAATCATCGGTGGCAAGATGCATCATCTTGTTGTTGTCCTGCATGTAGAAGTTTTCGGTCTTCTGCAACAAAGCCTTCATTCCCTGTTCTGACAAGAACTTGATGAGAGCTTTGTTCTTTGGCAAAGCCTTGTAAGCTTGCAACAGCTTGAAACCACCATCCTTCAGGTTAGAATCCATGATAAGTTTCTTGGCATCGTTGAAAATTTTGTTGAACAAATCCTTCTGAGCTGCAACAAGTTGCTGAACTTGCGGTTTCAAGTCATCGAAAAGCTGATCATCGCCCTTAGGTGTAGGACCTGAAATAATCAAAGGTGTACGAGCATCATCGATAAGAACCGAGTCGACCTCATCAACGATTGCATAATTGTGCTTGCGCTGTACCAAATCGGCTGGCGAAAGTGCCATATTATCACGCAAATAGTCGAAACCGAACTCGTTGTTAGTACCGAAAGTAATATCGGATGCGTATGCCTTACGACGAGCTTCGCTGTTGGGTTCGTGCTTGTCGATGCAATCAACCGACAAACCATGGAACATATATAACGGTCCCATCCATTCTGAGTCACGTTTCGCTAGGTAGTCGTTAACAGTTACTACATGTACGCCCCTACCCGTCAATGCGTTAAGGAACACAGGCAAAGTTGCCACGAGGGTTTTACCTTCACCAGTTGCCATTTCGGCAATCTTTCCCTGATGGAGAACAATACCACCGATAAGCTGCACATTGTAGTGAACCATATCCCATGTTACCATGTTACCGCCAGCAACCCACGAGTTCTTCCATATAGCCATGTCGCGGTCAATTGTCACGAAATCGTTTGATGCAGCCAAATCGCGGTCAAAATCGGTTGCAGTAACCACAACCTCGGCGTTTTCCTTGAACCTGCGTGCTGTTTCCTTCAGTATAGAGAAAGCCTGCGGCAGAATTGTCATCAGATGTTCCTCGATTTTCTTGTCAATCTTCTCCTCTATCTTGTCAATCTCGTTGAACACTTCCTCGCGTTCCCAGATGTCCAAGCCCTGAGCCTTTTCCCTCAGTTCAGCAATCTGCTTTTCCTCGCCACTTATATGTTCATGAATACCTTTTCTCAATTCTTGAGTGCGTGACCTCAACTCATCGTTCGACAAAGCCAGAAATTCATCTTCCAAAGCCAGCACTTCGTTAAGTATCGGTGTCAGTGCCTTCAAGTCGCGTTCCGACTTGGTACCGAACATCTTAGATAAAAAACTTATTATACCCATATATTGTTCTTTAATTTTAAGGTGCAAAGTTACCATTTTTATATGAATTGCGTTGATTTTTTTTGTTGTTTTGCAAACAAAGTCAAACGATTTGAAAGTAAAACACAACAAACTGAAAATTAAAATGTTCAAACGAAAAATTTTCTGGGGAATAATAGTGCTGGCTACCATTTCTGCATCATGCAGCCGAAATGCCGAATACATAAAGTACAGTGGACCTACACAGGGAACAATGTTCAACATCACCTACCATAGCGATATAAATTACAACAAGGAAATTGACAGTTTGCTACAAGCATTCTGCAATTCACTGTCCAACTACGACAGCACATCGCTCATTTCGCGCATAAACCGCAACGAAACCGATTCGCTGGATGCTCTTGCCGAAGAATTTTTCATGGTTTCAAAGGAAGTATGGGAAAACACCGGAGGAATATTCGATGTGAGCGTAGCTCCTATTGTCAACGCATGGGGATTCGGCTGGGTTCGCCACGAAAAACATATCCCCGACAGCACCGAAATTGACAATTTGCTACAACATGTAGGACTTGGCAAAATCGATATTACAAACGGCAAAATCACAAAGCAAGACCCAGATGTACAAATAATTACCAACGCCATCGCACAAGGAATGTCGGTTGACTATATTTCCGATTTTCTTAAGAGCAAAGGAATTAAGAATTTCCTTGTCGAGATTGGTGGAGAAATCTATTGTTCGGGCAAAAATGCAAAGGGCGAAGACTGGAAAATCGGTGTTGACAAGCCAATCGAAGGTAGTGGATACGAATATCGTGAAAGCCAAATTAAAATACACATGTCGGACATGGCTGTAAACACTTCGGGCAACTATCGCAAGTTTATTGAGGAAGGTGGCAAGAAATTCGGTCATTCAATTAATCCGACAACTGGCTACCCTGCCGAAAATGAAATGATTAGTGCAACAGTCGTCTATCCCGACTGCATTCGTGCCGATGCCTACGCAACCGCATTTATGGTAATGGGGGCAGAAAAAGCAATGCAAATAGTAGAAAGCATCGACGGCATGGAAGCCTATTTTATAATCCACGACGGCAAAGAAACCAAATCTGTAGAATCAAGCGGTTTTAAGAAGTTTTATGAGTTACATTCTGAAACACAAGCACATCGGCATAGCCGTCGTCTGTAAGTTTCCATTGCTTTAACGTTCCGCTTTGTACGAAGCCACATTTCTCGAAAAGTGCAATGCTGACATCGTTACTTGCATCAATCATGCACCACAATTGCTTTAGCAACAAGGTTTTGAATGCGTATTCCATGACCAACTGCAAAGCCTCTGTCGCAATGCCCATCCGACTATGATCTGGCGACACAATTATCCCCACGCCGCAACGATTGTGCAAAGGATGATACTCAAACAAATCGACAATGCCAATTGGCTTTTGCGAAACATAATCGCAAATCATCAGCCGCAACTCCTTGGTTGTAAAAATATCGTAGCAATAGTTTTCAATGTACTGCTTCAGTTCCCAACGCGAATACGGCGATTTTGTCTCACTAACATACCAGAAATCTGAATTATTCTCAATGGAATAAAGAAATTCCAAATCCTCAGGTTCCATCTTACGGAGGAAAATCTTCTTGCCTGCTAGTTGCATCCCAGTTTCCTCCATAGCTTGAATAACATTATAACATCGTGCGACACGCGGTAATCCTTGGCGTACATTATGTTAAGTCGGTCAGCAACATCCTTTTTCACCTCTCTGCCGTAAACCATACCGACAGAGAAAACGCCTTTTTTAATTTTGGGCAGAAGCGTTATGTCATTCTCAGCAGTGCAATACGACACAAAGGTTTTGCTTCCGAAAAGCACAGCAAACAGATTTGCGTATGCCTTCAATTTGCCCTTGATGAACCATATCAATATCGGTGAAAACAAAATAATCAATAGTGAAACCACAAAGTCGAACATTCGTTTTGAGCGGCGGTTTTCTGGCTTATCTATTGCATTAATGTCAATATTATACAGTTCTCCTGTTGTGTTTATCGAATTGCTACCAATCACCGAAAAGCCATCCGGACTTGCAATCTTATAGTCGAGCTTCAGACTGGAAAGATTCAGCATAGTTTTAATAATTTGCTGAGCCTGAATATCTTTCGCACAGAAAATAAGTTCATCGATCTTGTTTATAGTCACAATCTCATCCAACTGCGACACATCACCTGCAAAAAACTTGTCCTCTACCGAATCGGGACTAACATACGCCACAATGGAAACCTTTGTCCTTGATGACATCAGTTGTCCAACCAACGAACGACATTCTTCCTTGCTACCGACCACAGCTACTTTTTTACGCTTGGGCAAATTAACCTTAAAGACGGTCAACTTGGAGTAGTTTAGCAATAACCTTACTAGAGGAATAACAATAAGTGTCCAAGCTGTACCAAGAAGAATCAGGGCCCTCGAAAAACGCAAATATGTAGGCAGCAAGGCGTACACTGCGAGAATTACGACTGCTCCAATAAATATTCCCTTGTATATATTCTTCATTTTCACAGGCTTGTCGTATCCACCAGAAAGCAGTAGCGACAACAACCACACCGAAATGTACATTATCATTGCACCAACAAAAACATCATGCGGATAGGCACTTCCCTCACCAAACAAATGGTTTTCCCATAGTGGTGTGATTATCAAGAATCCCGCAAGGATAAGCAAAGCATCAATCACTGGTGTAATTGCATTAGTAATGAACCGTCCTGCAATAGCCATTGCCGCGCGCAAATATATTGCAAGGTTGATGAAGAAAATCATCGTCCCTGCACCTTTCCCTTTGGAAAAATGCTTGCGTGCAAAAATTTTCATGGCATTGTAGAACACTAGCACATAGTTAACACTGCCCTTCTTCGTGCTTTCTCCCTTGTAGTGTATGATTGTCGTTTCGGGATAATAGTAGTTATTGTATCCGCCAAGCGTAATTCGGTACGAAAGGTCTATGTCCTCGCCATACATGAAGAATGTTTCATCGAGCAGACCAATTTTATTGAGAGTCTCGGCACGAAGAAGCATAAAAGCACCCGACAGCACATCGACCTTGTGAATTTGGTCCTTGTCGAGATATGTAAGATGATATTTGCCAAACTTTTTCGATTTAGGGAAAAGTTTCGACAGTCCGAAAATCTTGTAGAATGCTACTTGTGGCGTAGGCAATCCGCGCTTCGATTCGGGCAGAAAACGTCCTTTTCCATCAATCATTTTCACGCCAAGTCCACCAGCATCGGGATGTGCGTCCATAAAGTCGCAAACCGATTTCAAGGTATCCTCCTCTATCACCGTATCAGGATTGAGCAAAAGTACATATTCGCCAGTAGACTGCCTGATTGCCTGGTTGTTAGCGAATGAAAATCCGTAATTTTTCTTATTTTCGATAAGTTTTACCCACGGAAATTTCTCGCGAAGCATATTGCACGAACCATCGACCGAATTGTTATCCACTACAAAGACCTCAGTTTCGCAATGCTCGGCAGCTGCAGCAACCGAATTCAGACATTGCTCGAGGAAATGCTTAACATTGTAGTTTACTATTACGACCGACAATTTCATACGACTGCAAAAATAGCACTAAATTTTGATTTACGAATTACGATTTTGGATTTACGATTAAAGATGTTACTTCTGCATATCAGGCATTTTTTCCGCCAGCATCTTCTTCGTCAACTTTTTAAACGACCAGCCATCTTTTACATCGCAGTTCACATAACGCACCTCGGCTTTGAATCCGCTGTCGAGTAACCCGCATATAGATGCTGCGTATGTTTTCTTGGTATTCTGCCTATTCAAAAATCCAGCATACGATGCCCAATAGACAAGAATTGCATATTGGGTGGAATCAGAAAACTTTACATTCTCATAATCAGCAATATACTTTGGATTGAAATAGTCGGTAAGTTTGACGCTGTCAACAATTTCGTATATTGTGGAATCTTGGATGAAATCAATAAATTTTTCAACTACAGCAGAACATGATTTATTATCGGCTTTCGGAACTATCAATTTCCCATCCTTGAACACCTGCACGGAATTAATGTCTCCTATAGAAAGAATACTATTCCAAAAGCCATCTTCTGTTACATTGCAATGCGTGAACTCATTAAGCTTGTATTTCTTCTTTTTGTGTTCCAGTTTTGTCTCGCTTATTGCATGAGGTGTTGACATGCCAAGAAGTCCCATCAACACTGACGAACAACCTGCTGAAACGAGAAAGGAAACAAGCAGGATTATTGCAATTAGCAGGCGTTTCTTCATTGCCTACTGAACATTATAATTCCTCTTCCCAAAAATTGTACTTCCAATCCTAACCATAGTCGAGCCTTCCTGAATGGCAATCTTCCAGTCGCTGCTCATACCCATGCTTATCTCGCGGAAATCCAAATCTTTTGCAAAATAGTTCTTCTTCACAAAGTCGAAAGTCTCCTTGAGCGAACGCATCTCCATACGAACCTTTTCTGTGTCGTCGGTATTGGAAGCCATTCCCATAAGTCCGCAAATCTTCACATTCTGCAGCGACTTAAACTCAGGCGACTCAAGGATTTGCACAAGCTCGTCCCTATCGAGACCGAACTTTGTCTCCTCCGAAGCTATATGCATCTCGAAAAGGCATTTTATCACGCGACCGTCCTTCTTGGCATGTTTGTCGATTTCCTGAAGCAGCTTCAGACTGTCAACACTGTGAATCATATCGACATACGAAGTAATATATTTCACCTTGTTGGTCTGCAAGTGACCTATGAGATGCCACTTTATGTCGGGACATGAATCCTTCAGAGCTTCGTGCTTCTGATCCATTTCCTGCACCTTGTTTTCTCCGAAAATCCTCTGTCCGCAACTGTACGCTTCCAATATGTACTCCACTGGATGAGTCTTCGACACGGCCACCAGTTCCACCGACATCGGCAGGCGCGACCTTATTCCTTCGATATTTTGTACTATTTCTACCATACCTATTATGTCTAACAGTCTTGCAGTCCAACAGTCTCACAGACTGCGTTGGCCTGCACATACTTTCTTTTTTTGCAAAGGTAATAAATTTTATTCATCGCTGTCGGATATTTGGTTTTGAATTTGGAAACAAAAAAACTCGGCAGGCACATACGCAACTGCCGAGTTGATTATTTCCGGTTACTTTGTAGTATGCAAGAGCCTATTACTAGCGAGGGGGCAAACAGACCGCTAGACTGTTAGACTGTTCGCCTGTAAGCCAATTAGACTTTCTACCCTTTCCTCAAATTTGCAATCGACAACATAACTCCCAGAATCACACCCAGCAACGCAGCAAACAGCACCTGCAAGTTGGCGGGAAGCAAGAAGGTTATCGTATGCGCCGGGAACCAGAATAGCGGTATGTACTTCTTGAAAACCAAATTCCACTGCGCCTTCCAGTTCAGTCCGACAATAATCTGCTCCATCTTTATGGGACGGAAGAAACCACGGAGAGTTCCGCCGTTGTTAAGTATGTGAGTGTCGGTAATCTTATGCAAAGTCATAAACACCGGTGCAAAAATCGAGTTCATCGCAACGCTGACAGCGAAAGCAACGCCAACTTTTCCCCACGAGAATTCACCGGCAAGCAGACCTGCCATCGTGCCTTTATCACAATTACCAACAATATCAAGAAATGTTGGCACACCAGCCTTGAATATTATCATCGCCATGCAGATTCCCATACCGAGAATACCCCAGACAATTGCACGCGGCAAAATGCCGAAACCTTTCTGGTTGTACACACCTTTTGATATGCGCAAACCGAGCATCTCGCCTACCGTAGCCAGTATGGCAAACTTGAAGAAGCCCATTATGAACGGATGCGTAGCAGTCCACAGGTTGAAATACTCGAGAAAGTGCGTCTGCGGAATGAAAAACGGTATCAGAACCACTATCACACAAACGATAAATATGAAGTCTTGTTTTTTCATTATAATAATTTTTGTTTTTTGAACCGGTCGCATTTTGCGACCAGTTTTGATGTCGCATTTTGCGACATCAAATTTTTATCAAAAAAGCACAAGAACTTCCATACAAAAGTCCCTGTGCCTATATACCTTGAAAATATTACTTTTCAATTCTGATACGAGCGTCAACGGCAACGACATTGCGCGGATTGCCAAGCAATGGATTCAAGTCCATCTCAGCAATTTCGGGAGCAGCCATCACCAATGCGCTTACGCGTGCAACCTGGTCGGCATAGATGTCGATGTTAACAGGTTCCTGTCCGCGAACACCCTGCAAAATCTTGTAGCCACGCAACTTGGTAAGCATTTCCTTTGCTTCTGCGGCTGTGATTGGTGCAAGTGCGCTCTGAACATCCTTCAAAACCTCGATGAAGATACCGCCAAGACCGAAGAACACCTGATGTCCGAATTTCGGGTCGCGGATAGCACCTATATATACATCAGTACCATCGAGCATAGGATACATTTCTACTGCGTAGGTATCCTGAATCTTAATAAGTCTGTCGAATTCCTTTGCAACGGTGTCCATATCCTTAACGCCAAGGACAACACCGCCTACATCGGACTTATGCAACGGGCCTACAACCTTCATTACCAGTGGAACATCCTTGCTGCAACCAACTTCCTTTGCGAATGCCAAAGCATCTTCCTTCTTGTCAACTTCTACCGACTTCTTGCGGTTGATTCCAGCTGCATCGAGAAGTTCGTTGTAGTCGGCAATTTCCATATAACCGTTCTGTACGCGGTCTATGGTCTTGCGAATGCGTGCTACATCAATCTTCGGAAGTTCAACATTTTCGGGCTGTGGCTTTGGTGTGTGGTAAATCTTGCACAAAGCATTACCAAGCACACACTCCTCCGGGAAGTTGATATGTCCCTTGGCAATGAAATCGTCAATATCGTCCTTAACATTGATGATTGATGGCAATACTGGGAAGATAGGCTTCTTGCAGGTCTTCATCTTTTCGCCAAGCAAGTCATAAACCTCTCTGTTGCTGAACAATCCTGGTGAACCGAAGATGACAACTGAGAAATCAATGTCTTCATATTCGTTTTCAACTGTATCAATGATATAACCCAATTGTTCTGCAGTACCAGTAGCAAGGAAGTCGATAGGATTACCAACCGATGAACCACCGAAGAGCTTTGCAAGCAGTGGTGCACTTGCAGGATGATCCTTCAGCGGTGGAACTTCCATTCCGCCATTCGACAAAACGTCGGTAAGCATTACGGCAGGACCACCAGCGTGAGTGATAACAGCGCAACGATTTCCTTTTATTTCAGGATGCATAAACACCGCGCAAACTGTAGTCAGTTCCTGACGATTGCTACAACGTACTATACCAGCCTTGCGGAAAAGTGCATCTACAGCAGCGTCGTTGGTTGCCAATGCGCCAGTGTGCGACGAAGCGGCACGGCTACCAGCGGCAGAACCACCCGACTTAATAGCTGCAATATGGCATCCCTTGTTGATGAGTGAACGCGAATGCTTGAGCATCTTCTGCGGATCGCCAATCTTTTCCATATAGAGCATTATCACGCGAGAACTCTTAACCGGGTCGAAGGTATTGTCAAGGTGTTCGAGAACATCCTCAATACCGATCTGAGCCGAGTTACCAACTGCCCATACGCTATTGAATTTCAAACCGTTGGAAATACCATATTCCTTAATGAACACTGCAGTTGCACCCGAACCGGTGATGAAATCAACACCATGAGGGTCGAGCTGTGGGATTGGTGTATCGAAAGCACCGCAGTAGTTGCTGTTGAGGAAACCTGTGCAGTTAGGACCGATAAGGCTGCCGCCAACATTGTTGATATATTCAACAATCTGGCGTTCTATCTTTGCACCTTCCTCGTTTTCCTCACCGAAGCCAGCCGACAGTATGATGAAACCGCCAGTATTCTTGGTGTTTGCAAGAACATCGACAGCGTGAGCGCAGAACTTTGCAGCGATAGCAAGCACAGCGCAATCTACTTCTGGCAAGTCTTCAACAGTGCGATAGCTCTTTATGCCCTGCACCTCGTCCATCTTGGGATTAACAACATATACCTGACCTTTGAAAGGACTTGAAAGCAAATTCTTTAGCACCTTTCCGCCGGGCTTATGAACATCGTCGGAACCACCAACGATTACAACACTTTTAGGATTTAATAGTTTATCGTTTATCATTTCGTTTAATTATTTTCTTTAATGCGTGCAAAGATAAGTTTTTATTATCAAACAAACAATCGAGATGTGGTAATATTATAAACAAATGCTACATAACATAAAAAGCAAAATGCCTTTATACATACAAAAACTAAAAATTAGGGAAATCATTATTTAAAGCCGCACGTCCGACTTTCATACTAGTCCTTTACGCAACGCACCGAGAAACCATCGCTCTTATTGCTGTAGTTGGACACAATGCCTGCATAATTGTAGTAAATATATCTATAATAGGCATTGCCACTATAATACTCATATTCAGTATCGGACCAAAAATATGAAAACGATCCGAAATTTCCATAAGCCTTGCCATCGAAGCTACCTGCTGGCAATACAGAGAACCCTGACTTACCAAACGCAGAATTTCTTTCAAGTGAGCCATCATTCCATAAATCGGCCTTTGTTGCAAGCTGGGAGCCAACATTGTCGCCGCCAATAGAATTCTTCAATTGTTTCCAATCCGAATTTGTTGGCAAATGCCATCCTGTCGGACATGCCACTCCCGCGGCATACCAGTTGTACAAATAACCATACAGAGCGACATTCTCGGCATTGCCATTAGGATAATAAACATGTGGCTTGTTGCTTTTAGCCGTACCAACTGGTATATCCTTCGAATAGCGCAGATTTTCGGCCATCCACACACGATTGCCCACCTTTACCGTTCGATACGAATTGCCATCACGAGGATCCACAAATCTTCCCGTATCTTCCACAGGTGTGAGCGTAAACATTTGAAAACCACTTTCTGAAAAGTTTTTCGCACAAACAGCATCTGCGGCATACATATACATGCCGATTAACACAGATAATATCAATGAAAACAAACCTTTCATACTTGTACAATTGTGCAAATTTAAATTTAATTTTAAAATAAACACACAAAAATTCAATTTTATTTTATTTTTCTTACGAACAACCTGCTAATTTGAAGTTGCACAATCAAGAGAAAAAATATTCCGATACAAGTCTACATCCATATTATATCCATAATTATCAAATAGTTTCGCCACAGCGACTTCAATATCCTCTGGAGGATACATTGACGATTCGGAAAAGCCATTCAAGAAGCGAATCATAAAAAAGACATCAAACTTTGTAAGCATTCGTTTCTCAAAACTATTTCGGTCTGAAGTATTTTTACGACACTCGTCTACCATGAAAAAGAACTTCTGTTCTCCGACAAAATCTATTATCTCATTAGGAACAGACATATTACCATCATATAGCACGGGAATTGTCGAATAAAACTTTTTTAGCAACAAAAAAAGTCCAAAATTGTATACTTTACACGAACCTGTCTCAATTATTTTCTTCACAGAACGGCCCGTACCAAAAGGAACTCGCTCGGACACAGATGGAGATGGGAAAACAATCGGCTCATTTACTGATGATACTTTTGACTGCAAAGCCAATTTCTGCAAGAAATAAAAATCCTCGCCCGCCTGCCTACGCGCCATCCCTCCCATTTTTGCGTATGTTTCTGCCGTAACTGCAAAGCACGAACCTATGGTATGAAGACATTGTGGAATTCCAGCAACTTTCTGCGCCAGACGGAAATAACGCAAATACATTTCGTACCGACGACAAGCATCAATCTCCTGTTTGGAATACAATGTTTCGTCAAAATTATGCTGAAAC
>JBGUHW010000033.1:0-8361 GCA_045112395.1 Bacteroidales bacterium
CATGAAACTTGAAACGGCTTTAGCCACAGAAACATTCAAACTGCCTAGTCAAACGAAACTCCCGTATAGTTCGCAGCATCAATCATAGCTCGATATTCGTCTGCGGTGGGTGTGATCATATATCTCAACGGATTTACCTGCTTGCCATCAATAAGCACTTCATAATGCAAATGCGGACCAGTCGACATTCCCGTACTTCCAACCTTTCCTATCAGTTCGCCACGCTTTACATACTGTCCTTTCTTTACAAGAATCTTGCTCAAGTGAGCATATCTTGACGAAAGTCCGTCAACCTTATGGTCGATTTCAACCATATTACCATAACCGTGGTTGTTTCCGTCAGCAGTAACGACAACGCCATCACCAGAGGCGTAAACTGGCGTACCTGTAGGTGCGTTCATGTCGATACCAGTATGCATACGAAGGAAATGAAGCACAGGATGCATGCGATAGCCGAAATACGAACCTATGCTTGTCAAATCGCCAGGACGAATAGGCTGAAATACTGGCAAAGAAGCACTAAGTTTCTCGCGATGTTTGATTTCATCGAGTAAAGTCAGATACGACAAACTCTGCACATTCATTTTCGATTCGATGCGGTCGAGCTTCTTTGCAATGCCTTTTACAAGATCGGAGGTCTCGTAACCATCATATTTTGCATATCTATCGGAACCGCCAACACCGGCATTGCGTATAGTGCAAGGTATGCTGTCCTGTTCAAAAATTGTACGATATATATAGTTGTCGCGCTTTGCCATTTCGTTCAGAAGGCTATCGCTCTGCTCCAGGCGACGGCTCATCTGCTCGAAGTTCTTTTCAAGGTACTCGTTTTCGGAACGCAAGATGCGCTCTTCGGGAGATTCAAAAACAACTATGTACAGGAACATTATGACAGCACCAAATATCAACGACGAAATCGTATAGGGAATCATTCTGCCGAGAAATTTCTTGAAACTAAATTTCACTTCCTCGTACTGCAACGACTCGCGATTGAATTTGTATTTTTTCTTAAACAATTTCATCTTCGGACGATGAGTTTTTAACAAAAAACGGTGCAAAATTAACAATATTGTTTAATTTTGCAAAATTTTTGAAATGACTTATAAAAATAATATTGATAATCAATATATTAACAAAATGGACTCAAAGGAAATTAGAGCAAGATTCAAGAGCTACTTCGAGAGAAACGGACACAAGATTGTGCCAAGTTCATCAATGATTGTCAAGGGTGACCCAACCCTGATGTTTACCAATGCAGGTATGAACCAATTTAAGGATATTTTCCTTGGAATAAGAAAACCGGAATCACTTCGCGTGGCCGACTCCCAAAAATGTCTGCGTGTTTCGGGAAAGCACAACGACCTTGAAGATGTAGGACACGACACCTACCATCACACCATGTTCGAAATGCTTGGCAACTGGTCGTTTGGCGACTATTTTAAGGAAGATGCAATACGCCTTGCATGGAATCTGCTTACCGAGGAATATGGAATCGACAAGAACCGCCTTTATGTAACGGTTTTCGGTGGCGACCCGAAAGAAAACCTCGACATTGACCACGAAGCCGAGAACTTCTGGCTAAAATACGTTCCCAAAGACCGCATAATATACGGTTCAAAGAAGGACAACTTCTGGGAAATGGGCGACCAAGGCCCTTGCGGACCATGCTCCGAAATTCACATCGACCTGCGCGATGATGACGAGCGTGCAAAAGTTGCAGGTGCAGAACTTGTAAACAAGGACAATCCGCAAGTTATTGAAATATGGAACCTTGTGTTCATTCAATACAACCGCAAAGCCGATGGCACACTCGAACCTCTGCCACAGAAGCACATTGACACAGGTATGGGCTTTGAACGTCTTTGCGCAGTGCTGCAAGGCAAAAAATCAAACTACGACACCGACATTTTCCAGACAATTATTGGTGAAATTTCGAAGATTTCGGGCAAAAAATACGGACAGGACAACAAAACCGACATCGCTTTGCGCGTCGTTGCCGACCATTTGAGAGCTGTTTCGTTTGCTATTGCTGATGGTCAGTTGCCGTCGAACAACAAGGCGGGATACGTAATCCGCAGAATCTTGCGTCGTGCAGTACGCTACGCATACTCCTTCCTCGACATCAAGACTCCATTCATGTACAAGCTTGTCGACACCTTGGTTGACCTCATGGGCGATTCTTTCCCCGAACTTGTATCGCAGAAAACTTTGGTTGAAAAGGTTATCAACGAAGAAGAAACAGTATTCCTGCGCACACTCGAACGCGGTCTGCGTCTGCTCGACACCGAAATGGACAAGCTTAAATCGGAAGGAAAGACCGAAATTTCAGGCGTTCAGGCATTCCTGCTATACGATACCTACGGATTCCCGCTCGATCTTACTGAACTTATCGCCCGCGAAAAAGGCTACACCGTAAACAAGCCCGATTTCGATGCAGAAATGGCAAAGCAAAAGGAACGCGCACGCAACGCCGCCGAGGTCAACACCGACGACTGGGTAATCGTCGATGAAGCCGACTGCGAATTTACCGGCTACGACAGCCTCAGCGAAAACGCAAGCATACTTCGCTACCGCAAGGTCGTACAGAAAAACGAAACTTTGTACCACATTGTCTTCGACCGCACACCGTTCTACGCCGAAAAAGGCGGTCAGGTTGGCGACAAGGGCGTAATCGTTGACGGCGAAAAGCGCATACCTATTATTAATACAATAGAAGAGCACAACCTGCGCATCCATGTTACCAAGGAAATGCCGCAGAACATCGACGGCAATTTTGAAATCATTGTTGACGCTGCACGCCGTACCGAAATCACAAACAATCATACGGCAACTCACCTTCTTCACTACGCACTGCGTTCTGTACTCGGAACACACGTCGAGCAAAAGGGTTCGATGGTCAACGACGAGCGTCTGCGTTTCGACTTTGCTCACTTCAACAAGATGACTGCCGAGGAAATCCGCCAGACCGAAATCATTGTCAATGAGTTAATCCGCCAGAACATCGTGAAGGAAGAAAACCGTTCGGCAAACATCGAGGAAGCCAAGGCAATGGGTGCAATGGCTTTGTTCGGCGAAAAGTACGGAAAGGTTGTCCGCGTAATAAAGTTCGGCGACTCGATAGAACTCTGCGGTGGTACTCATGTTGCAAGCACAGGACAGATTGGTTTCTTCAAGATAATTTCGGAAAGCGCAATTGCTGCAGGTGTACGTCGTATCGAGGCAATAACCGGCAAGGCAGCACAGGAATACATCTTCAAGCAAATCGACACCTTGAGCGAAATCTCGGCCAAGTTCAACAATGCCAAGAACCTTGTAGGCGGAATCGAGACAATGATGAACGAAAACGCCACACTCAAGAAGCAAGTCGAAGCATACAAGTTGGAAGAACTTAAGTCGTTGAAAAAATCGTTGATTGAAAAAGCAGAAAACCGCAATGGAACCACTTTCATCTGCACACGCATCGACGGTCACAACGGCAACGACATTAAGGAAATATGCACACAACTTCGTGGAGAACTCAACAACTTCGCATGCATAGTCGGTAGCATTTGCGACGACAAGCCTGCACTTGCCATTGCTTTGTCCGACAACCTTGTAAAAGACAAAGGCTTGAATGCAGGAAACCTTGTTCGCGAATCGGCAAAACTTATGCAAGGCGGTGGAGGTGGACAGCCGTTTATGGCAACCGCAGGCGGAAAGGACACATCAAAGATTGACGATGCCATTTCGTTCGCAAAGGCTGAAATAGAAAAGGTATTGTAAATAGACTATACTTCGACAAAATCCCCATTTTGTCATCCTGAACTTGTTTCAGGATCTGAATGGGGGATTTTTCATTATTATCCACGAAATAATTTGCGCAACATTATTTAACAAAATTCGTTGCTACTCTCTCCTCTTTTTCGGGCAAACCATACTTCTCTTTGCCAAACGCAATGCTCTTCATAAGGAACGCCATGTTTCTCGCCAGAGTGCGCATTGTCTGCAAGCCTTCGGCATCCTTTTCGGCCTCGCCTGGCAAGCGTCCGTGAACACTGTTCCAATACTGACTCGATGCGATAGGCATTCCTGCTATTGTAAAATACTTGTTCAGTTCATCAAATGTTGACGACAAACCACCACGTCGAGCCACAACAACGCTTGCACCAACCTTCATGGTCGTATCGTAATTTGCACTGTAGAATAGTCTGTCCAGTAAAGCCACTAGCGTAGCATTTGCAGATGCGTAGTAAACAGGGCTTCCAACAACAAGGCCATCACTATCAGCAAGTTTTTGCGCAACCTCATTTACGACATCATCGAATGTACATTTGCCCAAAGTAGCACACGAACCACAAGCTACACAACCCCTAATCGGTAGATTTCCAATTTGGATATACTCAGTTACAATTCCTTCTGCAGCAAAAACCTTTTCCATCTCGTGCAAGGCAATGGCTGTGTTTCCATTTGCGCGAGGACTTCCGTTAATAAGCAAAACTTTCATAATGAATATTTTTCTACAAAGATATGACAAAAAAGCATGGAAATCCACACAAAAACATTTTTTCAACAGAAACTTTTTCGTTACAAAATATTCAATATCTTTGTATGTTCCAAATTTTCAAGCAATGAAAAAGATAATATTCTCATTAATAATCACTGCGATAGCTCTGGCATCATTCGCACAGGTAAACTACAAGACCATTAAAACACATTCCGAAAATGGCACAACGCTCGTACGCATAGGCATTGACGAACCGCTTATGTCCAATGCCGATGGTGCATACGGATTCCGCATGAAAGCACCGATTCCGTTCACATCGTTTGCCATTGGCTTCGATGCAACCGACCGAACCGCTCCTGAGGGACATTTCATTGTTTACTACCGCACTTCACAGGGCGAAAAATGGACAAACTGGCAAGACGACCACGGATATTTCCGTCCCGAAGACATTGAACCGAACATTTTCTATACCGATTTGCTTTTCGGTTTCAACTTGAATCTGCACGATTCAATTGAATTTCTAATCTTCCCTCCTGTAAATGTACAACTTACCAAAATAGAACTCGTATTTCAGGACATAACATCAGAAAACGAAAAAGCAGCAAACCAAACCACACAAGTTAATACTACTCGCGACAGCGACTGCCTAGAATTTCCCGAATACGTATCACGTTCATCGTGGTGTGGCAACTACGATGCTTGCCATAACCCGACATACAGCCCCGAATACATAACATGCACACACACAATAATACATCACGGGGCCAGTCCAGACGAATACACCGACGGTGCTGCCGTAGTACGCTCATATTGGAATTATCATGTGAACAGCAACGGTTGGAGCGACATCGGCTACAACTACCTTTTCGACAAAAACGGAAACATGTACCAAGGTAGGCACAATCCCAACCTGCCAACAAGAGATGTAAAGGGCGCACATGCAGGAAACTGCAACAGCAAATCCATAGGCCTTAACTTTATAGGCAATTCCGATTCCCCAGCAACAGCACCAACCGAAGTTCAACTCGAAAAGTGCTGGGACATGCTCGCATGGTGGTACGACAACAAGCAACTCGACCCGACCTCATCGGCTGACATAACCAACCAAGCAGGACAATTCAATTTCAGCCGCTACCGCATTTCGGGACACCGCGATGTAAACCAGACTTCGACAGGTCAATTAGGAACGACATGTCCTGGCGAAACGCTATATGCAATGCTTCCAAATTTCCGAGTTCAAGTTGCCCGCAAAATGAACGACTGCGGATGGAACATCGTTCTGCCAGAAGAAGATACAGTTCCGCCAACAACCGAAATCACAGCCAACGAATGGAACAACGAGAACTTCAATGTGTCGTTCAGCGACAGAAGCAACACAAGCAAGGCTTTCTACCAGATTCTCGACAAGGAAGACGGCAAATGGACAACCAACACATCGCGTGGAACACTTTACGAACCTTTTGACGAGCAGACAATTCCAGAAAATTGGATAAATGCCAATGGAACTTGGACTATGAATTCTGGGTCAATAATGCAAAGCGACGAAGAGCTTGCTAGTACAAACCTGCACTGCGCATTGCATCAGGACGGCGGCTACACCTATCTCTACCATGTAAAGATGAAAATCACAGGCGAAGGCTCTAATCGCCGTGCAGGATTCTACTTCTTCACCGACAATGCAGAACGACAGAACGGTTACATGATGTTCATTCGTCCCGACCACAATACCGCCCAACTTTACAAATATGTAAATGGTTCGTACTCGGAAAACGGAGGAACATACACCTCGCTTTCGTACACCATAAACGCAGGTCAATGGTACGACATAAAGATTATATTCGACTCTAACACCGGCAAAATAACCTGCTACGTGGATGACATTATTGCTGTTACGCTCAACGACAGCAATCCGTTTACATCTGGCGAATGCTTCTCGTTACGCTCGGCGGGATGCAACACCGAATACAAGGACATTTATGTAACCCGCTTGCGCAATTCCAACATTACTGCAAGCATAGGCGAAAACAGTGACATTCGCACCGAAAGCGCTAATGGAAGCATGGCTAGTAGAATTAGAACTATACTTTTGGGAAACAACGGCATGTGGTCCGACTACTTCGAGCATGATGTAAAGGTTGACTGGACTGCACCCGAAACCGAAATCAGTACCGACAACGAAAATACCAACAACGACTTTGAAGTGCAGTTCGATGACACCGACAACAACTTTGTTGCAGAGCGCTTCTACAATGTAAAGTCGTTCAACGGAGAAGACTGGGTTGCGACAAATGCTAACGGATTTGCCTACAACGATTTCGGCAGTGTCATAGGCGAAGAATGGACAAGCGTAGCAGGCTCATGGAGCATTAGCGAAGGACATTTAATACAGACCGAAACTGAAACTTCCAACCTATACGCAACTGTTGACCAGACCTTAGCCGACAAATACATGTACGACTTTAACTTCAAGCTGTCGGATGGCTCGACTAACCAGCGTGTTGGTCTGCACTATATGAGCACAGACGGACAGACCGAAAATCACGGCAATGGATACTTCATCTATTTCCGACTATCAAATAGCTCTTCTAGAGTTGAATTCTACAGGGTTGAAAACGACACATACTCGCAGAACAAATGTATCGACCTTCCACTAAACACCAATATATGGCACAATGTAAAACTAATATACGACCGCACCAATGGCAAAAGTTCGATATACTATGACTACAAATACTACGGCTCATATACAGATGAAAACTTTTTCACTGATGGAAATATTGTAGCATTTAGAAACGGAGGCGCAACTGCCCACATTGACGATTTCAGGATTTATCGCTCTCGCGGAACCACAGCAACAATAACCGTAGGCGAAAACGGAGACATTACAAATACAACTCCAAACGAAAACGATGAATTTGCAACAATAACATCAATCACTATCGATTCGGCACAGAACATTGCAACATATTTCTATTCCGTTGCAAACGACTCAACAACAGTTAATATCACTTCTGATAATATCAACAGAATCACACTCTACCCTACTCCAAACGATGGAAATTTCACATTGCACATAGAATCCGCCCTCATCGGCAAGCAACTTACCATAACGGATATTAGCGGAAAAATCGTGTTCGCAAAGGAAATAAAAGACAATAACACAGACATTTCACTTGGACGAATTTCTGCTGGAATTTACATTGCAAGGATTGGTGAAAACAGGATTAAGTTTGTCGTTGAATAAATGTCGTGCCTTCGCGTAATACTGGCAATATTTTTTCCTCCATTGGCAGTAATTGACCAGGGATGCGGATCTTTCGTCATCGTATTTCTACTCACATTATGCGGATGGGTGCCTGGTGTAATTGGTGCGCTTATTATACTCAACAAAGAGTGATTTGTGTCCAGTCATTTCGGAAGCTAGTCGTAACACGCGATACGGCACGGGGAGCGTTGTGAAGACTGCTATCCGCAATCTCCTAAGTTCACACGAAACGTTCCTTAGTCGGTTCACTGCTTTACTCGCAAGCTGTGTGTGCTAAAGGTTGTGGAATGACTATTCATTCTTTAGCGAACAGTACTAATATTTTATCATAAATCCAATTCAGCAGGTCGGCGTAGACCTCTTCCTTGTTTATTTCGTTTAGGATTTCGTGACGAGCATTTGGATACAACTTCATCTGTACATTGGCAATGTGAAGGTTTTTGTAAAATTCCACAGCATCCTCCACACCTTTACCACAATTACCAACAGGATCCTTGTCTCCAGAAACAAAAAGCATTTTTAAGTTCTTGTTTATCAATTCGCCAGAAGAATGCTTATTTATATAAATGAGACCCGAAAAGAATGCTCGGTAGAATGAATTAGAGAACACACC
>JBGUHW010000034.1:0-9397 GCA_045112395.1 Bacteroidales bacterium
GGCATTGAGCTGCGAGCGCCCGAACGACACGATACCAAAAGAGGATTTTCGGTGTCGCCATATTTCATGCCCATGATGTTTTCAACATTCTTCATTCCTTCCCATACATCTTCCATCAATGTGTCGGGGAGCTTGCAATTGTTTGCGTAGTAAGCTGTACAACATTCAGTTGTGATTGTCAAACCAGCGGGAACAGGAAGTCCCAGCAAACACATTTCGGCAAGGTTGGCACCTTTGCCGCCCAACAAGTTTTTCATGTCGGCTTTACCTTCGGCTGTCTTTCCACCAAAGGTGTAAACATACTTTACTTTACTCATTTAACAGTAAATTTAAATTTATAATTCCTTTAAAACGGGCGCAAAATTAATAAAAAAAATTATACCTTAATTAAGTGGTGATATTTTGTTGAAAAAATTATTCTTTGTACTTTTGCGTACCGAAAATTTAGGAACAGATGCGACTTTATACGGAACAGTTGGTCAAGCAGTACGGAAAGCGAACCGTAGTCAAGGGTGTTGATGTGGAAGTCAACCAAGGCGAAATCGTTGGTTTGCTTGGCCCCAATGGCGCAGGAAAAACTACAACTTTTTATATGATAGTCGGACTTATAAAGCCGAACAGCGGTCGTATTTTCCTCGATGACAAAGATATAACGAAACTTCCCATTTATAAGCGTGCTCGTTTGGGAATTGGTTATCTTGCACAGGAAGAGTCTGTTTTCCAGAAACTTTCGGTTGAGGATAACATTAAGGCTATTCTTGAGTTCAGGAAGGGACTTGGTCGCAAGGAGCGCAACGAAATCACCGAGCAACTTTTGGAGGAATTCAGTTTGAAGCATATTCGCAAGAGCAAGGGCTTCCAGTTGTCGGGTGGCGAGCGTAGGCGTACCGAAATTGCTCGTGCGTTGGCAATCGACCCTAAATTCATTCTTTTGGATGAGCCGTTCGCAGGCGTTGACCCGATTGCTGTGGATGATATTCAGACCATAGTCATGCATTTGAAAAGCAGGAATATAGGCGTGTTGATAACAGACCATAATGTTCATGAGACTTTGGCCATCACTGACCGAGCGTATCTGCTTTTCGAGGGTGGAATCCTTAAGAGCGGTACAGCCGAGGACTTAAGCAACGACCCGCAGGTAAGGAAGGTTTATTTGGGGGCAAACTTTGAATTACGGAGGTAAAATGGACAATTGATAATTGATAATGAACAATTGTGGAATCGTTGCACGCAAAGATCCTACAATAGAATCATCAAATTTTCAACCTTTAGCTCGCGCAAGCAAATCGTTGAACCTAGAACATTAAACCTTAAACCTTGAACATTAAACTTTGAACTTTGAACTTGAAACATAGAAACTAGAAACATTGAAACGGGCGTAGCCCACAAAACTTAGAAACGGCGTAAGCCATAGAAACAAGAAACATAAAAAAACTATTTGGTATATGTATAAGATTTTAAGAAAAGTTGATATTACAGACGACATGGTGTTGTTTGATGTGCTGGCACCAAGAATTGCAGAATCGGCATTGCCCGGTCAGTTCCTAATTGTTAAAATGGATGAAAAGGGAGAACGAATACCCTTGACAGTCAGTGATAACGATGCAAAGGCAGGAACCGTGACAATAGTTTTCAAGGTGGTTGGCAAATCAACAAGGCAGATGGCGAAATACAATGTCGGCGATTGCTTCTGCGATGTGGTAGGTCCGCTCGGTCGTCCATCAGAACTTGTGCATATACCAAAGGATAAACTTAAGGACTACAAGGTTGCATTTATTGGCGGAGGCGTTGGTATTGCTCCTATTTTCCCGCAGGTTAAATGGATGCACGAGCAAGGCGTTGACTGCGATGTAATTATAGGCGCAAAGACAGAGTCGTTGCTTATTTATGTTGATGAACTGAAATCGATGGCGGGCAACCTGTATTGCGTTACCGAAGATGGAACAACCGAGCATAAGGGTCTTGTTACCGATATGCTTAGAAAATTGGTAGAATCTGGACGCAAGTACGATGAGGTTGTTTCGATTGGCCCTATGATAATGATGAAGTTCGTGTCGAAACTTTGTACCGAACTTGGCATAAAGTGTACTGTCAGCCTCAATTCGCTTATGGTTGATGGTACGGGAATGTGTGGAGCCTGCCGTGTTTCGGTTGGTGGAAAGACCAAGTTCACCTGCGTTGATGGCCCAGAATTCGATGCATCTTTGGTTGACTTCGAGGAGGCTATGAAGCGTCAAGCAATGTACAACAATATTGAAGGTCACAAGCAGCTTGAAGCAGAAGAAAAGGCAGAAGGTCACAAGTGCCATATCGGTGGTATCATAGATGAACCACGCGATGCCAGCAAGCGTGTTCCTGTACGCGAACAGGATGCAAAGGTTCGTGCAACCAATTTCGATGAGGTTTGTCTTGGTTACAATGCCGAGGAGGCAATGATTGAGGCTCAGCGTTGCCGTAGGTGCAAGAAGCCGATGTGTGTATCTGGTTGCCCTGTATCAATCAAGATTCCGGATTTCATAGGAAAGGTTGCTGAAGGCGATTTTGCTACTGCAGCAAAGATTATTAACGAGGATTCGGCATTGCCTGCTGTCTGTGGTCGTGTTTGTCCGCAGGAAACCCAGTGCGAAGGCAAGTGCATTCTCGGAATAAAGGGCGAACCTATTGCAATTGGCAAACTTGAAAGGTTTGTAGGTGACTGGGCTCGCGAAAATAACTTTGACTTTGGCGTAAAGGTAGAAAAGAATGGTCATAAGGTTGCAATAATCGGAAGTGGACCATCGGGACTTACCTGCGCAAAGGAGCTCCTGACTATGGGCTATGATGTTACTATTTTCGAGGCTTTGCATGAATATGGTGGCGTGCTTGTTTATGGTATTCCATCGTTCCGTTTGCCAAAGAACACCGTTGTGAAGCACGAAGTTGACAATCTGCTGAAACTCGGAGCCAAGTTCGAGAAGAATGTTATAATTGGTCGCTCTGTTTCGATAGATGACCTTATGGATAAGGAGCATTTCGATGCAGTTTTCATTGGCTCTGGTGCAGGATTGCCCAATTTTATGAAGATTCCAGGCGAAAATCTATGTGGCGTTGTGTCGGCAAATGAATTCCTTACTCGAAACAATCTGCTTTTCGCATACAAGGAAGGATATGAGACTCCAAATTATGTCGGACGGAAGGTTACAGTTGTTGGCGGTGGAAATGTAGCAATGGATGCAGCGCGTACAGCGTTGCGACTTGGTGCGGAAGTACATGTTGTCTATCGTCGTTCCGAGGAAGAATTGCCGGCAAGGGCAGAAGAGGTACATCATGCAAAGGAAGAGGGCGTTATTTTCGACCTGCTTTGCAATCCTGTTGAGATTCTCGGAGACGAAAATTCGTGGGTAAAGGCTATAAAGTGCGTGCGTATGCAGCTCGGCGAACCCGATGATTCGGGCAGACGCCGTCCTGTTGTAATTCCTGATTCAGAATTTATTATAGATTCCGATATGGTTATAATGTCTATTGGCACATCGCCGAATCCGCTGATTTCGTCAACCACGCCGGGTCTAGATACAAATCGTTGGGATTGCATTGTCGCCGATGACAAGGGTGCAACCTCTCGCAAGGGCGTTTTCGCAGGCGGTGATGCCGTAAGCGGTGCTGCTACTGTGATCCTTGCAATGGGCGCAGGCAAAACGGCTGCAAAAGCTATTGACGAATACATAAAAGGAAAATAAATTTACGATTTTAGATTTACGATTGACGATTCTGGAAAATAATAGATAATTAATCAATCGCTCATTTTGTCATCCTGAACTTGTTCCAGGATCTGAAAAGAGCGATTGTTCCTACACCAATTCTTATGCTTTCTCAACTTTTCAAACCGGAACTACTTTTGCCATCGGGGACAATTGAATCGTTCTTCGCTGCCATGGAAGGTGGTGCCGATGCGGTTTATCTCGGCTTGAAAAAGTTCAATGCTCGCAATCGTGCTCGCAATTTTTCGTATGCTGATTTGCAAAATGTAGTTGCCGAGGCACATTCGCGGGGACGTAAGGTATATGTTACGGTTAATACCCTGATAAAGAATGTCGAGTTGGCGGAACTTATTGAAACCTTGTCGGCATTGTCGCAGTGCCGTCCCGATGCGCTGATAGTTCAGGATTTGGCGGTGGCTAACATTGTGGGGCGGTTTTTCCCTGATTTGCAGTTGCATGCCAGTACCCAGATGTCGGTACATAATTCGGAATCGTGCAACTATATGAAATACTGCGGTTTCTCGCGTGTGGTGCTTGCTCGGGAACTTACAATGCACGAATTGTCGCAACTAATGCAGTCGGTGGATGTCGAAACCGAGGTTTTTGTGCATGGCGCATTGTGTTATTCGGTTTCGGGACAATGTCTTTTCAGTAGTTATCTTGGTGGAAATTCCGCCAATAGGGGACTTTGTACTCAAGTTTGCCGTAGAAATTTCAGGACTGACAACGGAAACGTTCCGCTTTTCAGCATGAAGGATTTCCAGCTTATTGACCTTATTCCCGAATTTGCCCGAATGCGGGTTTCATCCCTCAAGGTAGAGGGCAGAATGAAGACACCCGACTATGTTTATAATGTTGCGAGGGCATATAGGATGGCAATTGATGACCATTCGAGGATAGATGAGGCGAAGGAACTGTTGGCATCTGACTTTGCTAGGGAGAAAACTTTGTGGTTCATGGGGCACGATGTGGCACATTCCACATCTGGCAGGTCCGAAACTGGAGTTTATGTTGGTAAAATTCAAAGCGTTGACAATGAATATATTGTTGTCGAGTCGGATGTGAAAATCACCGAAAAGGCAAAGTTAAGATGTCGAAATGCATCCGATACCGACGCGGAATTTATTAAAATAGGTAAGATTGAGCATGAAAATGGTCAGTATCGCATATTCTGCAGCACTCAGGGCTATTCGGTTGGACAGGACATTTATTTGGTAGGCTTTTCGAATTTGCCTTTCTCATCGAAATTTAAGAGACCTGTATCAAAGCGTATTAGTTTTCTGTCTCAACAACGAATAGAAAATATGAAGCGTTCGTTTGCTATTGTTGGTTCCAAGGGCGGAGACTTGCGGCTTTTCCTGCGAGTGTCTGATATTGGCATTCTTAAAAAGATTAATCCAAACACATACGATGCCATATTTGCAAAGTTGAAGTTGTCGGACTTTGATGCTTTGCTTTCTTTCTCAATTCCCAAGGAGACAAAGCAGAAAGTTTTTGTCGAATTGCCAAAGTTTATTTCGGAGCTTTCGCTTGGCGAGTGGCGCAAAATATTGAATCGGCTTCATGCATCTGGATTTGCAAGGTTTGTGATTTCAAATATTTCGCAGTTGCCGTTAATTCCGGATGAGAGCATTGTCGCAGCAAACGAAAATGTGTACCTGATGAACGACATTGCCGTTAACTTTGTAAGGTCGGAGAAGGTGCGCTATTATTGTTATCCTGCAGAAAGCGACTATCCCAATTTGATTTCTGGCAGGGATAGGGGTGGCATTGTGCCAGTTTACTTCCATCCCGATTTGTTCTATTCGCGTCAGCCGATTGCGGCAAAGCATTTTTCGGATGATAGCCAGTCTGTCTACGATTGTTCTGTCGAGTCTGGTATCACGGTCGTTTCCGACAGGAAGGCGGTATCGTGGACGCAGAATGTGTCGAAGTTGAGAAGCAAGGGTTTCTGTCGTTTCCTGATCGACATCTCGCATGATAATAGTTTGTCTTTGCTTGGAGAAGTTTTACAGGCGGTAAAGTCATCGACAAAAATGCCCAAGACTGTGGATTTCAATATGAAGAAGGGTCTGAAGTAGTGAGCTTAATAGCTATAATTTTTATTTTTTGACAATCCAATAAAAATCTGAAAACATACGACAAGTTTTGGCGTATGTTCTTGCGACATTTGCTGTCGTAAGAAACTAAAAAAATTATAGCCATGATTACTGACATTAAAGAATTCGGCGCAAATCTCGGCAACCGCGAATATTGGGACAGCTGTGGAGCAGAGTGGAATTACTCGACAATTGAGCAAAAACTCTTTAAACTTGCCGAATTTGTACAAGCGGGAGGCGACCTCTACCCCGTAATATACAAGTATGCCAAAGGTCGCGAATACACATACCGCCGTGCTATAAATTGGTGTATTTTGGATTACCTCAACACCCTGATGGTCGAAGGGTATTATGTAAATTTTATGTTGCTTGACAACAAAGAGGCGGTAAAGCTACTGAGCGAATTGCTTAAAGTCGGTGCGGAACGAAAATTGAAATCCAAACGAATCGACTCCCGCTTTTATGACTATTACGAATGGGAACTAAAAAAAGTAGAAGACGAAAGCATACTCAATGCCTTTGAGGAGGAGCACAAGCAAAAGTACCCAAACGAAACATTGGACGACCAGAAAAAGCTTGTAAGAAAGTGGAAAGACGGATGCTGGTGGAGGAAATAAATATTTGACCATGAAAAGTATTAGGATTATAGGCGTAGGTTGTGGTGGTGGCAACATCGTCAACTATTTGAGTGAAAGCAAACTCAATGATGTATCGCTGGCGGTATGCGACTTGGATGGTTCGGTTGTGGAGCGCACAAAGGCATCTGTAGCATTGCAGTTGGGTGCGGATGGATTAGGCACGGGAAGCAATCCCGCTTTAGGTCGTGCTGAAGCAGAAAAGAAAGTTGCTGACATTCGCGCACTGTTGAGCGACAAGCCGCAGATGGCATTTGTGATTTCATGTTTTGGCGGAGGCTGCGGGACAGGTGTTGCGCCCGTGATTGCCCGTGAGTCGAAGGGTATGGGGATAACGACCATTGGCATTGCCACTTTGCCGTTTGAATTTGAAGGAAACGCCAGAAAAGAATGTGCGCTTGATGGCATTCGTGAAATGGCGAAGAATACCGATGCCATGTTTCTTCTCAACAACCAGTATGTTTTTCGCCAGCATTGGGAATTGCCGATGAATGAGGCATTTACAAAAGCTGACGAACTGATTGGTAATGTAATTAAAAGCATTGTCAGTTTCACCGGGACGCCAGAAATACCAAAGAAAAAAATGAGATTAAGGGATGTTTGGAGGAGAATAATGAGGAGAAATAGCTAAGGAGACATCGTGATAGATTCCCAAAAACATTATAGCACGTCATTATTTGGCGCATCCCAATTTTATTTTTGCATCAAAACAACAAATACAATAAATATGGAAGCACAAGAATTTATAACGCAACACATTAAAAAAGGACAAGTATCTATTATTGCAGGCCGCCCTTTTTCAGGAAAAACATCACTTGCAATTTCGATTTGCATTAATCTAGCCCAAAACGGAGAAAAGACATTGTTCGTTTCTCTCGAGTTAAGCACAGAACAAATAAAAGAGCGATTCTTCAATAACAACAAAATCAGGAATTTAGAAAAATATATAAGAATAGATGATACGAGAGATATGTCAACAAAGGCATGGAAGGAGATATCAATAAGTTATCTCCGTTCAGAAATTGAAGCTACAAAAGCAAACTATTTAATAATTGATTACATTCAATTAATGTCATCGGACAAAAATGAATTAAAGAAAATATGCGAAGAACTTACCAATATGGCATCAGACAATAATATTTCAATACTTTTGTTAAGCCAATTAAGCAGATACGTCGAAGATTTTGATTTCCCAATGCCCAAAGACCTATTATTTCTTCAAGAATGTAATTTTGAAGGTATTGATGTTGTCTTTATAGATCAATACGCTAAAAAATGATTTGTAAATTTTTAACGCACTTCAGCCGTTCCCTGAGCCGCCCCCTGAGTTGCTCCCTGAGCTTGTCGAAGGGTGCCGAAGGGAAGGCGAAGTACATTGCGTCAATCAGTAAATACTCGCTTCGAGAAAATTTACGAAAAAAAAACATCTATCAACCGAAAAACATTCAGTATTAATTTGTAATTTTGGAACACAAAAAACATACAACTATGCCACAGATGATAAATTTAGGGAGCGAAATGCTCCGCATAACGCCCAAGGGCGTTGAATATTCGACCAGCGGCGGACGTATTTGGTCGATACGTTACATGGGCACTTCGTGCGGCTCTTTTGTTGACCTGCTGCCATACGGAACTGAAATTCTTGCTGTTACCAGCAAGGGAATATATTATAGCAGTAACTCAGGTCGCACCTGGTCGTTACGCTACATGGGCACTTCGTGCGGCACCTTCCAAAACCTTATGGACAGCGGCAAAGAACTCCTCGCCAACACCGACAAAGGCCTGTATTACTCGACCAATGGAGGTAGAAGTTGGGGGAAGAGGAGATGAGGAAGATTTTAATGAGTGGGGATAAAGGTTATTCTACTGGGAATAATAATGAAAAATGTTTAAATTTGTAGTTGTAATAAATAACATATAACGATGGAACTAACAGACAAATTAATACATGATGCTTTTTCCAAAACTGAGATTGATCAGAAATACTATTCTCTATATGAAACAGAAGTAAAACGGCATTATAAAAATCTTCAGGATGAGGAGTGCTTTGATGAAGAATCTACGGAAGATGACAATGTCCTGACAAGCATAGATATAACAAACAAATATATTACATATTATGTTGCAGAAATAGAGAAAGGTCATAGTCACAAATGGGCTCATGAATATGCTCAGTGGGTCAATTGTCGAAGTGAAAGTTATGCCGTCATTTCTGCTTTTGATTCTTTACCAAAAGAGGATAGGGAAAAAGAACTGATAATCTACGCAAATTCTATTGATAAAGATCCGATTTTTGTAAAACGATTCATATTCTTGTTTAACATGGGCGAACCGAATGCGAAAGAGAAAGCACAGGATTACTGCTATGCTTATCACTCATGCATTTCAAATGGCAAAAGTGAGATTTATGCCCATGCCTATGCAGATGCCGTAAACGATGACCGTTATACAAAGTTTTGTGAAATATATGCAGATGCTTATGAATGTGCCATTAATCATAGAATGGAAGATTGTGATGCTTATGCTTTTGGTGAGTTTTGCGTACACTCGGCAGACCGTGATTATTGGCTGATGCTTCATGATTTTAAGTGCAAGTACAAAGAAGAATGGCAGAGGGAGTTTTATCTTCAGTTAATGAAACAGGATTACGAAGAAGAAAAGAAACGACCCATTACAGAAAAGGAATTCGATAATTTAAGAGATGCGGTGTTTGGTAAGTAATTGGAATATAGCACATTGGCAATAATATTCAAAAAGTATAATTTTGCAAAAATAAAAATGGAATATAAAAAATCATTTTTTTTGAGAGGAGACAATACAGATTCTGATTATGGAAGAGAAGCTATCCTTGATTATGAAATTTCATGGGTACTTAGAATAACAGCGGAAAATAAAGAAAAAGGAAATCGCCCCAAATTGTACTCAC
>JBGUHW010000035.1:0-3421 GCA_045112395.1 Bacteroidales bacterium
CTTCCACCTTATGTCCCTCAAGACCAAGTATGTCGCTCAATGTGTTACGGATGCTTCGTTCATCGTCAATCACAAGAATCTTAGCCATAATTATATAGTTTTTATTATGGTGCAAAGATAAAGGTTTTAAATAAAAGATATTGACTTGAAGTGAAAAAAGAAAGATTTCACGAAAACCAATATTTTTTCGTTTCTTTGCATCATTAAATAATACGAATATGTCAAACGATGCATTAATGGCTGTCAGTCCGATTGACGGACGCTACTACTCTAAGACAAAGGAACTTAGAGAATATTTTTCGGAATATGCACTGATAAGATACCGCGTTAGGATTGAAATCGAATATTTCATAGAACTTACAAAAAATGACATTCCTCAACTCAAAGGCTTCGATAAAAACAAATACGAACTTCTGCGTAGCCTATACCAAAATTTTACCGCGGAGGATGCCGAAAAAGTAAAAAACATCGAAAAGACAACCAACCACGATGTGAAGGCTGTCGAGTATTTCATAAAAGAGTTCTTCGATGCACACAACCTGTCGCAGTACAAGGAGTTCATACATTTCGGACTAACCTCGCAGGACATCAACAACACAGCCACGCCTCTCCTGCTTAAGGAAGCTGTTGAGAACGAATATCTTCCCCGTCTGGCAAATACAGTGGCAACAATCGCCAACCTCGCCGAGGAATGGAAAGACATACCAATGCTTGCTCGCACCCACGGACAACCAGCATCTCCTACTCGACTTGGCAAAGAAATGAATGTCTTTGTAGTCCGCCTCAACGAGCAAATCAGACAACTGAAACAAATCCCGTTCAGTGCAAAGTTTGGCGGAGCAACCGGCAACTTCAACGCTCACAATGTGGCATTCCCGCACATCGACTGGATGGCTTTCGGAAACAAGTTCGTAAACGAAACCTTGGGTCTACACCGCAGTTGTCCGACCACACAAATCGAGCACTACGACAACATTGCCGCACTAATGCATTGCATGGCAAGAATCAACACCATATTCATCGACTTTGCACGCGACATTTGGACTTATGTCTCAATGGAATACTTCAAGCAGAAAATCAAAGCTGGCGAAGTCGGTTCGAGCGCAATGCCCCACAAGGTGAATCCCATCGATTTCGAAAACGCAGAAGGCAACCTCGGAATCGCAAACGCCATCTGCGAACACCTTGCTCGCAAACTGCCTATCAGCCGCCTACAGCGCGACCTCACCGACTCAACAGTTCTTCGCAACCTTGGTGTACCTATGGGTCACATTTTCATTGCATTGGCATCGCTTGACAAGGGAATGTCGAAACTATTGCTTAACCGCGAAAAAATTGATGCCGACCTCGAAAACAACTGGATGGTAGTGGCAGAAGCAATACAAACAATTCTTCGCCGCGAAAACTACCCTAACCCATACGAAGCACTCAAGGCTCTCACAAGAACCAACGCAAAAGTCACCCACCAGACATTCATCGACTTCATTGACGGTCTGGACGTAAGCGAAGATGTAAAGGCCGAACTTATGCAGATTACTCCATTCAACTATACTGGAATATGAAGGATATCCTAAAGGTTACAAGATACATACTGCCATACAAGGGATATGCATTGCTGAACATATTGTTCAACACATTGTCATCAATATTCAGCCTATGCTCGTTCACCATGGTAATACCTTTCCTTGGAATACTTTTCAACACACAGGAACCTGTAAGAGACTTGGTAGAAATGAGTATCACCGACCTCGAATCGATGAAGCACAACTTCTACTACTGGCTCACCAGCATAATCGACACAAACGGCAAACTGACTGCACTGATTGTAATATCAAGCATTGTGGCAATTGCCGCCTTCCTCAAAACAGCAACAGCATATCTTGCCAACCACTTCATTGTGCCGATACGCAATGGTGTCATTAGAGACATCCGCAACTCGTTGTTTAAAAGGACACTATATCTTTCAATAGCATATTTCTCGGAAGAGAAAAAAGGAAACATAATATCGAGGATGACAAATGATGTGCAGGAAATCGACTGGGGAATTGGCAGCTCGCTCGAAATGTTTTTCCGCGATCCGCTTAGAATCCTGATATACCTAATATCAATGTGTATAATCAGTTGGAAACTAACAATCTTTGCATTCATTCTACTTCCAATATTCGGCATTTTGATTGGCAAGACTGGACGCTCACTAAGAAAAACATCTATGACTGGACAACAGCAGATGGGCGGACTTCTGGCACAAATCGATGAAATGATTGGCGGTCTGCGCGTAATAAAGGCCTTCAATGCAGAAAATCACATCAACAAAAAATTCGAGGAAGACAACGAGGAATACACAACCCTGATGAACAAAGTTCACAGGCGCAGGTTCCTCGCAAGTCCGCTGAGCGAATTCCTTGGTACAATAGCAGTTATCATAATACTATGCTTCGGAGGCACAATGATTTTGGCAGAAAACAGCACACTTTCGCCGGAAGCACTCATCGGATACCTTATTATTTTCAGTCAGATAATACAACCTGCAAAAACCTTGTCAACAGGCTGGTTCAATGTAAAAAAGGCTATGGCATCTGTTGATCGCGTAAACGAAATCCTTGATGCACAAAACCCGATAATCAATAGTCAGGGCAACGAAGAAATTGCAGAATTCAAGGACGAAATAGAGTTTCGCAATGTAAAATTCTCGTATAATGCCGAAAATGAAGTACTGCACGGAATCAATTTCAAGATAAAGAAAGGACAGACGATAGCACTTGTAGGACAGAGCGGTTCGGGAAAATCGACAATAGTTGACCTTATACCGCGCTTCTACGATGTAACCGATGGCGAAATCCTAATTAACGGCAAGAACATACGCGACTACAAGCTCAAGCAACTTCGCGACCTGATGGGATATGTAAACCAAGTCCCCATCCTATTCAACGACAGCATATACAACAACATTACGCTCGGATTGGAAGGGATATCGAAGGACGATGTTGTGCGGGCAGCAAAGATAGCCAACGCCTACGACTTCATTATGGAAACCGAAAATGGCTTCGACACCAACATAGGCGATGGCGGTTGCAAATTGTCTGGCGGTCAGCGGCAAAGAATAAGCATTGCCCGTGCACTGCTGAAAAATCCACCGATTTTGATTCTCGATGAAGCGACATCGGCACTAGATACCGAATCGGAACGCCTTGTGCAGGAAGCAATAGAACAACTGATGAAAAACAGGACATCGGTAGTCGTTGCTCACAGACTTTCAACCATCAAGAATGCCGATCTAATAATCGTGCTCAGCGATGGCAAAATAGTAGAGACTGGCAAACACGATGAGCTTATTGCGAAACAAGGAACTTACTATAGACTTCACACTTTACAAAATTCATAAATATGAAAATCAAAGCATTAGCATACATTTTATTATTTG
>JBGUHW010000036.1:0-27255 GCA_045112395.1 Bacteroidales bacterium
CTTACTGTTATTGTCATAGTTTGAGTTTGGCTCACACAATCTTGTGCATCAACGACATATACCGAATAATGTGTTGTCTCGGTCAGACTCGCAGAAAGACCGTTGCTCGCTTCGAAAGAATTGGTTCCATCGTTCCAGAAATAACGGTATGGAGCCGTACCACCAAAGGCATTTACATAAACAGACGTAGGCTCGCCTTCGCACACTGCATAGTCGGAAGTTAGTTGCAACAGAAGTCTTTCTGGCTGAGTTAAAGAGACATACGCACTTTGTCCACAGCCGTTGACATCGGACACAGTCACTGAATATTCGCCAGCAGGCAAATTCCGCCTATCGGCAGAAGCGACACCCACGTCAGACCACATATATTGCAATTCACCAGTTCCACCGCCAGCATACACCGAAATTGTGCCGTTGTGCGAAGCATAACACGAAAGATTGGTCGATACAACCGACTGAATGACAAGTTCTGGAGGTTCTGTAACCATAAAATTGTGTTGCGCAGTACATCCGTTAGCATCGGTAATCACAAGGTTATAATTTCCAGCGCCAAGATTCAAAAGTTCGTTGCCTGGTGCAGCCCACGAATACGACACGGGAAGTATCCCACCATGATGAGTAACAACTGCAGAACCCTCGTTTGCATGGAAACATCTGTCGTTTACTACCGAAATCGAATCTATCACGAGTTTGTCGGGTACAAAAATCGACACAAGCGTATCGTTTGAAACACAACCATGATTGTTTACGCGAAGCGTTACACCATGAGTACCTGATTCTGGCCACGAAACTATATGCGGACCAACCGGAGTAGCACCATACTGCACAAAACCGCCATCGAAGTTCCACGAAAATTCGGCATCGGCACTCATATTTCCAGTGTAGGCAATAGAAGTTTCGCCACCAAAACAGGAAATTGGCGTATAGGTAAAGGTCGTATTCGGTTGCTGGTTGAAAGTTATCGCAACATCAGCGAAATCAATACAGTCTGCCTGTCCCATATAATGCTCTGTCCAACGGAAGGTATATGTACCCCAACCATTTACAACGACCTGTGTATTAGGAGCATTCATACTAGTGAAAGTTGCCGAATTGTTCACATTATCGCCATTAGGATATGCCACTACCGACCATTCTCCAGTATTTCCACTTGCCAAAGGCTGTGCC
Organism: Bacteroidales bacterium; assembly: GCA_045112395.1. Taxonomy (GTDB): domain Bacteria; phylum Bacteroidota; class Bacteroidia; order Bacteroidales; family ML635J-15; genus Bact-19. Next base: position 1,168 of record JBGUHW010000036.1, read on the forward strand.
GAAAGGCTTGTCCTGTTTGAACAGACATTTCCCGAAGAAGTCTGAATGGCGGTTGAAGGCGTAATGCAGCATCTTGGGTCATCGTAATCGCGTACGGTAACTATCAAAGTTGTGTCGTAGGTGCAGCCAAAATTGTCGGTTGCAGAAAACACATATTCGTACTGCCCAGGAACATTCGGCAAAGCCGTCGTATTAACCGATTCTCCGCCAATTATATTGTCTCCCGACCAAGCCATATCAGAAGGATCAAATTCGCTCTGGTATTGGATAAGCGACTCGACAGGAATAAGATAGTCGGCGAAATGCAGTTCGACAGAAAAAACTACACCATCGTCCCAATGCCTATGGTCCTGAATATTAATACACCATGCGCCATTTACAGGGCACCCGACAAGATTCGACCAGTCGTCGGTAGGAAGATAGTCGCCAGCAGGTATGTACTCTGCGTCATAATAGTGATTTCCAGCATTGTCGGTATAATTGTATGTTGGTGCATTTTCGGCTACCTGCTCAATCGTACTTGTAGCATCGTGGCTCCAAGTATAATGATACGGCGTTCCTGGGTCGCATGGGTCATAATCGTCGTCAACAGGTTCGCCAAGAAACTGCAAGTCGGAACCGCCGTTGTAGCCGTCGAATAGCGTAAGCCGATTTCCCGAAGGACAAGTAATCCATACTTCAAGGTCGCCCAGATACGAATGCTCCATATCAATGGCAATGGATTCTATGTCGCTGGCACTCTGAATTATCTGCCCTGGCGCAAAGACATTATGCTCGAAACACATCGACTGCACATGGGTAGTTTCGTCAACAAAGCAGTGCTGTTCGACAATCTGTTCGGGGATTTCCATAGTCCAAGGATCAGGCGGCTGTATATGGCCGTCGAGCAAGGCAGCATCGCCTGGACAAATCTCAGGAGTAACGGTAGTTCCCTCGAAACTAGGCGGAGACGAAACTATCAAAACAATCGGTTCAGGATAAACATATACACATCCATTCTGGTCGGTAGCTTGAAGTGTTATGTAATATCCACCGTATGTAAAAGTTGTTCCTACCGAATAGACATTCTCGACTCCATTAAAACCATCCGCACCAAACCATGACCAATAATAACTAAGGTTTTCGTCCGACTGATGATAACCATTGGGGGCATCATTATTTGGAAATACGCCATGCGCAGATAGTGTTATAAATGAATCGGCACAAGCCTCGTAACGACCTTCTGCTTCGTTCCACCGCGCATCAATGTCAGGCACTACTGTAAAATCTTGACAAGGCGGTTGTTGTGAATAAGAAACTATACTTATTACCACGGTACATAATAGCATCACTAAATTTTTCATGTCACTAAACTTTAAATTTCTATATGCTTAACGCAATTTTTTGCAGGCGGTTGCCTAAAAAATTAGAAAAATTTAATTGGCAGTGTCACAAAACATCAGACCCAAATTGACAAATCGCAAATCAAAATTAGTCAACCTTTAGCTCGGCTTTGCCAATAGTAAATATCATTGTATCTTTGCGCAACATTTTTACACGCAAGATGAACGAAAAATTCCATAACAAAATTTCAAGGATTATATTTATAATCATCGCATTAGCAATAGCGGCAATAATGTTTTCAAGCGTGAGCGACTACGGAAGCACCACCGCCGAAGACGAATACCAGATAAGCCAAGCCGTCCAACTCGACCGCTACTACCGTAGTTTCGGCAACGACACCAGCATCCTGGAAAGCAACCACCCGATGTACAGCGGCTGGTTCAACGCACTGACAGTTACTATGTCGGATGTGTTTACAAAATTTGATATAAGAAGCGTGCGCCATGGTATGAATGTCATATTCGGATTCATAGGAATACTTTTCGCCGCCCTGCTTGCAAAACGATGCCGCAACTGGCGCACAGGAACTTTCGTTTTGCTACTTCTTGGATTTTCGCCGGTAATCTTCGGACATTCAATGTTCAACCTTGACGACATTCCCGTTTTTGCGACTTTCGCAGCATCGCTGTATTTCACAAAACGCCTTGCCGACCATTTTCCGAAACCGAAAATCCTCGATGCGATATTTTTTGCATTGTCAACAGCATTGTGCATCACGGCAAATCCCGACTGCTCGCTTATAGTCGCAATTGCACTAATCCTTTGCATCATCGGACTTGTCGCACAACGCAAGCACGATGAAATCAAGAAAGCAACAATCAAATATTCCATCTTTGCAATTTGCTCGCTTGCAGCAATTTGCGGAATTATAGTTCTTCTTATTCCACAAGGAATTGGAACATGGCTGGAATCGTTCTCGCCGACATCGCCGACAAGAATTTTATTCCAAGGAAAACTCTACTGGACCGATCTGTTGCCGTGGTACTACAATGTCAAAATGCTGGTTATGACAATTCCTGCCGCAATTTTTGTGGGAATGCTATTGGCGCTAGGCTTGTGCTTTGTAAAGAAGTCTAATCGCTTAGAAATCACAACACTTTTGGCAATATCGGTGCTAGCCATTTTGATTTTCTCGCTCAAATCCGACACCAACGGCATCTGGCAGCACTTACTTTTTGCCGAAATTCCACTATACATTGTGGCAGCAATCGGCTTCGACATGCTTGCAGAATCATCACGTTCAACAGCCACACAAATTGCAGGCATCGCAATACCAGTACTGCTGATGATAATGCCTGCCATACACATTTTCCGCAGCCAGCCGTACAGCCACATATACTACAACGAATTTACAGGCGGCGTGCAACATGCATTTGGTCACTACGAACTTGAAAACTATGGTGTAAGCAACCGCGAAGCCGCACAATGGATAATAGACAACGGCAAATACAATCTTTCTGGAAATCAGCTTTTTGTAGCGATGAGAAGCGAACTTGCAGGAAAATATTACTTCGGCAAGTACAAATACGAAGTTTCCATAGTTGAAAGTCGCTGGGCGGAACGAGCAAACCACCTTTGGGACTACGCAATTTTCCCCGTCACAGGCATAGAACCCGAAATATTGACAAGTCCGTATTTCCCGCCAAAGAATACGGTTGACACAATAAGCATCGACAATGTGCCGATATGCCTTGTACTGCAACGCACCGACACCTGCGACCTATACGGACGCGGATACCTTGCCAACAACGATGTGCCACATGCAATCGAACTGCTTGAAACGGCTGTTCGCAACGATTCAACCAACGAATCGGCAATGATAAACCTCATCGATGCAAACCTGCGCATAAACAACAAGGATGCAATGAAAATGTGGATTGATCGCTTCCTCTCCATTGCTCCACGTAACGATGTAGGCAACTACTACAATGCTTATTACCACAACATTACAGGCAACAACGATGAAGCAGAACGCATCTGCAAGGAAATAATTGACTACAATCCGCGTTTCAGCCTCGCATATATGTTCCTGTCAACAATTTACATACAACAGAAGCAGTTCGACAAAGCAGAAAGTACTATCCTTGCAACCGTTGACTACGACATTTACGATGAACAGGCAGCCCGTCAGCTTGTTCGCGTTTACAACGCACAGCAAAAGGACATTCGCGATGCAGAACTCTCCTACTACGAATATGCATACAAGTCATACGATAGACGCGGCAAAAAGGACCTCGCAGAGAAATTCAAAAAGTTGTACGAAGAGGCAAAAACAAACAGATAAAATACTAACAATTAAATCGTTATAAGATTTTATCGGAGGAAATTTATTTTTTTGCTCGCATTAATAAAAATATGTAATTTTGTACCGATTTTGATCTGTTAGCTCAGTTGGTTTAGAGCGCTTGCTTGACAGGCAAGAGGTCACAAGTTCAAATCTTGTACAGATCACTTTTCTTTTTTTGGTCTGTTAGCTCAGTTGGTTCAGAGCGCTTCCTTCACACGGAAGAGGTCAACAGTTCGAATCTGCTACAGACCACAGGAGCCCGGCAATAGTTGGGCTTTTCATTTTTTGAGACAAAACATATCCTATCAAACATAAATAAAAATGATGATGCGCTTTTTTACCATTCCGCTCGTGCCGCGGTGGCATTTACTTTTTATTGGTAAAAAGTAAACAAAAACCATGTCCGCTGAGTCTGCTTCGCTAAAAATCGGTTACACTTCGCTAAAAATCAGAAACTTGCCGTTTTATGCGCGTTGCAAAAACGGCTTCAAACAGACTGATTTTTTACGCTTCGTTCCGCCGATTTTCTTAACGCTCACCAGCCAAGGCGGCAATCAAGGTATGCTCACTTCGTGTCGCGAGCTAAAGGTTCGCCGAAGGCGATGATTAAAAAACATAATCCGTCTTCGAAAAATTCCGTTTTTTCAATTTGCCCCAATAAATCTCCACCCACTTTTTTCTCTGTCCCTTTGTGGCTTTACTCCAACATTTCTGCAAGTTCCAGCCAACGCATTTCCTTTTCGTCAATACTATCAATGAGTTGGGAGTATTCCGATGATTTTGCGGCAATCTCAAACGGCGAAAGCCGTCCCGAATTTAACTCCTCCTCCATTGCGACACGCTTGGCATTCAATTCCTCGATTTCCTTTTCAAGCATATCGTATTCCCGCTGGTCCTTGTACGAAAGTTTTTTCTTGGGCGCATTAGCAGGCTTGCGAGGCTCGACATTCGCTTCTTTTGCAGGCTTTTCCTCCTTGGGTTGCGTTGTTCCCAAATATCTTATGTAGGCATCCGAATCTCGGAACTGCGTGTAGTTTCCAGGAAAATCGGATATTTTTCCATCGCCCTCAAACACAAACAAATGGTCAACAATCTTATCCATGAAGAAGCGGTCGTGCGAAACAATTATGACAGTCGCGTCAATCATCGTCAGATATTCCTCAAGAACCTGCAAAGTTGTGATGTCCAAGTCGTTGGTTGGTTCGTCCATTATCAGCACATTTGGCTGCTGGATAAGCACAGTGCATAGATACAGCCTGCGTTTTTCGCCACCGCTAAGCTTGCGCACTAGCGTATGCTGCATATCTCCAGTGAACATAAAGTAGTTGAGCAGTCCCGATGCCGAAAAGCTCTTTCCATCACGCAACTTCACATCATCGGAAATCTTGCGGACAATGTCAATGGGCTTGTCATCATCGTTGAAAGCAATGCCATCTTGGGTGTAGTAGGCAAATTTCACCGTCTGCCCGATTTCAATGTGACCGCTATCGGGAGCTAGATTACCTGTTATTAGGTTCAGAAAAGTGGTCTTTCCTACCCCATTGCGCCCGACAATTCCAATCTTTTCGCCACGCGTAACCTTGTACGAAAACTCATCAATAATTTTCTGCACCCCGTACGACTTTGAAATGTTGTAGATGTCAATGATTTTCTTTCCAAGACGCTGATTTGCAACATCGAGTTCAAGTTTTCGGTTGTCAATTCGCTGCGAAGCCCTTGCCTTCAGGTTTTCAAACTCATCAATGCGGTATTTTGCCTTGTGGGAACGCGCCTTTGGCATACGGCGAATCCATTCCTGCTCGGTACGCATCAGGTTTTGCGCACGCTCAATGTTGGCCTGCAAATTTTCGATACGCTCGGCACGCTTTTCCACATAATAGGTATAATTCCCTGAATAAGAATATATTTGACCGCCATCTAGCTCGATTATCGTATTGCATATACGGTCGAGGAAATAGCGGTCATGCGTCACCATAAATATTGTGATGTTGGCTACCGAAAGGTAATCTTCGAGCCATTCTATCACATTAAGGTCCAACTGGTTTGTAGGCTCATCAAGAATTAGCAACTGAGGTTCACAGATAAGCAGTCCTGCCAATGCCACGCGCTTCTTCTGCCCTCCGCTCAGAGTGCCTATTTTCTTGTCAAAGTCGTGAATGTCAAGTTTTCCAAGTATTTGTTTGATTCTGGATTCGTAATCCCACGCATTTAAGGCATCCATCTTGTCAAGCAACGCCGGCAGAACCTCGTGCGATTCGGAATAAAGGCAGTCGTTATATTGGCGGATGGTCTGGGTAATCTCATTTTCAAGCACAAACACCGCATCAAGCACGGTCTTTTCCGAATCCATCTCAATTTCCTGCGGCAGATAGCCAATCCTCACATCGCGCCGCCGGCTAAGGCTTCCACCATCAGGCGAGTCGGCATCTGCAAGAATGTTCAGCAACGAGGTTTTTCCCGTGCCGTTCTTGGCGACAAGAGCGATTTTCTGTCCCTCGCCAATGCTGATGTTTATATTCTCGAACAGCAGCTTGTCGCCGTACCGCTTGCTAATGTTTTCCGCCTGAAGAAGACTTTCCATATCGTTGCGTGACTTTTATTTTGCAAAAGTAAGAATAATTTGACAGAAATTTCTTTAAAAGTTAGTCATGTACAAATCCAAACTCCGACACATACCGTCATTTTCTACTTTTTTGCAATTTTGAAAAATTGTATTACCTTTGTGTCTCATTTTGGTACACAAAAAAAGTATTATTATGGAAGTAGTTTCAACAAGGGAATTCAGGAACAATATGGCGACATATTTAGGCTATATTTCATCAGGACAAGAACTTATTCTAAAGACCAGAGACAAGGGAAGCTTTGTGATTCGCAAGGTCAAGGAAGACGATACACTTATGTCGAAGGAAGAATTTTTCGCCAAAATAGAAGAATCAGAGAAGCAGATTGAGAGGGGTGAATATTCGGTTATGAAACCAGATGAAACATTAGATGATTTTCTGGAAAGGGTGACAAATGTACAAGATTGAATTTTCAAAAACAGCTATTGCAGATATCATAAAACTTAGACGCAATGAGCCAAATGCATATAAGAAATTGGACGGATTGATTTCTGAACTGAAAGAACATCCCACCACTGGCACAGGTCACCCCGAGCAACTGAAAGGCGACAAAGTCGGGAAATGGTCGCGGCACATAACGAGCAAACACAGACTAATCTACGAAATTAAAGAAGATGTTGTAATTGTAAATGTCCTAGCCGCTTACGGGCACTACGGGGACAAATAGAAAAAACGCCATTTTACTTTTATATATCTAAAATATCTTCCAAATCTTTTCATCCGGGAACGGTGCCTCGATGACAATCTCCTCCTTCTTCACAGGATGCACAAAAGTAATCCGCACAGCATGAAGGTTAATGCCTCCATTTTTGTTCGAGCGCGGATAGCCGTATTTCAAATCGCCACGAATAGGACAGCCGATATTTGCCAGCTGGCAGCGAATCTGGTGATGTCGTCCCGTATGCAAGTCTATTTCAAGGAGATAATATCTTTCTGAATGTCCAACAACCTTGTACGACAAACTTGACCGCTTGGCATCGGGATGTTTTTCATCAACCACATACGACTTGTTCTGCTTCACATTGCGGTAAATGTAGTCCACAAGAGTATCGCTGTCCTTCGGTGGCCTGTTGCCGACAACTGCCAAATATGTCTTTTGCGCGTCCTTCGTACGGAAAAGTTCGCTCAAGCGCGTCAATGCTTTGCTAGTCTTTGCAAAAAGCACCACACCGCTAACTGGCCTGTCGATACGATGCGGCACACCAAGGAAAACATTCCCAGGCTTGTGGTCGCGCTCCTTGATGTAGGATTTCAGAATGTCGGACAAAGGTTTGTCGCCAGTGTTGTCGCCCTGCACAATCTGCCCAGCCTGCTTGTTTACGGCAATGATATGGTTGTCCTCGTAAAGAATATCAACCGTCTGCGGACTTGTATTTTGGTTTTCTGCCATAGTGCGACAAAATTTGTCAGTACTGTTCCTGTTCGTTGGGGAAATCAGCCGACTTCACATCCCTGATGTAGTTCGATACAGCATCGGTAATTACCTTGTCCAAGTCGGCATAACGGCGCAAAAAGCGTGGAGAAAATTCCTGAGTAATACCAAGCATGTCGTGCATTACAAGCACCTGACCATCGGCAGCACCAGCGCCAATACCAATGATTGGAATCTTTATTTCGGAAACTATGCGAGATGTAAGGCTTGCAGGAATTTTTTCCAATACAATGGCGAAGCAACCAAGTTCCTGAAGCAGATATGCATCTTCCACCAATCGCGAGGCTTCCTCATCGTCCTTTGCTCGAACCACGTATGTTCCGAACTTGTGTATGCTCTGAGGCATAAGTCCCAAATGTCCCATTACTGGAATACCAGCCGACAAAATGCGCTTTATGGATTCCTCCGACTCCATTCCGCCCTCTAGCTTGACAGCCCCGGCACCAGTCTCCTTCATTATGCGGATTGCCGATGCCAATGCCTCCTTGGAGTTGCTCTGATAAGTTCCAAACGGCAGATCGACAACCACCAACGCCCTATCCACAGCGCGAACTACGCTTTTTGCATGATATATCATTTCATCTAGGGTAATTGGCAAGGTCGATTCGTAGCCAGCCATCACATTCGATGCAGAATCGCCAACAAGAATAACATCAATTCCTGTCTTATCGATTATTTTCGCCATGCTGTAATCGTAGGCAGTGAGCATCGAAATCTTTTCGCCACGATTCTTCATCTCCTGAAGAATGTGAGTGGTAACCTTCTTTATTTCCTTATGTACCGACATAATTGTACAATTAAAAAGTCGGACAAAAATACAATATTATTTTAGATTGACGATTTTAGATTTTAGATTGATTTTTTTCATTCACATTTCAAAAAAACTACGCCCATTAATTATTACAAAATCATCAAATATTTCACCCTTCATCCCTGTACAATCGAGCCATGGCGCGATTCAACAAAAAAAAACCAAACCAAACATCATCAAACGTTGCACGCAACGTTCCTACAAATTTTGAAATCCCTCAAATGCAAATCATCAATTTTTCAACCTTTAGCTCGGCGTAGCCAAATTATCGAATTTTCAAATCTAGTCCCCATTCGTAAATCGTACCTCGTAAATCGTAAATAATTTTTATCTTTGCACAAAATTTGACACCATTATAATTATGGGTTTACTAACTGGAAAAACTGCACTCGTAACAGGTGCTTCGCGCGGAATAGGCAGGGCGATTGCATTGGAATTCGCCAAGGTTGGCGCTAATATTGCCTTCACCTCCACTCACCGCAACGAAAATGTAGATTCTCTCGAAAAGGAACTTTCGGCACTAGGCATTGAATATCTCTACTTCGAAGCCGACGCCAAAGACTTCAACCGTGCAGCCGAAATAGCCGACGAAACCGTGAAAAAATTCACCCGCATCGACATACTTGTCAACAATGCAGGCATTACCGCCGACTCCTTGCTTATGCGTATGAGCGAAGAACAGTGGGACAGCGTAATCGCCACCAACCTAAAGTCGGCATTCAACTACACCAAGGCCGTACAGCGCATTATGCTCAAGCAGCGCGAAGGCTCAATCATTAACCTCAGCTCGGTGGTAGGACTGTCGGGAAATGCAGGTCAGGCAAACTACGCAGCCTCAAAGGCAGGAATCGTAGGCTTTACTAAATCGGTTGCCAAGGAACTGGGCAGCAGAAACATACGCTGTAACGCCATAGCCCCTGGCTTCATCGAAACCGATATGACCGCTGCACTGAACGAAGACCAGAAAAAAGCCATAATAGATGCAATTCCGCTCAAACGCGCAGGCCGTCCCGAAGATGTTGCCAACGCAGCACTCTTCCTCGCCTCGGATATGTCACAATACATTTCAGGTCAGGTGATTAATGTTTGCGGAGCAATGCTGACATAATTATTTCGAACATTGAAAATGCTTGCAATGATTGACAATATTATATGAAAAAGTTTTTTTTGATGTTTTTAGTAGCCGTCGTGGCAAACGCATACGGGCAGTCGGATTTTCCATTATCTAATGCTATTTGGAATGTAGATAAAGTTAATGCCGATGGACCTTATGAACATACGCTATATGCGACAATTGGCGATACATTGATAAACGATACTGCATATTCAATATTATCAATTATTAACGATACTGTTATTGGTGACGAAATGCCAGACACTCATCTTGCAGGATATATTAGAAATGAAGGGGAGAAAGTGTTGTTGAGATGTGATGGCGGGGAAATAACCCTCTATGATTTCTCTAAAACGATAGGAGATACAATATGGCACAATGGATATTTAGCTTATTTTTATCAAAACGAAATAGGCTTTGTTCCGGATCAACAATATTTTAAATACATGAGTATTATAAATAACAGATATGTTGAAGACGGGTTGGAAAAATACGAGGTATCAATAGGTTATTATGATGACGAACATAGTTTTGATGAACTTTACAGAGATGTTTGGATTCGAGGAGTAGGAAGCGAGAGAGGATTGATAAGGCATCTTTGGTATCCGCCAATGTCGGATATGGATAGGTATTATGATAATACTCTAAAATGCCTTAAGCATAATGGTATTGTAAAATATTTCAACGACCCGCAATGTTCAAGATGCTTCTGCTGGTATGACACATCGGAAATACCAAACGAAACGGCAGATAACAGCATAAGCATATATCCTAATCCGGCCTGCAACACAATTTCAATAGAAGTAGAGAAAGAATATACTGAGTTGACAATTGAAATAATGGATGAAATGGGCAAGTTAGTTTATAGTAATAATGAAATTGACAAACCTATTTCGCTTGATGGTTTTTCCGCTGGAATTTATTTTGTACAATTAAACATAGACGGCAAGGTAACAACGAAAAAAATTGTTGTGGAATAAAATAGAATTTGATATGAAAAGGATATTTTTAATTTCATTTTTTATAATGCTGAGTGCCTCTTCGTTCGCACAGAACTGGTATCCTGCTGGCGCAACTTGGACATTCGACTTGCAGTACCTAGTGTCATATCCTGCGCATGGGTATGTAAAATATTCGGTAGGTAACGATACCGTAATAAACGATACGGTAGCCAAGATTATAAACATAAATGCTGTGGCTTACAATGGGAACGAATCAGTAGGCGACCCATTGATTGTCCACGAGTCAAATTCAAGGGTTTACCACTGGACTGGCGAAAGGTTCAAGCTGATGTACGACTTTAACCTGAATGCCGGTGACACACTAAAAACAGAAGTCCTATATGCTGATTTCTGCGATTCGGTGTCTCCCGTAATCATCGATTCCGTTTCATCGTTGAATATCAATGGCATCAATCTGAAGGTGCAATACATTACATATACACCGTATAACTGGGAGTACTTTGTTGAAGCGAGAACAGAGCGTATAGTGGAAAGGGTTGGTAGCGAGAGATATTTTAAATATTCTCCGAATTGTGAATTTGGCTGTTCTTTTGCCAATACGGATCTTAGGTGCTACAACGATAATGATATTTCGTACAGGAATGAATGGTGGGATTATTTTCATCACGATGTGGAATGTGACTCCGTGATAAATGCTCATGTTCAGGAAATTCCAAACATCAAGTTCGCTGTGTATCCTAATCCAACTGATGATTTTGTGACAATATCTGATGACGGACAGTATGGCGGGGCTTTTTGCGCAGAGCTGTACAATTCATTGGGAGAAAAACTCTACATTACAACAGCGGAATGTTCTGTATCGTTTAATATGGAAAATTATCCTGCAGGGCTTTATGTGATAAAGGTTTACAAGAAAGAGTCTGATATTTGTACATTTAAAGTTGTAAAAAAATAAAAGATAATATAACCTAATATGAAATTCTACTTTGAATATTCCCCGTGGCTGCTGATTCCGATGGTGATTGTCGCCGTCGCGATAGCAATTTTCCTTTACCACAAGGACAAGACCTTCGCCGAAATAGAGCCATGGAAACGCAAACTGATGACAGCCCTGCGTGCAATATTCATCTTCCTCACACTCGCACTTCTGCTCAACCCGATTGTAAAGCACATCACCCGCGACATTCGCAAACCTATTGTCGTAATTGCACAAGACAACTCAAAATCAATACTTTACAACAAGGATTCAGCCTACTACAGAACCGAATACACAAAAAATATCTCACAACTTGCCGACGACCTTAGTGAAAAGTACGATGTCTGCCTACTGCCATTTTCCGATGGCGTTGAAAACAGCGACAGCATAAACTTCACTGGCGATGCAACCAACATTTCATCGGTATTCAACGAAATATCATCGCGTTACGCCGGTGCAAACATGGGCGCGGTAATCCTCGCCACCGACGGAATTTACAACAAGGGACAGAATCCACAGTATTCACGCCCTGCAAAATATCCCGTAATGTGCATCGCAATGGGCGACACTATGCCCCGCAAGGACTTGCAGATAAAGGACATAGTACACAACAGCGTTACCTTCCTCGGCAACAAGTTCCCTGTAAGGATTCTTGTTTCAGCCGACAAATGCACCGAGAAGCAGGCGCAGATAAGAATCACCAGAAAGGGCGCAAATGTCTATTCGCAGACCATCGACCTGCCCGAAAACGGCACTACCAAAAGCGTCGAAGTGGAACTTACCGCCGACTTGATTGGACTTCAGCAATATAAGGTATCGCTGCAGCATCTCGACAACGAAACCAGCTACGAAAACAACGACGCCGAATTCTACATCGAAGTCATCGACAAGCGAAGCAAGATTCTGATTCTCGCCGATGCCCCCCACCCCGATGTCGGTGCGATAAGGTTTGCCTTGAAAAGTAATCCCGACCTCGAAGTCGAAGCCAAATACTTGTACGAAAGCAACATAAGCGCAAAGGGCTACGACCTTGTAATAACCCACCAGTTGCCAACGGTGAAGAACAAGGCGCAGGGCATTTTTGCCGAAATTGAGAAATTCGCAATTCCACAAATTATAATCCTCGGAAGCAACACTTCGTACGGCGATTTCGACAAGCTCGGCACCGACCTCAAGACAAACGCCAATTTCAATGCATTCGACGATGCTGTTCCTGTACTAAATTCGGCATTCAATTCGTTCTCGATAGAATCGCCAGAGTTCCTGCAACAGCTTCCGCCACTGAAAGTCCCATACTGCTCGCCAAAGATTTCTGGTGAATCGAAAGTCCTGCTCTACCAGACAATCAACGGAATAAAGACCGACAAGCCGCTAGTCTTCTTTACCGACAGGGACAACCGCAAATGCTGTTTCGTAATGGGCGAAGGCCTGTGGCGCTGGAGAATCTACGACTACAAGCAGTCGTCGAGCAACGAGAACTTCAACACACTGATAAACAAGATTGTGCGTTTCACAATCACCAAGCAGCAGAAGAACAAGCTGAGTGTAGAGGCAAAGCGACTTTACACCGACAACGAGAACATCATTATCACCGCTGAATTCTACAACGATGCCTACGAGCTTGTCCCCGACCTTGAAATAGAGGCTACGCTCAAGGACAGCGCCGAAAACGAGTTCAAGTACATAATGGAGCCCAACGGCAATGCCTACCGCATCGACCTTGGACGGCTTGCAAAAGGCTCGTACACCTGCAAGTTCGCCACCGAATTCGACGGAAACAAATACGAAACCAACATAGCCATAATGGTTAGGAATATGAACCTTGAAGCACAGAACCTCACGGCAAACCACAATGTGCTTTTCGCCATTGCAAGCGCAAACGGAGGCAAGGTCTATTATCCTGCCGAAATGTCGAAGATAAAGGACGACCTATCGTCGAACCCTGACATCCAGAATGTTGCATACGAAAAGGAATCATTGTCGTCGATAATGGATTTCTGGTATCTGTTCATCTGCATACTGCTGTTCGCAACGGCAGAATGGTTCTTACGTAAATTCTGGGGAGGGTATTAAAATCCGCACCTCCCCAAAAAAGGACGGCATTGAACCGTCCTATAAATGTTATATCCTTATTTCTCCCCCCAGCATTTTCGGTTTTATCCAAAACATATTCTTCAGTTCGTCCAACGACAAGCCAGTCCATCTGTCGCAGTCCTTTCCTTCTAAATATTTGGCTGCGGAAGCGTCCATGTGATTGTAACATTCGCTTTCTTCAAGTCGTACAACATTGTCGAAATTGAACGATATATTTTCGTAGGTGCAGTATGTTTGCCTGTGCATCACTCGTTTGCCTACCTTGTAGTGCTGGTCTTCAAATACACTCGAAAAACGCATAAGCAGACGGTTGCCCACATACGCATACTGGCTGTGGTCGGTTTCGTAACAATCGAAAAACTTGTATTTTGCTTTAGAAGACACAATATTTTGCTTACTACGCCTTGAATATGAAAGCGGAATGCCACGAACCGTGTCGAACACTATCTGTGCATAGTCGAAACGACTTTCCTGCGACTTTTTCATTGGCGTTACAACTACGCCGATGGTGTCCTTGCCAAAACGCTCTGCAATTTCGTAGTTGTATTTGTCGCAATTCTTTTCCTTCAGTAAGTGTTTCCCTATGTTCAAATCAAGATGTTTCGCAACATAGATTATATTTGGTGGGTATACTCCTAAATTGTTGCACGAATACGACTTTTCTCCGATAACCTTGCAATGGAAAACGCCTTCGCTGTAATTGTTGTATGTTAACAGCGTGATTTCGTATATTTTACATATTGTGTCGTTTTCAATGACTAACTTTTTGAATACGGCTGTTGTGTTGTATGGCGGCAAGTTCCTGCTAATCCGAATAATGGAATCGTACTTGTGTGCTATCTGGCAGTATGTAAACGGATACACATCAACATCCTGCAAGGTTTCGGCAAATGGTGACAGCTCGCAAACGGCGGTCTTTCCATCAAGGAAATCTTTGGCGGACAATGGTTTCACCGAATAGCCGAGATAGGAGAAAACCAAAGTGTCGGACTTGGACAGGTTCCTGCGCAAAAATTCAAAATGTCCGGTAGAATCGGTAATCGTACCAATGTTTTTTCCCTTCACCGAGATGTTTGCGTACATTAGCGGCTGCTTGGTTTCGCTATCGACAACAGTGCCAGTAATGGTCTGCGAAAAGGCGCAAATGCTTATCGTCAAAAAAATAAGGGTAATAATGTATTTCATATTTGTGTGTTGAAACAGGACAAAAATAGTAAAAATACAAGTGCAACACTTAAGTACATTTCATAAAAAATTGATTTTATTATTGCACATATCAAATATCTCTTTTAAATTTGCAACGTAAAGCAGAAAAATGATGAGAACAGAAACCACCACAAAAACCAATGTCTCTCTTTGTGCAAAACGGCGTAGCGCAGAGAAAGTTAGCGATATGCCAGCGGATTGCGTTACCGTAGAGACTTTTATGGAAGCCTTGCGTGCAGAAATTGCCAAGAGATATGAATGAGTATAAGGTACTGATTCGCAAAAGTGTATTCGCCAAAATCAAGGAAATTGCCGATTACATTGAAACCGTGAGCAACAAGGAACACGCCCAACAATATGCAGATGAACTTGAAAAATCGTTGTATATTTTGTCTAATCCTATTATAGTCAATGCCATGCAGGTGTCGCAATGGCAGACTGCGAAAAAGTATCATTTAAGAGCAAAGCGACTTATCACCAAAAATAGAAAATGGAACATAATATTTCACATTGAAGGTGTTTATGTTGTTGTGGACGCAATAATACCTTCATCGTTGATGAAATAGAATGCAAAAAAGGACGGCATTCAACCGTCCCATAATTGTTATCTGTTTCATCTAGCGACCGCAAAGCATTGCACTACAAAAGAACCTTTATTTGTTGCTTTCTCTTTTCTTTATTAGAAATGTCGCTGCTATTGCACCGGCAAAACTGCCGATAATGGCGGCAATATGACTTTTGAGCAATTCATTTACCGTAAGTTCATATACGCTTTCTGATGAAAATACTTGAACTGCCTGCATTACAACGATTAACCACGGCCATATAACAAGCATAAGTTTTATTGCTGTTCCCCAGAATGAAAATTTTGATTTTTCCATTGTCTATAAATTTTAAGTTATTAAAAATTATCAATTGTTCATTCCTTCTTCCACTTCCTTCGGATTCGGACCATACTGGTTTTCGCCCTTCTGTCCATCAATGCAACCGAGAACGATGTAAAGGACAGTAATTCCAAGACTACATATCATCATCAGGATTCCTAATATGATTACGGCTACAAGTGAAAACATGCAGAAATAGAATATGCAATACAGAGGAATGGGAACTGCAAGCAACCAAACCCAAGTGCCTTTTCTGCCAATGTCGTGCAGACGGCGAACGATTACAGCAAGCATCGGTGTCAGCGCCGCTAGGCAATATGCTATCGCGATACAGAAAACGGCAAATACCCAACCGTTTCCAAAGAAGAAACCTTCGGTAGCCAAATCGTAGCCTGATGTCTTCAATGATAAGAACTGGAACATAACTCCAGTATAATACACCAAACCGATTATGGTGGATATGATGTAATTAAACAACAGGAACATCCAATATTCCTTTCTTCTTGCTCTGCCTTTAAAGTCGGCATATTGCTTCCAACATTTCAAAAAGTATTTCATATAATTTAAGTTTAAAAGTTTCTAAGTTTCTATGGCTTCGCCGTTTCTTTGTTGAGACGCAAAATTTTGCGTCTGTACAATTTAGATTATTTTATGGTTGTTTTAATGTTGTTTGAGATGTTGCCACCGAATCGAGATAATTTTTGAAGGCAATGTATCTTTCTTCATTGACTATTGGTTCTTCAAATGTTGTTATTCTTATAATGGAGTCGTTTACTATTATTACTAGCATGGACGAATAGTCTCTTGGCGGATTGTTGGTGTAATACAAATTGCGCAACGATGACCTTAGTCCCACTATGCTGTCGTAAACAGGATATTCTGGTGTTACTTTTTTACGGTATTTTTCCGGGTCAATTCCCGATTTCTTTGTGCATTTTGTTTCGACCTGAACATCAAGGCCGTGAGCAACTTGTTTAGGACTGTAGTTTGTTACAGCCACCCATTCATATTCATCTTTTGTTTCTCGGTACAGCCTATTTTGATAAGGCACTTTCGCATATCTCACTCCGCAATACGGGTCAAAAATGTCTATGCAATATTTTTTCCCCGGGTCAACAGCAAAACCCTTATCGCCAAGATATTCATTTAGTATTTCAGACGGCTTTTTGTCGGGGCTCATCTTATAATTTTCTACTTTTTCCCATTCGGCAGTCAAGATGTATATCTTGCAACCGCCAATCGCAAGGCTGGAAAATGTCAGGGCGTATAGAAGTAATTTCTTCATCATTGCGTATTATGAGACGCAAAATTTTGCGTCTGTACAAATTTAGATTTTATAAAATGTTAAATCTCCTTTCCTTTGTCTTTTAGCCTTTTCGTCCGTGAGCCTGTCAGCCTTCAAGCCTGTTAGCCTTTTAGCCACTTTATTCCTTCACCATTTTCAATTCCTCCGTCTCTCCGTTTAATCTCTCGACCTTTACCACATAAACACCTGCCTTCAAATCTTCCACATCACAAACCACATTATCCGTATTCACTTCCATTCTCTTTACCACCTGCCCCATCACATTTACAATCTCGATTTCCGAAATTGTTTCCGATGATGTGATGTTGAGGATGTCGTTGGCGGGATTTGGAAAGATGTCTAAATCCTGCATTTCGGAAGCTTCGGCAACGACAGGAACATTGACAATATTCAAAAGAATGCGCTTTTCATACAGATTATTAAGTCGTGTCTTTAAAGTTTCTCCGCCTACATAGCGTAATGTTGCATTTTCTCCAGAAATCTCAACGTTATGGCTTATAGTCGTCCACGAAGCACCATTTGCCGTGCTTACCGTAAAATTACTTGCCACGCTGTCAATATGCTCGTAGTCATCGTCGCTTTCGACGTGTAGGAATATTGGCGTGGCAGCACGAAGCGCAATGCTGTCATTTTCAAATCCTAACGGAATAGGATAGCGTCCTTCTGCATAACTCCATCCATCGCCAAGCATAGCACGAAGTTCGGGGGTGTCGCCTACAAGTTGCGATGTTAGGCAACCATGTTCGATACTATCAATGGCATAATCAAATCCGACACCATTGCTGATTTCGAATAGAGTTTTATCCAAAGAACGGCACATCTGCTTGTCGTAGTAAATGTTGTCATAAACATACGATTCGTCTGGTGTAACAGCAGCAACCTTATTGAGCATACCACCTATAGTATTACCTACATTTAGACAATTTTCTATTGTGAAGTCTCTTTCTGCAACATGAAACATAGCGGGATTGACAAGTGAGTCCTCGTACCCCACCATATGTGTATCAAAACTACCTGCTGTTTTTCCAACATTAAGACAATTTCTTACAATAGACCCGTCAATTTCGCCAACAACAATAGCAGCAGTGCCGCAGGCTGCGCCGTTTGCCATATACAAATCTCCAACATTTATGCAATTCTGTACTACACCTCTGACTATCGAATCAACCACCATAACATGATTATCATAATCGTATGACTGGTACACCTCATGGTAACTCTGCAATACAATTCCTGCAGCTTCGTATTGCATATACGGCATATTCCCTACATTCATGCAATACTCAACAACACTCCAGTTTTCCATGACTATTCCCGATGACATTGATTCTTCTTTATTGGGCATATTGGCATAGTTCACGCAATGGGATACAACTCCTGGAGAATTATTGTTCATACAAATGCCCATGAAACTACCCATAGGAATTTCTGTATAATTACTGCAGCATTCAACCGTGCCTGAATTATCAGCAACAAATCCCTCGTACCAATCTTCTGGTCTAAACGTCGAACAATCAAAATCGGAGACACACCCTGATATTCGACCTTTATTTGAAGTAAAAATTGATGTCATATTTTGGGATGATAGGATTTTCCCAACAAAATTTATTGAGTCAACAATACCGTTTCCTCCAATATTCCACCAAAAATATGGCGGATTCCTATGATGTTCATTTTCGGTTGTTGCTCCAGAAACTGGCATTGACAATGTAAGCAAGTGTCCCCCACCGTGCATATAGCCATTAAAACTTTTGTATGAAGGCCATGCATCATCAATACCTAGGTATCCAACAACGCGAGTAGTTATGGTATCTGTTATGTCGTCCATTAGTCGCAGGTGTATGCCTGAAAAATCGCCATAAACCGACTGCGGGTCATTGTATTCGGTTGTGAATTCGTTCCAATGCTCAATGTTGTATATGCGGTAAGGGTCAGATTCTGTGCCGGAGCCACCGCCAAACTGTGCAAAAGCCAACACTGCCATAAGACAGCCTACAATCAATGTGAATATTCTTTTCATAACCAATAATTTAATTTACACATACTTTTCAAGCATACTCAACGCCACTACAACAATACAGCAAATGGTCTTTATTCTATGCTCGTTTGCAAATTTAGTCAATTTGTCAATACAACAATACATTTTTTGAAGATTTTTGGATGAAGATGTTTTTAGGTTGATTTGCACTGGAAACATCATAGGTATTAGAACAACTCGCAATAATCATTTTTCCAAATGAAACGATTCGGGTAGAAAATTATTCGTATATTTGCAAACGATATGGAAACGGTGTTTTACCATAATATTACTGGCTTGTATGCCAGCAGAGTAGATAGAAGAAAAGCCATTGAATACCAAGTTAATGGCAAATGCCCCCATTCTTCAATGATTCAAGATTTTTGATGTTCTACCAAAACGACATTATGAACTTTTTCAACTTCCATACGCACAACACATCGGAAACTTCGGGCATAATAAGCCTGAGCGAATACGCCAACTTTACCGAAGGCAAAAAGTATTCGGTGGGACTGCATCCGTGGTATTACGACAAGAACTCCATCCACAAGATGGCTGAAATTGCCAAGGCAGCCGAAAATCCGCAGGTGGTAGCCATCGGCGAAACCGGCTTCGACAAGAAGTCGGGACTTGACCTTGCCGGACAGACCGAAATTTTTGAAGCCCATGTTGCATTGTCGGAAAAACTGCAGAAGCCGCTGATTATACATTGCGTAAAGCAGTTCCAGCACCTGATTGCCGAAAAGAAGAAATTGCAGCCTACGCAGCCGTGGATTCTGCACGGATTCTGCGGAAAATTGTCGCAGGTAAGCGGACTTATCGACTGCGGAATTTACTTTTCAGTGTCGCACTCGCTGCTGTCGAAGGACAAGAAGTCATCCAAATTCTTCTCCTTTGTACCAAGCGAAAGACTGTTCTTCGAAACCGATGACGGCAATTTCCCAGTGGAGAATGTCTATAAGTCGGCTACACGCTGGATGAACATTTCGCTCGAAGAACTCTGCGAAATAATTGACAAAAACCTGAAAACCATCAACCTATGAGCTGGCAAGAACGCACCGAACTGCTTCTCGGCGATGAAAAGATGAAAAAACTGCGCTCAGCAAAGGTGCTTGTCTGCGGACTTGGCGGTGTGGGCGGGGCAGCTGCTGAACAGCTTGTCCGTGCAGGCATACAGAACCTTACAATAGTAGATGCCGACTGCGTTTCCGAAACCAACATCAACAGACAGCTCATTGCCACTCACGAAAACATTGGGAAACCCAAGGCTGAAGAATTTGCCAAGCGTTTCCGCGCCATAAATCCCGACATAAACCTCACTGTGATAGGCGAATATCTACGTGACGAACTTCTAGAATCAACTTTAAAAGATGGCAACTGGGACTTCGTTGTTGATGCCATCGACACGCTTTCGCCAAAATTGCACCTGATGCGAATCTGCCACCAGAACGGCATTCCGTCGGTAAGCTGTATGGGATCGGGCGGAAAACGCAATCCGCAGTTAATCCAAATTGCTGACATATCAAAGACCTACAACTGCCGTCTCGCGCTTATGCTCCGCAAGCGATTGCACCGATTAGGTATATATAAAGGTATAACCGTTGTCTTTTCGCCAGAACTTGTCGATAAAAGTGCTATTGTAGAAGAAGAAAGCGTCAACAAGAAGTCAAATGTGGGTACAATCAGCTATATTCCAGTGGTTTTCGGCTGTATGTGCGCGTATGCGTGCGTGGAGTATCTGACGAAGGAGAATGACAAATAAAATATAGAACATAGTGATATGACAAACAAATCAGTCCTTTACGTTTCGTACGACGGAATGACCGACAGCCTCGGACAGTCGCAAGTTATCCCCTATCTCACCGTGCTTTCAAAAAACGGCTACGACATTCACATACTCTCTGCCGAAAAGCCCGAAGCCTACGCAAAACGCAAGGATTTCATAGCGAAACTTTTGTCCGACAACAATATACAATGGCATCCGATTCCATACACCAAGAAACCGCCAATAGTTTCCACCATAAAGGATGTATTTCGCATGAAACGCGAAGCGCACCGTCTGCACAAGCAGTACAACTTTAGCATAATACATTGCCGCTCATACATTTCGGCATTCGTTGGCATTTATATGAAACGTAAATTCGGCACAAAGTTTATCTTCGACATGCGTGGCTTCTATGCCGATGAACGCGTGGACGGCAAACTATGGAACCGCAGCAATGCAATTTACAATGCCGTTTACAAGTATTTCAAGCGCAAGGAGAAACTTTTCTTCACACAGGCCGACCACACAATAAGCCTCACCTACGCAGGACGCGACATAATACACACCTTCGCAGGATTGGAAAACATACCTATTGAAGTAATACCTTGCTGTGCTGACACCGAACTATTTGACTTCCATAAAATTGACAACGCAAAAGTTGATCTGCAACGCAAGGAGCTCGGAATTGCCGAAAATGAATTTGTCGTTACCTACCTCGGCTCAATCGGCACCTGGTATATGGCTGAAGAAATGATGCATTTCTTCAAGTTGCTGAAAGCAAGCAAACCAAATGCAAAATTCCTCTTCATTTCGCGCGACAATCCACAGATAATACACTCGCTATGCGACAAGTACGGCATCAGTCATAGCGATGCGATAGTGCATCCCGCCGACCGTGAAAATGTGCCGACAATGATTGCCGTTGGAAATGTATCGCTGTTCTTCATAAAGCCAGTTTTCTCCAAAAAGGCCTCATCGCCAACCAAACTTGCCGAATTGCTTGGCATGGGTATGCCAGTAATCTGCAACGGCGATGTCGGCGACCTCGACAAGTTTATGCACGACACACCTTTCGGCCTGATTACAACCAAATTCGATGATGAAACGCTGAATGGACTCGTATCTCAGGTTGACAATCTCCAGAACCTCGACCGCGAATACCTACGCAAAATCTCACTTGATTTATTCTCGCTGAAAATTGGTGCTGAACGGTATTTGAAAGTGTATGAAGGGCTGAAAGGCTGACAGGCTAACTGGCTAACAGGCTAACTGGCTAACAGGCTAAAAGGCTAACTGGCTAAAAGGCTAAAAGGCGAGAAATGTCCAAAAGTCCAAAAGACGAGAAGAACGTTGTATTGTCGTAATATTTGTGCACAAAAAAGGGAGAAACGAAACGCCTCTCCCCTATAAATCGTAAATATAAATTTTACAGTTTGTGGATTACAAGTCCCGAACGGAGTTTCGGTTCGAACCATGTAGTCTTCGGTGGCATGATGCTTCCCGAGTCAGCGATGTTGATGAGCTGATCCATTGATACTGGATACAAAGCAAATGCAACAACCATTTCGCCAGAATCAACACGGCGTTTCAGTTCGCCAAGACCGCGGATACCACCGACAAAGTCGATGCGGTTGCTGGTACGGAGGTCAGCAATACCAAGAATGTCGTTGAGAACATGCTTCGAAAGAATGTTTACGTCAAGAACACCAAGTGGAGTGTTGTCGTAAGTTCCCTGCTTTGCGTTCATCTTGTACCAGTGACCATTGAGATACATGCTAAATTCGTGCAACGATGCCGGCTTGTAAATTTCAGTTCCCATATCCTGAACTACAAAGTTCTGTACGAGCTTATTCATGAAATCTTCCTTGCTCAATCCGTTCAAATCCTTTACAACGCGGTTGTAGTCGATAATCTTGAGCTGTGTATCTGGGAAGTGAACAGCCATGAAGAAGTTGTATTCCTCCTTGCCGGTGTGGTTTGGATTCTTGCCTGCATATTCCTTACCTATACGGCTAGCTGCAGCTGTACGATGGTGACCATCAGCAACGTATGTATAAGGAACCTTGGTTGCGAACAATTCTTCGATGCGCTTGTTTGTTGCATCATCGTTGATTACCCAGAAATGATGTCCGAAACCATCTTCTGCTACGAAATCGTATTCAGCAGGCTGGTTCTTTACGATATTTTCAACTATTGCATCAATTTCAGGAACAGCCTTGTATGAGAAGAACACCGGCTCAATGTTAGCGTTGGTGTAACGGGTGAGAACCATACGATCTTCTTCCTTCTCGATACGGGTAAGTTCGTGCTTCTTGATAATACCGTTGAAATAGTCTTCAGATGAAGCACAACCTACGATACCATACTGTGTACGACCGTCCATTGTCTGGGCGTAAATGTAAAATTTAGGCTTGTCATCCTCAACGAGCCAACCTTCGCTCTGCATCTTCTTGAAATTCTCAACTGCCTTGTTGTAAACTACTTCGCTGTGAAGGTCGGTACCTTTTGGAAGGTCGATTTCGGCGCGGGTTACATGAAGGAGCGATTCCTTCTTGCCTTCTGCCATCTGTGCAGCTTCTTCCGAGTTCATAACATCGTAAGGCAGACACGAAACTTTCTCTACCAAATTCTTAGGAGGACGTAAGCCTCTGAAAGGTTTTACTATTGCCATTTCTTTATGCTTTTTTAAATAAAGTTATACATTAAAATTTTTCGCAAAGATAACTTTTTTATCAGTTGAAAAAACTTTATTGCATTTTTATTTAGGACTAAAGATTCAACTATCAGCTCAACTTAATCACATCAAAAAAAACTTTTCAATTTCTGCAAAAAAAGTCTTACCTTCGCACCTTAAATTTAATACGAGATTCTATGGCTACAAACAGCAAAATCATCATGGACGGTCTTACATTCGACGATGTACTCCTTATCCCCGCATATTCGGAAATCATACCGGCACAAGTTACTCTCGGTTCGGTGTTTTCCAGAAACATAAAAATCAATACGCCAATAGTTTCGGCGGCAATGGACACAGTTACCGACAGCCGTATGGCAATAGCTATGGCTCGCGAAGGCGGTATTGGTGTAATCCACAAAAATATGCCTATCGACATTCAGGCTCGCCATGTAAGCCAGGTAAAGAGGGCTGAAAATGCAATGATTCTAAATCCTGTCACTATCGATGTTAAAAGCACTGTTGGTGATGCTAGGAAAATCATGAACGAATACAATATCGGCGGTTTGCCAGTGGTTGATGCCGAAAAACGCCTCTGCGGTATTCTTACCAGCCGCGACATGCGTTTCCAAGACGATGCCAGCAAGCCCATCCGCGAAATAATGACACCTGCGGAAAAACTTGTTACCGCCGACCAGAATACAAAAATAGATGCCGCAAAGGACATTTTCAAGAAATACCGCATCGAAAAGTTGCCAGTTGTTGACAAGGACAACAAGCTCGTAGGGCTTATTACCTACAAGGACATCACAAAGGCAAGCGTAAGCCCCAACTCGTGCAAGGATTCACACGGTCGTCTGCGCGTGGCTGCCGCAGTAGGTATAACTGGCGATTCACTCGAACGCATGGAAGCATTGGTAAATGCTGGCGTTGATGCTCTCGTAATTGATACCGCACACGGACATACCAAGAGCGTAAACGAAGTGCTGAAGTCTGCCCGTAAAAAATTCACCGACATCGACATAGTGGTTGGAAATGTGGCAACTGCCGAAGCTGCAAAACTGCTCGTAAAGAATGGTGCCGATGGTGTAAAGGTCGGCATTGGTCCTGGTTCTATTTGTACAACCAGAATCGTGGCAGGTATCGGCGTTCCGCAACTCACAGCAATCATGAATGTCTGCGAAGGCATCAAGGGGTCGGGTGTTCCTGTTATCGCAGATGGCGGTATCCGCTATTCGGGCGACATTGTGAAAGCTATTGCTGCAGGCGCATCATCAATCATGGCAGGTGGACTTTTCGCAGGTACCGAGGAAGCTCCAGGTTCAACCATCATTTACAATGGTCGTAAGTTCAAGGAATACCGCGGTATGGGCTCTCTTGAGGCTATGCAACTCGGCTCAAAGGATCGTTATTTCCAAGATATGGAAGACGATGTCAAGAAACTTGTACCGGAAGGAATTTCAGGACGTGTACCTTACAAGGGAACTCTCAACGAGGTTATTTACCAGCTTATTGGCGGATTGAAGGCTGGTATGGGCTACTGCGGAGCAAAAAACATCGAGGAACTTCACGAAAAGGCTCAGTTTGTACGCATCACCGCCAACGGCGTAGTCGAAAACCACCCGCACGACATAACCATAACAAGGGAAGCTCCTAACTATTCACGCAACCAATAAAGAAAATTTAAGATGAAAAAGACAATACTTGTAATTGCAACATTGCTTTTTGCAACAATGTTGTGCGCTCAAGATAGGACTCTGCTCGAAATCGACAACGAAAAGATTGATGCAGACGAATTCATGCACATTTTCAAGAAAAATGCAGGTCACACAGGAAATGTTACGCGCAAAGATGTTGACGAATACATGGAACTCTTTGTCAACTTCAAGCTGAAAGTCCACGAGGGACAGATGCAGGGACTTGACACTTCGCGCAGTTTCAAACAGGAAATTGCTGGCTACCGCAAGCAACTCGCACAGCCCTACCTCAGCGACAAAAGCGTAGAGGAAGAACTCGTAAAAGAAGCATACGATAGAATGTGCTACGATGTAAATGTAAGCCATATACTTATAACTGTAAGCAACAATTCTTCACCAGAAGACACTCTGAAGGCATGGAATAAAATCAACGACATTTACAAAAGGGCTGTCAAAGGCGAAGATTTCACAAAGTTGGCCGACACCTATTCGCAAGATCCGTCTGTTGCAAAGAACCATGGCGACCTTGGATACTGCACCGTATTTGGTTTGGTTTACGATTTCGAAACGGCAATGTACAATACAAAACCTGGTGAAATCTCAAAGCCTTTCCGTACCCGTTACGGCTACCACATCGTAAAGGTCAACGACAAGCGTCCATCAAAAGGTCGCTACAAAATCGCACACATAATGGTAGTTTCACCACAAGACGCAACAGATGACCAGAAGCGCGAGGCAAAGGAAACCATCGAGAATGTGTATGCACAACTAAAAGCTGGTGCCGATTTTGCCGAAATGGCCGACAAATATAGTGCAGACCGCAGAACAGCCGTCAAGGGTGGCGAATTGGGCTGGATAA
>JBGUHW010000037.1:0-20987 GCA_045112395.1 Bacteroidales bacterium
CTTTTGTTACGTAATTTGAAAGCAATTCTATTATTTGGGTGGCTTCCATTGCTATTTGTGTTTCTATAAAATGCAAAAAAGGGAACAATGTTCCCTTTTTTTTCTTTTGTTACAGATGCTAATTATTTCTTCTTGTTAACAGCTTTCTTTAATGTTGCACCTGCTGAGAACTTAACAACATTCTTTGCTGGAATATTGATGATCTCTTTTGGCTTCTGTGGGTTGTGACCTTTTCTTGCAGCTCTCTTAGTAACGCCAAATGTACCAAATCCAATGAGTGTCAATGAGTTGCCCTTCTTAAGGCATTCTTCTGTTGAAGCCAAGAATGCATCCAATGCTCTTTTTGCATCTGCCTTTGTCATGCCAGCTTTTTCTGACATCTTTTCGATTAATTCTGCTTTGTTCATGTTAAAAATTTTTTGTTTGTTGATACTAATAGATATTTTTAGCAAAAATATAAAATGATTGTTAAGTAGCAAGCATTCTTTCGATAAAAAATACGGAATGTTAATAACTTGCATTTCCTGTTAATAACTTTGGTATGTATTTTTTGATGTTTGGTGATTTTTTCCTTCCGCAGGGGCATTTACGCCGGTAGGTATTTATAAACAATTTTTGTTAAAAAATAGATTCTTTGGGCTTGGTTATGTGCGTAAAGTTTTGTAATTTAGCAACTGATTTGTGTTAATTGTAAGAATTTGATTATTAAAAGATTAGAAATTAAATAAAGATAAAAAATGCTTGAAGAAGAAGGAAGAGCAAAGATTATTTCGATAAGTGTCGAAGATGAAATGAAGTCGGCGTACATTGACTATTCGATGTCGGTAATAGTTTCGCGTGCGCTGCCAGATGTTAGGGACGGATTGAAGCCGGTACAAAGAAGAATCTTGTTCGGAATGGAAGGTTTGGGCTTGGCTCCTGGCAAGCCTCATAAGAAATCGGCAAGAATTGTCGGTGAAGTGATGGGTAAGTACCATCCTCATGGCGACTCGTCGGTATATTTTGCAATGGTAAGACTTGCCCAAAACTGGGTAATGAGATATACTTTCGTCGATGGTCAGGGTAACTTCGGTTCGGTTGACGGTGATAGCCCTGCTGCTATGCGTTACACCGAGGCTCGCTTGTCGAAGATTTCTGACGAGATGATGGCCGATATGGACAAGGAAACTGTAGATTTTGTTAACAATTTCGACGATTCTCTGCAGGAACCGAGCGTATTGCCTACAAAAATCCCGAACCTTATAGTTAACGGTGCAAACGGTATCGCCGTAGGTATGGCTACCAACATGGCACCGCACAACCTTGCACAGACAATTGATGCAACTGTCGCATATATTGACAATCCCGAAATCGAAGTCGACGAACTTGGAAAGATAATCCAGGCTCCCGATTTTCCGACTGGCGGTATTATTTATGGTATAGATGGTGTTCGCGAGGCTTACGCAACCGGTCACGGACGCGTTGTCATCCGCTCTAAGACCGAAATAGAGACTTCGGAACGCGGTCACGAACGCATCGTTGTTACCGAAATCCCATATATGGTCAACAAGGCAGAACTTATCAAGCATATTGCAAACCTTGTTACCGACAAGAAGATAGAAGGTATCTCAAATGTTAACGATGAGTCAGACCGCCGCGTTGGTATGCGTATCGTTATCGACATCAAGCGTGATGCCGTTGCTAACGTAGTACTCAATAAGTTGTTCAAATACACCGAGTTGCAGTCGTCGTTCAGCATCAATAATATAGCCCTTGTAAAGGGTCGCCCGATGGTGCTCAACCTCAAGGACTTGATTCACTATTTCGTTGAACATAGACTTGATGTTGTAACCCGTCGTACTGAATTTGACCTTCGCAAGGCAGAAGAACGTGCTCACATAGTTCAGGGCTTGATCATAGCAAGTGACAATATCGACGAGGTTATCCAGATTATCAAGTCGTCGGACAATCCAACCGAAGCTAAGGAAAGATTGATGCAGCGTTTCAATCTCTCCGAAATTCAAGCTTCTGCAATCGTTGAAATGCGTCTCCGTCAGTTGACTGGTCTCGAACAGGAAAAACTGAGAGCAGAGTACGAAGAACTCATGAAGCGCATCGAGTATTTGAAGGAATTGCTTGCCAGCGTTGAAATGAGAATGCAGGTAATCAAGGATGAATTGCTCGAAATTAAGGAAAAGTACGGTGATGAACGTAAGACCGAAGTTGTTTATGCTTCCGAAGACATGAATCCTGAAGATTTCTATGCAAACGAAGAGGTTGTTATCACAATTTCGCACCTCGGATACATGAAGCGTACTTCGTTGTCGGAATTCAAGTCGCAGAATAGGGGCGGTGTCGGTTCAAAGGGAACGGCTACGCGCGAAGAGGATTTTGTGGAACACATGTTCGTCGCCACAATGCACAATACCTTATTATTATTTACAAAGCTTGGAAAGTGCTATTGGCTCAAGGTTTACGAAATTCCAGAAGGTACAAAGACATCAAAGGGCCGTCATATTCAGAACATTATCAATATCGACAAGGATGACGAGGTTAAGGCTTACTTGAATGTCAAGTCGCTGAAGGATGTTGATTACATCAACAGGACATACGTTGTGATGTGTACGCGTAACGGTGTATTCAAGAAGACATTGCTAGAGGAATATTCGCGTCCTCGTCAGAATGGTGTAAATGCTATCAATGTTCGCGAAGGTGATATGCTTCTCACAGCGTCGCTCATAGAGGATGTTGAGGGCGAAGCACCGACCAATGTGATGATTGGAGCTTACGGTGGCAAGACAATTCGCTTCCCGCACGACATTGTTCGTCCGATTGGTAGAACGGCAACTGGTGTTAAGGGTATAACCCTCGACGACGATGATTATGTAATAGGTATGATTACTGTTCGTCCGGAACAGGATGTACTTGTCGTTTCCGAAAATGGTTACGGAAAGCGTTCAAGCATCGAGGACTACCGTGTTACAAACCGTGGCGGTAAGGGCGTAAAGACATTGAATGTTACTGAAAAAACAGGAAATCTTATCAGTATCAACGCAGTTACCGACAATGACCATCTGATGATAATCAACCGTTCGGGTATAACAATTCGTCTGGCTGTTGATTCATTACGTGTTATGGGTCGTGCAACTCAGGGCGTTCGCTTAATAAACCTTCGTGATGGTGATGTTATTGCATCAGTCGCAAAGATCGAAGGTG
This sequence comes from Bacteroidales bacterium, assembly GCA_045112395.1. Classification (GTDB taxonomy): domain Bacteria; phylum Bacteroidota; class Bacteroidia; order Bacteroidales; family ML635J-15; genus Bact-19. The sequence goes on from JBGUHW010000037.1 coordinate 3,196, forward strand.
GTGCAGAGCTAGAACGTATTGCCGAGGAAGAGGCTGCAAAGATAGCACAGATGGAAGCTGAGGCAGATGGAATTGTTCCTGCTGATAATCAGACGGAAGAAGTGCCTGAAGAAAATAATGGTGCGGAAATTGCAGAGGAAGAAAACAACGAGAATACTAACGAAAATGATAACATTTAAATTTTAAGATTATGAAGAAGTTATTTTTAATAGGTGTCGCATTGGTTATGGCACTTTCTATGAGCGCCCAGAAGCAGATGTTGACAAGCGCATGGAGCTATCTGAAGGATGGATACCTTGATGACGCAAAAAAGGCTATCGACAAAGCAGAGGTTAACCCTCAGACAGCAGAAAGTTTCAAGACATTCTGGTTCAAGGGTAATATTTATCTTGCATTATCAACAACAAAGAACAAGAAGTATCAGGCATTGTGCGACAACTGCATTGATGTTGCTTACGATGCATATATGAAGGCGTTGAAATTGAACTTTGTAAAGCCAGAACATAGGGACATTGATTTTACAACTCAGATGGGCCTTATGAAATTTGTAAGTGTTCTTCAGGAAGGCAACGAAGCATATTTTGAAAGTTCGGAGGCTTTGATGGAGATTCTTGGTGAAAAATTCCCGGAAATGTCGAGGGTTTACAAGGCAAAAGGTGAGGAAGCTTGGCGTGCAAACGATTTTGAAACAGCTTACAGCAAATGGAGCAAAGCATCAGGTATCCCATCATTTGCAGGTATTGACACAACCATATATTATTACACGTCATTGGCAGCAATGAGATGCAAGAAATATGACGAGGCTATCGAAATTTGCGACATGCTTATAAAGATGGATTATGGTATGGACAACAAGGAAAGAATCTCCGTATATCAGAATTTGTCAATGGCATTGAAGGAAACAGGTGATACAGCAAGAATGCTTAAGGTTCTCGACGAAGGTATTAATAAGTTCCCGAATGATAACTATCCGCTTGTAATCGAAACCTTCAACTATTATGTTGCTTCTGGAAATACAGAAAAGGCAAGGGAATATATCAACATGGCAATGCAAAATGACCCGAACAATGCTCAGTTCCTTGTAATCCGTGGTACTTTGTCGCAGGAAATGAAGGACACCAAGGCTGCTGAAGCAGATTTCAATAAGGCACTTGAGATTGATCCGAACAACTACGATGCAATATATGGACTTGGCGCTTTGTATATCAACACTGCTGCTGATACATTGGAATGGGCAGATAAGAACCTTCCTCCAACAGACTTCACCTCTTTTGAGAAGTATCAGGATATTGCAAAGGAATATCAGACAAAGGCATTGCCACATCTTGAAAAAGCCTTGACAATTAAGCCAAACGATTTGCAGGTGCTTCAGATCTTGAAGGAATTGTACTACAAGACAGGAAAGTTCGAAGAAAGCCAGCAGATGGGTGCTAGAATCAAGGAACTCACAGAATAAGAATGATTTTCAAAAACATACGAAAGAGGACAGAAATGTCCTCTTTTTTGTTTTAAATCATTTGTTGAGGTTTCGGGTGGCTAGAGGTTGTTGTGCTATACACATAAACAATCATAAATCATTTCAAACAAAAACCATTTGTTCATAATTATCTCTAAAAACACTTGGCACAATCCTATTTATTTTTTAATTTTGCAATCGTAAAATTTGAAATGAACGCAATTAGTTCCATATCGGCAAAACTGGACTTGGTATTCAAGAATATCAAGGAACGCGATTCATTCTAATAAGGGAAACCGTTTTCAGTCCAATATATTTGCTGAAAATAGTTTCCATTCTCGTTTTTTCCCTTATTAAAGGACAATCAAAAATATTTATTAATAAATTAAAAAATTAAAAATTATGGAATTACCATTTGCAGAAGCGTGGAAAATTAAGATGGTTGAACCAATAAAAAAATCCACACGCGAACAACGCGAAAAGTGGCTCGCAGAAGCCTACAATAACATCTTCATGCTGAAGAGCGACTATGTTTATATCGACTTGTTGACCGACTCGGGTACAGGTGCCATGAGTGACCGTCAGTGGAGTGCAATGATGATGGGTGACGAAAGCTACGGTGGAGCACGTAGTTTCTATCACATGAAGGATACCATAACAGAACTCACTGGTTTCGAATATGTTATTCCTACACACCAAGGTCGTGCTGCCGAGAATGTATTATTCTCTTACCTTGTAAAGCCAGGTATGGTTATCCCTGGCAATGCTCATTTCGACACAACTAAGGGACATATCGAAAGCCGTAAGGCATTTGCTATTGATGTTACAGTTCCAGAAGCTTACGACACTCAGCTCGAAGTTCCTTTCAAGGGTAATGTAAGCCTCGAAAAGTTGGAAAAGGTTTTGCAGGAAAATAAGGGCAATGTTCCTTTCTTTGTACTTACTGTTACTAATAATACTGTTGGTGGTCAGCCTGTTAGCATGAAGAACATCCGCGAGACCTGCGAACTTTGCCACAAGTACGGTGTCCCTGTAAATATCGACTCGGCTCGTTTCATCGAAAACTGCTACTTCATCAAGACACGTGAGGAAGGTTATGCAAATAAGACTCTCCGCGAAATTGCTCTTGAAATGTTCAGCTATGCTGATAGCATGACAATGTCGGCAAAGAAGGATGCTCTTGTAAACATGGGTGGTTTTATAGCTACGAGAAAGAAAGACTGGTACGAAGGTGCAAAGTTGTTCTGCATTCCTTTCGAAGGCTTCCTTACATACGGTGGTATGAACGGCCGTGATATGGACGCTCTCGCTGTAGGTTTGAAGGAAAACATCGAGTTCGAAATGGTTGAAACTCGTATTAAGCAGGTTCACTATCTTGCAAAGAAACTTGACGAATATGGTATTCCTTATCAGCGTCCTGCTGGTGGACATGCAATTTTCGTTGATGCAGACAAGGTGCTGACCAATATCCCGAAGGAAGAGTTCCCGGCTCAGACATTGACTTGCGAACTTTACCTTGAAGCTGGTATCCGTGCTTGCGAAATCGGTTATGTACTTGCTGACCGTGATCCAGTTACACGCGAAAATCGTTTTGGTGGCAACGATTTCGTACGTCTATGCATTCCACGCCGTGTTTACACCAACAACCACATGGATGTAATCGCAGCTGCTTTGAAGAATGTTTACGATCGTCGTGATACCATTAAGCGTGGTCTTGAAATCACATGGGAAGCAGAATTGATGCGTCACTTCACTTGCCAGTTCAAGAGACTCAAGTAAATTTTAGAATTACGAAGTACGATTTACGATTAATTTGGTCTTATTGATCAAGTTGACAAAGCAAAATTAAGGTCGTCGAATGACGACCTTTTTTCTTGCTTATATATTTTTCAGCAAATTCACTATAATGTTGTCGGAAACGAACATTCCGTGAGCGGTTAGTGATAAATTGTCGTCATCGAAATGTATATGTGTTGGATTTAGTTCGGATATGGAAAATCTTAATTTGTCGGATTTATCCTTGCCGAATAGCTTTTCTATTTCGCTGAGTTTTATGCCATTGGCAGTTCGAAGCCCTAGCATTATGTATTCCTCCATAATGTCGGAATCGCTTAGCGTTTCGCTTGTTGAGTATGTTTTTTCTTCGGTTATGCACTTTATGTATTCGCTTACATTGGCAATGTTCCATGAGCGTGAATTTGCCACGAAGGAATGTGCCGATGGTCCAAATCCGAGGTACTCGCTTCTGTCCCAATATGATGAGTTGTGTCGTGATTGCCAACCGCTTTTGCATGCATTCGAAATTTCGTAGTGTACGAATCCATTTTCTGCCGACATCTTGTCGAAGTCAAGAAATTGGCTAAGGCAGTTGTCATCGTCCGTGGGTAGGTATTTGTTTTCTCGGTAGTACCTGTGCAGTAACGTGCCATCTTCTATTCCGAGGCAATAACACGATAGGTGTGTTATTGGCAGAGTGAATGCACTATTTAGTTCTTCGCGCCATTTTTCGTCTGATAGTCCTGTTATGCCGTATATAAGGTCGATTGAGATATTGTCGAATCCGCATTCCGCGGCAGTTTTTACGCATTCAATTGCATGGGTGGCAGAGTGTCTGCGTTTAAGAAATTGCAGGATTTCATCATCGAAACTTTGTATTCCTATGCTCAGTCTGTTTACACCTATCCGTTTCAGTGCTAATAGGTATTCTGGGGTAATATTTTCTGGATTGGCCTCTAGTGTTATCTCTGCATTGGGGCTTATATTGTAATGCTTGTGTATTTCACAAATAATATCACCAATGCTATTGACATCAAGTATAGATGGAGTGCCGCCTCCGAAATATATTGTGTTTATTGTTTTTCCAGAGAAAGTGTTACTGCGCGATGCTATTTCTTTTTTCAGAGCATTGCAGAAGTCGGGGATTAAAGAGGGTAGGGCTATTGAATAAAAGTCGCAGTATATGCACTTTGACCTGCAGAATGGAATGTGGACATATATTCCTGACATTGCAATTATTTGTCGTCGTCATCGTATTCGTAGTGGTATCTTACGCGTTCAGTACCATATACATACACCTCGCCAGAACCACTTTCCCACACATCTGCTTCATCGGTAGCGTATGCCTCTGTGCGACCGGATCCCGATGAGTGAACTTCGACATATTGACCAATAAGATAATAGCAATCTACATCGCCAGAACCGCTATTGCTTATGTAAACATCACCAGCTATACCTTTTAGTTCTACGTCGCCTGAACCACTATTTAGCACTTCGACAGCTTCGTGTTCGCAATCAAATGCATAAATATATCCCGAACCAGTATTGTCAAATTTTATTTTTTTTGATAGTGGGGATAGTATGGTAAGGTCGCCTGAACCATAGTTAGAAAAATACATGTAGTCATTTCTTTTCATGTAAACCGTAATGTTTACAGGAAGTGTGGCGCGCAGACGATATTTGTTTTTTTCTTTGTCAATTATCAATTTTTTGTGCTTAACATTTAATGCCAATTTTTGGATAATGTTTGATTCTCCAGTTACGACCACCTTGTTTTCGTTGGAAAATACAACTTCAACATCAAAAGCAGTTTCGTTTGTTATTTCCTGAAAGTATTCGTTGATAGTATATGTTTCGGTAATGACATCTCCATTACCTTCAATTTTTTTGCATGAGCAGAAAGCCACACTTAAAATTATTGTTGCAATAATAATATTCCTCATTGTTCTATTTTTTTGCAAAGGTAATGATTTTTTGCAAATGCATTGCAACAATAAAATAAAGGCTATTCATTGTGGTTGTCTAGCTTTATATCTTGGGTTTTCAAGTCGATGTATTTGTTCCTTTCAAACGCATCGCGCAATCTTTGTGTCCGTTTTATGTTTCTCTTTGACGCTATGATGCTTTCCGTAAGGTCGTTTATGTATATTGTAGCAGCAATTGCCAGGCTGATATATCCAGCTATGTATCCGAAATTCTTGTTTTCCCAGAATCTAGAGTTACCGCTTCCCCATTCAGGTCTGTTTATTTTTTTGCCTTTCCCGTTTTCCCATGAAAGACCGAATATTGCCAAAGATGTGAACAAGGCGAAAGGCATTGCTCTTGCAAATGCAGACGAGTGGTATCCATTTATTTTTGTGCCTAGTCCTGGTAGAATCAGAGATGGCATCCACGATAGTTTGCTAGGAGTTTTTATATCTAAAATACGAATGTCTGTTGCTGATTCTCCATCGACTATTTTGTCCCATTGTACGACTTTATACACAACCTTGTATGGCAATGTATCCTTTTTTATTTGGGGCGATATGTTCTTTAGGTACACCTTGTTTATGGAGTCGATATAAGGTTTCATATCGTTGTTGCTTGATATTTTTTTACCACGAACCATCTTTATATACTGACCATGACAAATCCATTCTACATTGCATGAAATTCTCTCGTGTGTGTTTATTGAGAGTCCGTATTTTGTTGCGGGCATTATCAGTGGACCACGGGCAACCATGCTCACATATCGTTGCAGATTTTCGTTTCTGTCGGAAAGTTTTTGTTTGTTGACAGGAGTGTATCCGTCTGGTTCGTACATGCCTAAATTTATGGAACCTATGGTATGGTTACTGTCATCGGTGTTGAAGTTGAACTCCAGCGACATGGTTTGTTTCTGGAGACTTGGTTTTCTTAATATTTCGGTGTTGATTATATTTTCAAGTGTTGCAACTGTCGATTTGAACCCCATCGGATTAAACTTTGAATAGGGCTGTGTTTCATTTTTTGCGTGGAAAATAAGTATGTTTCTTATTTCGTTAATGGAATCGTTTTGATTGTCGAGTGCAAGTATTTCGTTGCATATTGAGATTCCGTCAGATACATAGTTCTTGTCATTTACTATTTTGGATAGTCTGGAGCAAAGAAACCCGATGTGCTGAATTCTTACATTGCGGCGCAGATTGTAAAGAGTGGTGTCTAGTGGGGGGTATATTCCCATTGTAGAGTCTATTGTGGAGTATGCTTCGTTGAACAGATGGCGTGAGCATAGCTGTTGTGCAATATCCATTTGGGCGTATACGTTCTTCTCTCTTTCTTTTAGCAGTCTTCGTGTGTATTCATCTATTTCTTTCTTGTTTTTTATTGTAATGCGTAAAGCTGAGCTGTCTTCGTGATTTTCTATTTCATATTCGTTGAGTTTTCCTTCATATTCATAGTTACCCTTATATAATTGTCCGCCGTTGGATGGATAGAAATTGTGGTTGTCGAGGTCTGGTCTCAAAGAACTGTGGCAGATATTTTTGCCTAGCTTTATATTCACGATGTTGCTTAATCCATCTTTTGAGTTGAATATAATTATTGTTGGACAGTCCCAGTTTACCTTGTCGTAGTATGCGTTGGTCGAGATATATTGCAGTTTTACGGTATTGCTGAGGTATTCTTTATTTACGGTGTCGCCAATCCATTGGAATCCCTTTTCTTGCATTAATTCGTTAAACTCAGTGTCGTTCTGGTTCATATTGACCATGTGTACTAAATTTTCAAGAGTTAGGCAACGTTCTGTATTTTCTTGAGATATGGCAAAGTGAGGAATGACTGCCAGTATGATCAGTGCTATTGCAGTAATATTTTTAGACATTTTAATACGAACCTTACAATTTGTGTGCAAAAATAGATAAAAAATATGAAGTTAAGCTTGCAATATAAAAAAAATATTAACAGTTTTTGGCATGAAGATTTATTCTAGTTGTTTTGAATGCTTTAGTATAATGAGTAATGGCAAGTTTGCCCCATTGTTAATTAAATTTCTGTAAAAAACTTTGCTGTTTTGTTTCCTAACATTAATTTTGCAACATATTATTATACTTTATGCCGATTTTTTTGTTGGTCTGGAAAAATTGTAATGTTGTAAACATGAAAAGACTTTTTACTTTATTGATTATCATTTTTTCGTTTTGTTATTCATATTATGCGCAGGATGATGGTGACCGGCTTTCTGAAATGCTGAAACATGCGGAAGCTGGCGACATACTTGCTCAGAAATTCATGGGTGATTATTATTTTGGTGGAGATGAGCAAGGAGAAGGAAGGGATTATGAAAAGGCTTTTTATTGGTACAGTAAGGCTGCAGATCGTGGCGATGCTGCTTCGCAGTTTTTGCTTGGGCTTCTCTACAGGGACTCTGACAAGGAGAAGGCTTTGTATTGGATGAGGAAGTATGCCGAGCAGGGTTATGAGGACGGGCAGGCTATGCTGGGATATTGGTATATGGGGGGCGATGGCTTTCCAAAAGACTATGTTCAGGCGGTTGCTTGGTTGAAGAAGTCGGCGGAGCAAGGAAACAAGGAGGCGGCGTCTGATTTGTCAAAGTGCTACGAAAATGGAAATGGCGTGCAGAGAGATATGTCGATGGCAAAGCATTGGAAAAGCGTGGCTGAGCAAAAGGACGATGATATTGACATGTATCTTGCAACAATACAGTGGCCTGGTTTTGAGTCGAATGTTACATCGAAGGAATTTCCTTTGAACTTGAGTATAACTTCTAGTTCAAGAGTGGAGGATGTTACAATAATGCACAACGGATCAAAAGTAAAGGGTACCAAATTGATTAAAGGTGTTGGCTATAATGTCGATGTGGTAGGCAATGTAGTGCTTGCCGATGGCTCAAACACTATTGAGGCCGTAGTGCGCAATGCTGGCGGTTCCATTCAGGATGGAAAGACTGTAGTGTATGGCAAGTTTGCAGGAAAAATGGCAGATATTGAATGGATTGAATTTAAAACGACATCTGATACTCGCGACTATAATCTTAAGTTAGGTATAAATTCGGAATCGAAGATAGAGGATGTCAGTATTGCATTGAATGGAGAATTGTCAAGGGGAATCACAACGGTAGAGGCTAGCGATTACGACATGGTGATTGAAAGGATGGTAACTCTGGCTGATGGTATAAACCGCATTGTCGTTAATGTTAGGAACGCGGAGGGTATAGCAAAGTCGGAGAAAGTGATTGCATATCAAAGTGGAGATACAGGTGGGCCTGGCACATATCAGGACAAGCGAATTGCCATGATTGTTGGAAATTCAAACTATGCCGATGAGTTGTTAAATCTGGCAAATCCGGTAAATGATGCAACTGATGTTGCCGAGAAATTGAAAAAATATGGTTTTGAGGTGATTCTTAAGCTTGATGCTACACATGAGAGCATGGATATGGAACTCGTTAATTTCGGACAAAAGGCCAAGGAATATGATGTGGCATTGTTTTACTATGCAGGACACGGAATACAAAGCAAAGGTGTTAACTATTTGTTGCCTACTGATATAGATAATCTCACTGAGGACAATATAAAATATAAGTGCGTAAATATGGAGTATATTCTTGATATAATGGAGAGTTCCAAGTGCAAGTTGAACATGGTTGTCCTCGATGCTTGCCGAAATGATCCTATTTCTCGTTCGTGGCATAGAAGTATTGAGTCGCATGGCTTATCAATAATGAGCGCTCCCGAAGGAACTATCATTTCTTTCTCGACAGCACCGGGACATACAGCTCTTGATGGAGATGGCAGAAATAGTCCTTATACGGCAGCGTTCCTAAAGGCGTTGGACTATCCTAACTTGGATGTGCTTCATTTCCTGAAAATGGTTGGTTCGGAGGTTATTGACAAGACAAAGAACATGCAACGACCGTGGATGTCTTCGTCTTTTACTGGTGATTTTTACTTTAACAAGCAGTAGGGCATGAGGAAGTTTTCTATTTTGTGTATCAGTGTGTTTTTGGAACTGCTCTTCTGTTTTACGGTCTCTGCGCAGAATTATGGTTCAGGATGTGTATATAAGCCAGAAATTGATGGTAAAATACCATTACGACCATTACAGGAAACCCGCGACTACAAGGTTTTGCCACCCAGTTATTCTCTAAAGAAATATTGCCCTCGTCCCAGGTCGCAGTCCGATTACAATACATGTACTTCATGGGCGGCTATATATGCGGCTAGAACGATTTGCGAGGCTATTGCCAATGGCTGGACAAATACAGATTCCATAACAAGTGAGGCATTTGCTCCGCTATTTATCTATAAGCAAGTGTCTAGTTCGCAGGGATGCACCGAGGGCACATCTATAGGAGAATCGTTAAGGCTTATGATGGAAAAGGGTGTGCCTAAGTTGCGATCGTTTGATGTCCTTTGTGGTGACGATATTCCTAAAGAATTGTTTGACGAGGCTTCCAGTTATAAAATTGATGGATATTCTGTAATGTTCAACGATTATTGTGTTGATGGGGCAAACAAGGTTCAGCTGACAAAAAAGGCATTGTCGCAAAATCATCCAGTAATAATTTCGATGATGCGTTACATGTCATTAAACACCGCAGGCGCTTTGTGGAATGGACTTATGGATTCTCAGCTTGGGTATCATTCAATGTGTGTTGTAGGTTATGATGATGAGAAGTATGGTGGAGCATTCGAGGTTATGAATAGTTGGGGAACTGATTGGGGTGATGGTGGATTCACTTGGATAAAGTATGATGATTACAACAATGTCGCAAGGTACGCCTATGATATTTACAAAGGGAAAAATCTTGCAGAAGGTAGTACAGAGGAGGTTTCTATGTCGGGTGCAATGCGGATTGTGGAACGTGACGGAGGTCTTGCAATGTCGTTGAAGCTTGACACCATAGGCGAATTGGTGCATTATTATACAGACGATGACTATATGTCAGGGAAAAAGTTTCGCCTTTCGGTGGAATGTAGTGAACCAGCTTGGGTTTATGTGATAGCATCAGATCTGTATGAAAATCATCAGGTGCTTTTCCCATATTCTGAAATGGTAAGTGCGCATCTTGATTATACCGATAGTCATATAGCTATTCCTGATGAAACACATGAGTTTAAACTTGACAACAATGTCGGAACCGATTATTTTTGCGTTTTGTACTCTCGTAATGAGTTGGATATAAATGATATGGTCAGAAGGATGGGGATGGCAGAGGGTTCTTTTTATAAGAAGTTGAAGACTGTGCTGGGTGGATTGATGGTTCTGCCAAAGGAAATTGTATACGACAACAAGGTGGTGGGCTTCAAGTCGTTGTCGGCTCGAGGTGTTGTACCGCTTGTTGTAGAAATATCACATAGGGATATAAACGAGTAGGAAATTTACGCCTCTATTTCATCTGCCACTTCCAAGTCCACAAATTCATACCTGTTACCGCTATAGTCAAGTATTCTTACAAAATCTTCGATGCTAATGGATATCAATGCGTTAAGTTGATTGGGCAGAAAGGTTAGGTGTCCTTTTGTTAGCAATGTCTTGTCGATGAATGCAATGGTGTGGTTTTCGGTGTCGTTGAGTAACGAAAAGACGGAAATTGCACCAATCGTACCTTTAATCCACTTATCGATTCTTTCTTGCGATGCGAACGACAGTTTCCCTTGTTTCAATTTGTGCTCTATGGCGTGGATGTTTATGTCGCGGTAATAGTCGGAGATGAGCAGATAGTGCTGGTTCCCCTTATGGTTGCGCATAAACAGGTTTTTGCATCGGCATGCGCCAATGCGTTTCCAGAATGCGCCATCGTCTTCGGATGAGAAGTCGCGTGGCGATTCGTAGTATTCAAATTTTATGTCCAAGTCGGCTAGTGCCTTGTAAACTATTTCTTGACCTATCATTTTTCAAAATATTTTGCCAATAGTTCATGAGCAGCAGCAAAACTGCTGATTTTATTGTCGAGTACCTTTTGTTCATAGTCTGGCAGGCATTCAATGATTTTCTCGTTCTGGTAGAAACTGTTACGAATAGATTCGTTAATGGTTTCGTATAGCCAGTATTTTGCCTGCTCGTTGCGATTGTAGTCGAAAAATCCGTTTGCGTTTGTATGTGCGACATACTTTGTTATCATTTCCCAGATATTCATGATTCCTGCGCCTGTAAGCGAGGAGCATGTCGTTGCTATTGGTGTCCATCGTGACTTTGGCATTGGGAAAAGGTGCAGTGCGTTTTGGTATTGTGTCTTGGCGAGGTCGGCACGGGTGATATTTTCGCCATCGGCTTTAGTGATGGCTATAGCATCTGCCATTTCCATGATACCGCGCTTAATGCCTTGAAGATCGTCGCCTGCGCCTGTTACAAGCAGAAGCAGGAAAAAATCGACCATACTGTGTACGGCGGTTTCCGATTGTCCAACGCCAACGGTTTCCACAAATATTGTGTCGAAACCTGCGGCTTCGCAAAGGATTATTGTTTCGCGGGTTTTGCGTGCTACGCCGCCAAGCGAACCTGCTGATGGTGATGGGCGTACAAAAGCGTTTGGGTGAGATGTGAGGTTTTCCATGCGGGTTTTGTCACCAAGAATGGAACCTCCGCTGCGTTCGCTGCTCGGGTCAACGGCAAGTACGGCAAGCTTATGGTTCAAATCGCAGATCTTTACGCCAAGTGCTTCAATGAAAGTACTTTTGCCTGCACCAGGAACGCCTGTTATGCCGATTCGAATAGATTTGCCAGAATGTGGCAGGCAGCCTTCTATTATTTTTTGTGCAATGGCGTGATGCTCAGGACGCACGCTTTCTACCATTGTTATTGCCTGACCGAGTATGTTGGTGTCGGAACGTAAAATTCCGTCTATGTACTCTTCTGCGGTGAGTGTGGTCTTATGTCTGCGGAATCGTGAAATGTTAGGATTCACCTGTGGCGGCTGTGATACGCCATCGGTTACGGCAAGAGCGCTGTTGTCGGCCTTGCTTTCTTCGACTTCTCCTATGAAATGCTTCTGATTTCCTGAGGCTTTAAAGGCTTTAGGGGCATTAGTGATTGAGGAATGAGAATCACTGTCTTTAGTCTGGGCAGAACCATTTTCTTTTTTGCATTCCATTCTCATCTTTTTCATTCTTTCAGCAAAGCCGCCATTTTCAAGAAAATCTTTGCTTAGTCTTTCAAGCAGGCGGAACATAAGGTAATCGGTTTGGTTTAGAAGAATAATCGCCATGTTTGCGATGGTTTCGTCTGAACTATTTTTTGCAATGTTCATGAAATAGCCAGCATCGCAGTGTTCTGCACCTTTTTTTCGCATATCTTCAAATTCTGCAGAACCTTTTTCCCATATTTTGAGATTTCTTGTATTTAGATAATCCTTATAATCTTCTAAAAGTTCCTTTAAACTTGCTTTTGCAACATTTTTTAGGAAGATTTCTGTTTTGCTAGATGTACTCGAAGCGGCACTCCCTTCTGCGATATTTTGTTTTCCAGAACGAGCTGCTTGAATCATCTGGTCAATTGTGCGGTCTCCTTTTGTTAAATATTTATTGCAAAAGTAATATGTGATCTCATATATTGCTTCTGCCTTTTGATATGCAACGAGCGATTTATAATTTCCAGGTTTAGATAACAATGAATCTTCCATAACAAAAGTTTTATCTGTATTTGTGTCCTGCAAGGTAGTTCTGTACATAGTCTTTTACTCCGTCTTCGAGGCTGTGGAATTCGGCAGTGTATCCAGCTTTTCGTAGTGAGGTTATGTCGGCTTCGGTAAAATACTGGTACTTGTCGCGAATATCAGCGGGAGTGTCAATGTAGGTGATGTTTGGTGCCAAGCCCATGGCTGCAAATGTGGCTTTGCCAAGGTCGTTGAATGGACGGGCTTTGCCTGTGCCAAGGTTGTATATTCCGCTGTGTTTGCGCGTTTCCATAAAGTATATCAGCACATCAACGACATCCTTAACATACACAAAATCGCGGCTCTGTTCGCCATCGGAGTAGTCGGGGCGGTGCGAGCGGAACAATTTTAGCATTCCTGTTTCGTTTATCTGATTGAAAGCATGCATTATAACCGATGCCATGCGTCCTTTGTGGTACTCGTTAGGACCATACACATTGAAGAACTTGAAGCCAGCCCAGAAAAACGGCTTTTGTTCTTGTGCAAGTAGCCACTTGTCAAATTCGTTCTTCGAGATGCCGTATGGATTGAGTGGTTTAAGAATGTTAGGGTCGGTGGTGTCCGAAAAGCCGTTTTCGCCCATTCCGTATGTCGCTGCCGATGATGCATAAATGAAAGGAATTCCATATTTGCAGCACTTTACGCAAAGCATCTTGGTGTATTCTGTGTTCATCTTTAGAAGCAGAGAAAGGTCGAACTCGGTGGTGTCGGTTCGTGCTCCGAGGTGGAAAATGGTTTCAACTTGCTTGTGGTTGTTGTCGAGCCAGTCGGCGAAGTCGTTGCGGTTGACGAACTTTACTTTTTTGTTCTCGAAGTTGCCTTTTTTGTTTTCGCGCGAAAAGTCATCCGACAGTACAAGGTCGGTATATCCGCGTTCTATCAACGTGGCTGCCAAGTTGCTGCCTATGAATCCTGCTGCTCCTGTTACTACTATCATTGCTTTTGAATTTTGGGCAAAGGTAACAAATAATTTGTGGATTTGTTAACTTTACCGCTTTAATAAAAACTTTTCTTTATCGGTGTTGACGTGGCTATATTTGATATTTTCGCATCCGAAACAAATTTGTATAAAATGGAAAAACCGCACGCACACAAGAAACAACTTCTTGAAATGCAGAAACTATACGCCGAATATAATTCGGCTGTTGCAAACAAGTTGCCTGATGAAGATGTAGAAGCATCGAGAATCGCATTTTATAATGTCTGCGACAACTACGACTGGATGGATTATGTTGTGGAGGAAAATGGTTGCGAAAAACTTGTAAATGTTAAGGACGAGGAGCTTGTTCCTCCAAAGTACGAGCATTTGGGGTGCTGTGTAGGTAAGGTTAACAAACCGAAATTTCCTGTGACCGCTATGCTTGATGGCAAGTGGGGACTTGTTTTGCCCGATGGAAAGGGAACTGCACTTTGCTCTTTTGAATATGATGAGATTCAGTGCTTTGACAAGTTTTTCGTTGTCTCAAAGTCGGGTAGGAAAGGTGTGCTCGATAGCAAAGGCCGTTTGCTTGTGCAATGCAATATGGATGATGTTATTTTCCAGCCGATATATATAACCCATACTGATGATGGGCATTCGTGGTACGATGACTGCATGTTTGAACTTCGTCGTGATGGCAAGTCTGGTGTTCTTACAATGGATGGGCAGTGCGTGGTGCCATCGTATGATGAGATTTTGTTTTCGGAAATTGTTGATACTGATGAGGCGCTCGGTGCAATCCTTGATGGTCGCGATGGATGCGTTTCCATTGATGGAAAACTTATTCCTGACGAGGATTTTGAGAAGTACGAGGACAAGTTGGTGTATTCCAAAGGTCGCTACAGCCATCGCTCGTCATACAACTACGAGTTGGATGTGAAGTTGGGCTATGCCGAGGGAAAAATCTAAGGGAGTTACGATTTTAGATTTACGATTTACGAATGCTTGCAGTTGGCAAAAGTCAGCTACTTTTTTTGTCGCATTGAGTAAATTCTTTATTACTCTTTGCTCGGATTAATATTCTCCGCGATTAATTCCTTCAGGTTGTTGATGATGTTGACATCATTGAGGTTCATGCCTTCAAAGACTTCTTTTACATCTGCTGTGCTAAGTTCGAAATAGTCATCATCTGTGGTGTAGCGGATGATAAAGTTGATGTCCTGATACTGGCAGATAAAGTTGCTGAAGCATCCTGCAAGGTCGCCTTTGGGTTGCAGGTCGATGTGCGAACGCTGGTAGTCGGCGTAAATTTCAGTGCCTTTGCCAACTTCCGATGTCAGGTGGAACTTGCCGTTGCATAGTTCGGAATGGAATTTTAGCAGGGCGATGCCCATACCGATTTTGCGTTCCGGACGCGATGAGTAGAATGTCTCGTTTATGGCATCCATCATTTCCTTGGGCATACCACAGCCGTTGTCGACAATCTTAAGTGACAGCAAGTCCTGTTTTTCGCTGTCAACCATTTCTATTATTATTTCCGATGCCTTAGCGCGGATTGAATTGTGAACTATGTCAATTATGTGTAAATCAAGTGTTTTCATAATATAATCTGTTCTCCTGTGTGAAGTGAATTTTTAAGATTGTCGAAACTGAAGCTGTCCATTTCCAGAACGCTCGAAATTTTACCGATGTCATCTATGAAATGGGCATCGGAACTTTGTATGTAGTTGTAGTCGCTGAACCACGGGAAATTGTCGAAGAATTTGTTTCGCATTGCGTGGTAGCTTAACTCAAGTGCTTGAAACTTAAGCTTGTCTGGGACAAACACAAGTTGCGAACTAATGCTGAATGTACTGCGATCAACATGTGCTGGAATGAAAATTCCGCCCATCTCGTAAACCTTTTTCTGCAAGTCGAGCATTGGCAGGTCGAGTGCATTTATTAATAGGTGAGGAATTTCGTCGAGCACATTCTCTTCCTCGTCAACAACAAACTGGTAGCCGAATTTGTCGGGATCGTTTTCGAAGAAAATTACCTTCGAGTCGAGAAATTTCTGGAATTCAGCTAGTTTTTCGGCGTTGGGCATGAATCCGAGGCAGTGGATTTCCTCCTTTGTGGTCACCTCGGCGCCCATCATTACGGCTATACCGTTCTGTTCTCCAATTTTGCGCGTAACCTCAGCGTTCAGTGTGCTATTGTGGTCGGTAATTCCGATTATGTCAAGACCTTTCTCCTTGGCTTTCATAATGATAGCCGAGGGGCTCATCTCGATGTCGCCGCATGGCGACAAGACGGTATGCGTATGTAGGTCGGCACGGAATTTCATGCGACTGGCTGTTTGTTGTTACTTTATGAGTTCGTACAGTTTTCCGCAGAGCGGGAATGTCGGTTCCGAGCTTGAAAGAACAGCAACATCGTTGTCCTTGGCAAATTCAAGCATATCGTCATCGGGGACGCCGTTGCGTACTATTATGACAGCCGGAACATCCTTCAATGCAGCAATTGATGCAACATTTTTGTGTGTCTGCATGGTAATCCATACCTGACCGCTCTTTGCGTTGCCCATGACATCGCTCAGCAAATCCGATGAATAAGCGCTCTTTACATCAGCGTCCATGTTTACCTCGTTGTAAACCTTGAGGTTCAGTTTTTCTATAATGTCTTTTAGTAACATATCTTTTTATTTTTAATTTTTTAATCTTTAAATCTTTTGAATCCTTCCCTTCGACAGGCTCAGGGAGCGGATTTTGTTAAATTTTACATCATCTAATTTGTTGAGGACGTTGCGCGCAACGTCTCTACAATTGTATCGTCAAATTTTCAAATCAATCAAATTTTCAAATTGTTAAATCATTGAACCTTGAACTTTAAACCTTGAACTTTATAACGTTTTTAGATCTTCTCCCCAGATGTCGAACATCACCTTGTAGAACTCTTCCATCTTCTTGTGTGCGAAAATGCAGTTTTCTATCTTGCTTTCGTTCCTGATTACATCTTCTGCAAGAGCGTTGCAGGTAGGTGCGCCACAAGCTGAGCAGTCGATTCCGGGTAACATTCCTTCTATGCGCTTCATGTTTTCGACCATGCGGAATGCAATCTGCAGGTTGTCGTTGAGTTTTAGTATCGAACGAGGCTTTATTTCGTCAATCTTCACCATTTGGGCAATCTTCTCGGCAAATTCCTTGTTGCTGAATGCAACTTTCTGTTCGCCTTCTTCCTGTTTCGGCTTGCTGTCGATGATTTCGGCGCGGGCTTTTAATTTCTGCTTGGCTACAAATCGGTTGGTAGGGCAGAGCACACCGCCTACGCAGCTTTGGTCGCAGGCACGCATTTCAACAAAACCTTTTACATTAATTTCCTCGTCTTCAACCTTTTCCAAGAACTCTATGGCATTTCGTATTCCATCCACAGCAAAGCAAGAATTGTTGAAGTTGCGGGTTTCGCCAGTGGTAAGTCCCCATAACACATCGTTGCCTGTAAGACTGTGATTAATAGGTTCAACGATTGATTTGGAATTGCTGAGCATAAGTTTTACCTTATTGTAGAGGAAGTCCATGTTGATTACGCCTGTGATGATGGATTTCTTTCCTTCTGCAGGACTTTTCACAGCGGCAATCTTTGCAGCACAAGGACTTACATAGAAAATGCCAATGTCTTCGTCAGGGATTCCTGCTTCAACAAGTCGCTGGCGAATTACTATCGAGGCAATGTCCAATGGAGCGTTAAGGTGTATGATGTTGCTTACTAGTGACGGGAATCTTACTTGTATAAGACGCACTATAGCAGGGCAGTACGGTGATATGAAGGTGTCGATGTCATCGTGTTCCTCCATGTATTGCTTGTATAGTTCGGTAAGGAACGACACTGCATGTTCGACTTCGTAGGTATGTGTGAATCCGATTTTCTTCAGGCAGGCATATATCTGCGAGGTCTTTACATCGTTTGCAAACTGTCCGATGAAAGTCGCGGGAACAAGTGCAATGCGGTACTTGTAGTCGTCGAGCAAT
>JBGUHW010000038.1:0-4851 GCA_045112395.1 Bacteroidales bacterium
TTTCCTCATCAATCCACGGATATGCATACTCGCCTGTACCAGCATTAAGGTAAAGCACTGCTATTGAATCGTGAGGCACTGGTGTTGAGAATTGCGGGTTGATTGGATAACCAATATGCGGAATCAAAGGAACCTCGACAACTGTAGAACCAAGAACTTCCACAGAAACCGACATATCAACGCCGAATCCATATTCAAGGTCAAGGGCTATTGTTCCCGCTGTCGGGAAATGAGTGTCAAGAGCCCATCCGTTCTGAACAGTATAAGTAGAATGAATCGGGGTTGTTTCTCCATGATCGAATCCATAATGGTCGGGGAAATCAAGTGTTATCTGCACAGGATAGTCAACTCCGATATACCCGCTCGAAAAGCCGTGCATGCTGAACGTAGAATTCAGATACATATACAAATCGAAATCGAAAGCAATTCCTAAAGCATCAGAGCCGAACACCTCGTGTATAGGGAAATCGGATCCATCACAACCTCCGCCGACACAAAGGTCAATAAGGTTATAGTCGAAATCGATGAAAGTAGCCGCACCACCACCCCACATATCAACCGAATCGACATGATAGTTTATGCTATGCCTTAAAATATTCGAGTTGTCCTGCGCCGTCACCCGAAATGACGAAAGCAGGGCAAGAACAATTGCAAGCGTTATATATAGTCTTTTCTTCATAAGCATTACTCGTAAATTTTAGAGGTCAACATACTCTGCAGGACAACAGGACGCATCTTGTTACGCATCATTTTGATATAACCTGCATTTATCCATATAGTATAATGATAGTCACCAGACATCAATATAAGTCTCTCAAAAACAAAGCCCTTAAGCTTCATCTCAGCGGTAAAAAGCACGCCATCGCTTCCATCGTGCATCACAACAGGCTCAACCGACAAAAGCTTCATGCCTTGCGATGCAAAATATGCAGAATCCATCGCCCTGGAAATCATTACATAGGATGTACCAGCAACCTCTTCCACCTGGATACTGCTCATCGTACCGACATGCATAAAACCAGGCAAAGAATCGGAATAGATAAAATATTCGGGAGGTTGAATCCTTATGTTGGTCTGAGGAATGGCAACCATCTTGCTCTCATCATAAACAAAACTTTCGTCAACGGCAGTAAGACCATTCATTGCAGAGGCAAGCCCAGCTCTCTGCGACTGCTGACCTTCCTGCACATCCTCTTGTGCAAAAGCCGAAAACGCCATCGCAAAAATTAGCAACGCACTGACAATTACCCTGTTCATAAAACCTATTTACATTTAATTTAAACCGCGTAAAGATACGTTTTTATTTTCAATCTACACCTTAATTAACGACTTTTTTTTAGTAGGGATGCCTGATGTATATAAAAATATTTTTAATCAACTCACAACCAATTGATTATAAATACAATACAATCACACAAAAAGTAAAAATATTCTCCAAAAATCCTACGACAAGATTTCATTAACATCATTTAAACATAACGAAAACAAAAATTATTGATGAAATTATTATTTTCGCCAATTCAATTTTCAACATTTTTTCATCATCAATGAATTTGAAACTAGGAAGATATATACAAGGGGAAACGCTAATCCATGTGTTAGCGTTGATTATCTTCATAGCCATATCAGCCATTTACACAAAAATGCTGTTGATAGATTCAAATGAGCAATTTGTAGAAAATAAAGAAATCCTCATTTCAAGCAATCAATGGGACGAGCAATCTTACTCTGGATGCCCCGCAATTTCACAGGGTAAAATCGACAGCACAAACCCATTTGCAAAAGCAATATTCCACATCACTCAGCACAAAAATTTAATGCCGTTCATCCTGATCCTAGGAAGTTTGATTGGATTCTACATTTTTCTCAATTCACTAAAAATTAATCCATTAAGTTCCATTATCGGAGCACTTGTGTATGGCCTCTTCTGCTACGGAATTGGCGAAATACAAGCGGGCGAGTACATGGAAACGACAGCCATCTGCCTGATACCGTACACACTGACAGGAATCGCATGCATGTTCAACGGAATGTTAGCTTTTGGGACAACAATCACATTGATTTCCACCGCATTGCTCACAGCAACCTGTCATTATCAACTTCTCATCTACACAATATTCGTTGCTATCGTATTCATAATCGTGGAACTTTTTGCAAAGGGCAAAAGCTTTGCCGGAAAACTTCTGCCGACAGTAATTGCCATAGCCGTATTCGCAGTGGCATTTTTCACAAATAGCGAAGCTATTTTTCAGGAATACGAATACTCGAAATACGCATCAGGACAACTTCCAGACTACAATACCGAAACCACATTTTTTGACGATGGCGGAGAAACTCTCTCTCTGATTATACCAAACATAAAAGGCGGAAAATCAAGCAAAAAACTATCAGCGAATTCCGAAACGTTCAATTTACTTGAACCATTTTTCGGAAGTGAAAATGCTAAAAAAATATGCGAAAAGTCGCCGATGTACTTCGGCAAAAGACATTTCAGCAACGGAAGTTTGTACATCGGAGCCATAGCCATACTGCTTGCTCTTTTCGGAAGCATAACAAGCAAAAAAAGAGTCAAATGGTGGGCAATAATTGTAAGCGTCATAGCAATAATACTTTCGTGCGGTAATATTGAATATTTCGTCACAAAAAATATTCCATTATTCTATAATTTTAGTCATTTTTCAAATATTTTAATAATTCTGGCAATCGGATTATCAATTCTAACCTCCATAGGAACCGAAGAAATCATTGCACAAAACGCAGAACGCAACGAACGCAAAGAACAAATCGCACTTTACATCTCGACTGGCATAATATCAGCAATACTACTTATTTTTGTTGCATTCCCATCAATTGCAGGCGACAGTAGCATCGAACCAACCAATCAGGCGGAAGTAGAAGTGGCAGAACATCTTGCATCGTACATGCCACAGGATGCAGAATACGCCGATGCGGTTGCCGAATTCAAAACCGACTACGTAACCGCCATTCGCAACGACAGAATTTCTCTCATCAGACGCGATGCAGCCAAGTCGCTACTTTTCATACTGTTAGGCGCAACTGCAATATTCATCGCCAGAAAGAAAAAGCTCAACGGGTGGATAGTCGTTGCAACATTGTCGATACTCGCAGTTGCCGACATCACAATTGCAAACCTGCAACAAAATGGAGAAAAAAATACTCAGGATTTGACTTCTAACTATGCGAATTCGGAAATAGAAACCGACAACAGCACTTTCAGAGTCATCGACATTCGATACAATTCCGCATTAAGCGACAATACAACATGTCATAAACACAACTCAATAAGTGGAGAAAACGGAAATTGCCCGAAACGCTATCGTACATTCTGCGATTCCATTCTAAACAAGGAACTTGCACTCACTCGCTACAATATTCTTTCGTGGGCACAAAGGGATGGAATGACAAGTGACGAAATTCAAGAAGTATTCTCACAGAAATTCAAGTCACCTACATTGGACATGCTGAATGTCAAATATATAATCCTTTCGGACAATGCTAAACCGCTTGTCAACACGCACGCATCTGGTAACGCTTGGCTTGCCGATAGCATAAGATGGGCAAATTTGGAGCCGATAGAACTCGCACAACTCAAACATATTGACACGCGACACACAGCTATCGTAAATGAAAAATACAGGGCCGAATTTGCCGACATCGAATTTGAAATCGACAGCACCGACTATATAAAATTGGTAGCAAACGATGGTGACATTCTACGATACGAATCTTCATGCAGAGGAAACAGACTTGCAATCTTCTCCGAAACCTTCTATCCGAAAGGATGGAAAGCTACGATCGATAACGACAAAGTATCATTTTTCAGGTGCAACTACATTCTGCGAGGAATGATAATACCACATGGAAAGCACGAAATAGTATTCCGCTACGAGCCCAAGTCGGCAAAAACGGGAGTTACTGTTTCCATTGCAAGCAACATAGCATTGGCTATCATAATAATTATCAGCATAACAATACAAATCATAACCGCATTCAAACGCAAAAACAAAATTCAAAACATAGAAGCATGACATTGATTTTCGACAAATATCAAGGGGCAGGAAACGACTTCATCATAATCGACAACAGGGATGGAAAGCAGAACCTGTCGTGCCAAGAGATTAGCTCATTGTGCAACAGGCGCTTCGGCATTGGTGCCGACGGACTTATCCTAGTCGAAAGAAGCGACATTGCCGATTTTGCCATGAAATTCTACAATTCAGATGGAAAAACTGCAAGCATGTGCGGAAATGGTGGCAGATGCATTGCAAAATACGCTTTCGACCATAAGATTGCTGGCAAAAACATGATATTTTCGGCTGAAGACGGCATACACGAAGCAAGCATAATCAACGACGAAAGCGTGAAAATCAAGATGATCGATATAAACGGCATAACCGTTTTCGATGACGGAATGTGGACAAATACTGGCGTTCCGCATTTTGTAAAATTCGTTGACGACATTAGTAATGTAAATGTCAAAATTGAAGGCAGAAAACTTGCTGACGACAAGCGTTTCGCACCAGACCGGACCAATGTCAACTTTACCGACAACATCAATGGATACCGAATCGCTACTTACGAACGCGGTGTTGAGGGCGAAACATTAGCATGTGGAACTGGCACCGTTGCAACAGCTCTGTGTATCAACGCGAAACATGACATACAATCGCCAATAGCCATACAAGCCAAAGGCGGTTTGCTAAAAGTATATTTTGAAAAGAAAAATTGTAACTACGAAAATATATGGCTCGAAGGGCCTGCTTTAAAAGTATTTGAAGGGAAAACAGATGGAAGAAAATTTTAACATAGTTCCAAAATTCGATCTGCATG
>JBGUHW010000039.1:0-4173 GCA_045112395.1 Bacteroidales bacterium
TTTTTCAATCAGATATACGCGTAATGGTTATGGTTTGAATCATTTAATCGACATGAATCGCAACTTCCCTGATGCCATTGCCGGCGAGCATCCTGATAATAGTGATTATGCATTTGAAACGGAAGCGTTTATGCAATATGCCGATGCTCATCACTTTGTGATGTCGGCGAACCTGCACAGTGGTTCCGAACTTGTCAACTATCCCTTTGA
Source organism: Bacteroidales bacterium (assembly GCA_045112395.1). Taxonomy (GTDB): domain Bacteria; phylum Bacteroidota; class Bacteroidia; order Bacteroidales; family ML635J-15; genus Bact-19. Next base: position 211 of record JBGUHW010000039.1, read on the forward strand.
TACCGATCCTTCGCTTCCTGCCGACAATGCTTGGTGGCAGATGGTTTCTGCCGAGTATGTTGCATTGGCACGTCAGTATGGTGGCGAGTCGTATATGACATCAGATTTTCCGAGCGGATACATCAACGGTTATGCATGGTACACGATTACGGGTAGCCGTCAGGACTATATGAATTATTTCAAGCATTGCCGTGAGGTCACTTTGGAGCTTAGCATCGAAAAAAGATTGGCTAATGACATGCTTGATAGTTATACATCCCGCAACATTCCGCCTATGCTGGCATATATGAATCGTGCCACAAAAGGCTTGCGAGGTTTTGTTACTGATTCTGTCAGTGGCGAGCCATTGAAGGCAAAAGTCTTCATTAATGGTCACGACTATTTTAATTCACATGTGTATTCATTCCTTCCTACAGGCGAATATTATCGTTTTTTGAAGGCAGGACACTACAATGTTTCATTTTATGCCGATGGCTATATACATAAGACCATATCGGTTGATATTTCCGATGATGCTATTCAAAATCTTGATGTTCAACTAGTTCAAGGTTACGATCCGGAGGCGGTAGAAGTGGAATCATTGCAATTTTCGCTGTATCCCAATCCTGTTGCCAACAAATTGTACATAGGTAGCAACGAGCATTTTGCAAACATTGAGATTTATGATGTTTCAGGCAGATTGCTGGTGTCGAATGAAAACGTTATCGGCTTTGTTGACGTGTCGATGTTGCAACGTGGGCAATATATTTTGAAATTTGTTTCTGATTATGGAAAAGTCTTTCGGTCAAAATTCCTGAAGATGTAGAAATAAAAAAAAGGTCTCAATCGAGACCTTTTTTTTGATTTAACGATCCGTTTATTTCAAAAGTTTCATGAATTCGTCAACTGTGATTTCGTTGTCTTCGAGCTTTACTTGTTCTGCAAGGAAGTCAACAACCTTGTCTTCGAGTTCGTGTTCGTAGATGCGGCGAACTTCGTCTTCCTTCTGGAGGAGTTCCTTTGCGTATTTGTCAGCATATTCGTCAGGAATATATGACATTCCGTACTGAGCAAACTGCATGAGAACCATGTCCTTTGCTGCTTTTTCAACTTCTTCCTTCTCTACCTTTATGTCGTTTTCCTTAGCGACCTTGTTCTTAATGAGAGTCCAGCGGAGGTCATCGAGGAACTTCGGGAATTCATTGTCGATTTCTTCCTGTGTAAGCTTTTCGTTTGCAACCTTTACCCAGCGTTTCAAGAATTCTTCCGGAAGTTTGAGGTCAAGTTTCTTGGAGAGCTTTTCCTTAAGGTCGAGCATCATCTTGTACTTGCTTTCGCGCTTGAATGAAGCTGCTATGTCTTCTGCGATGCGAGTCTTGAATTCGTCCTCGTTCTTTATTGTGTCCTTGCCGAAGCACTTGTCGAACAATTCCTGATTTATTTCAGCCTGCTTGTATTCCTTTACGGTCTTAACTACGAGGCGGAAATTAGGTGTCATGTTGGCCACTTCTTCCTTCTTGGTCTTCAGCATAACGGCAATCTTAGCTTCTTCCTCGAATGCCTTTTTAATGTCGAAGTCGATGATTGTGTCAACGGTAGATCCGATGAATTGTTTCTTTATAGCTTCGTCCTTAATGAATTCGATTGCGAGGTTTGCTTCATCGTTCTTTATGCCGCCCTCAATTTCAGATCCGTCTTCGGCAATCTGTGTGAGGCTACCTGTGATAAGAGCCTTTTCTGTAGCTTTTTTAACATCTTCGTACTTGCCGTACTGGCTTCTGTATCCTTCAATGTACTTTTCGATGTCCTTTTCCTCTGCCTTGATTATGTACTTGTTGAGTTTATCCCTCTTCGAGAGCTTAATTTCGAATGCCGGAGCAAGACCGAGGTCGAATGCGAATTCAAACTTTTCGTCCTTTGCGAGGTCTATTGTCTTGGTACTTTCGTTTGGCAACGGTTCGCCGAGAATGTTAAGCTTTTCGTTTTCAATGTAATCGCTAAGAGCCTTTCCTACGGACTTGTTCAACTCATCTGCCAAAACAGCCTGACCGTACATTTTCCTGATAAGTCCCATAGGTGCATTGCCTTTTCTGAAACCTTTGATTTCCGCTTTCTGGCGGTAGGTTTTCAAGGTTTTTTCTACATTTTCTGCAATGTCTTCCTTACTAATGCTAATGTTCAAAGTAAGGTTTAAATCGTCAATTTGGTTTTTTACAACTTCCATTAGGTAGTTCTTTAATAATTAACAAAATACAAATTCTTATAATTTAAAAAACCGCACCATTTTGTAAATGCGGTTGCTAGTACGGATGAAGGGACTCGAACCCCCACGCCTTTCGGCACTAGATCCTAAGTCTAGCGCGGCTACCAATTACGCCACATCCGCGAATTGCGGTGCAAAGATACAACTTTTTTCGATAGGAAATTCAATCTTGGTGTTTTTTTTCTATGGGGAATATAGATGATAGTAGTGATGCTTCTTTATTGTTGATTTATAGATAATTACGTTGTGTTAAGAAGAACGAGACATTTGTATTTTTCGCATCAGAAAGCGGGCATATTTTTTTCTTTTTTTTGCCATCATTTTCATGATATACTTTTCTGTTTGTGTAAGTGGTTGTTTATCATATATTAATGGCTTGGTGGGGATAATAATTTGTTTCAAAACATAGGTAAAATTTGATTGAAATTGTTTCAAAGCATAGGTAAAATTTGGGATATTTTGTTCCAAAACATAGGTAAAAATTATTATTGTCCGCTAAATTGTGCGCTGTCACAGTTTTTGCATTGCGATGCAGCAAAAACTGTGACAGCGCTCCAAAAATGCATTCGTTTTTCTATAAATATGTAACCTCTCCGAGGTTGTTAAGTATCTCCAAATACAAGCCCATAAAATTTCATAGCCATGTAATAATATGAGAATATGCATTTTGCACGATTTTTTAGAATCTTTAGCGGACAACAATAGTAAAAAATAAAGACACAGCTCGAAAACTGTGCCTTTAATTATCCTAGTGATATGTATTCGTAATTATTACTTTGTAGCTCCCCCTAATGCGATGTAGAGAGCAATGATAGCCTGAGCGCCATTATACATGTTCATGGCTTCGTTGAGCTGTGTGCTGAGGAGAGATTCCTGGGCGGTGAGAACTTCAAGGTAACTTGCCTTGCCGTTATCCATAAGTTCGTTGGTGCCTGTATATGTGTCCTGCAGAATCTCTACCTGACGGTGATAGTATTCGTGCTTCTCGCGGGCAACCTGGCAATCCGCTATAGCCTCGTTTACTTGGTTGCCGGCATTTACTACAGTCTGCACATACTTCTGCAACATGTCCTCCTGCGAAAGCTTTGCAATCTTCAAGCCTGCTTTCAGTTTGCCACGCATGAATATTGGCTGCATAAGCGAGAGGGCTGCATTCAGCAATAACTTGCCCGGGTTCACAACGGTGCTTCCTGCACTATTGGTCCAACCAAGAATACCCGACAGATTGATGCTTGGGAAGAATGCCTGACGGGCAGCCTGGGTGTTGTAATATGCTTCTGCAATAGCACAGTCGGCCAGACGGACATCGGGACGGTTCTGGAGCATTTCGGCCGACACTCCGTTTTCGAGACTTGCCGGCAATGCGTAGTCGCCCCATTTGCCACGTGGAATGTGTTGCGGTGGGATGCAAAGCAATCTGCAGATAGCATTTTCTACACTGCGTATATTGCGTTTTACATCAATAATCTGAGTCTTAACATTAAGGGTCGAGGATTCCATCTGGTTGACGGCAGTAGCATATGACTTACCGTTTTCCCAAAGTGCCTGCTGTGTTTCCAGCGATATGGTCCACAAACTGTCGGTTGATGTGAGAATTTCCAACTGGAGATCCAATACAAGCAACAGGTTGTACTGCTGTGCTACTGTAGAAATAAGGTTTGCTCGCACGCTTTCCTCGTATAGTTTTGCCTCCATTACAATAACCTCCGACTTGCGTTTCT
>JBGUHW010000040.1:0-22710 GCA_045112395.1 Bacteroidales bacterium
GTCTTGCAGATTGTATCTTATTTCTGTTACATATTCTATTTTGTTGTCGAAAATACTTTCAATGTTATCTAGTTGACCTTCTAGGTTTATTTTTATGTCAATAATGTCAAAGTCTATTTTTTCGGTGTGCAATTCCTTGATATGTAACAATTTGTCTCGGTTAATGTGCAAAGGATTTTCATTGTTGCTAATTTGTTGTATGTTATTTAGCGATTCAGAAATGCTGATTGTTCCCTTGTCGAAAAGTAAAAACCTGTCGCTGATTTTTGAAAAAAGTGTTGGTGTGTGGGTGACGATAAGTATTGTTGCATTTCTGTCCTTAAGCCTTGATATTTCACGAGTTACTCTTGTTCGGAATTCTGTGTCACCAACGCTAGTCACTTCGTCGAACAAGTATATGTCTGCATCTATATTGACGATTATTGAAAAAGCTAAGCGCATGTACATTCCTGAAGAATAATACTTTACAGGAGTATTAATAAAGTCTGGAAATCCGAACATTTCAATGATGCGGTCGATTTTTGCTTCTATTTCCGATTTTTTCAGACCATACATTGCACCAGACAGGAATATGTTTTCGTAACCTGAGATTTCGGGCTGGAAACCTATACCAATTTCAAGGATTGATGCGACTTTGCCGTTAATTTCTATCTCGCCTGATGTGGGGAGCGTAACTTCGGCAATCATCTTCAGCAGGGTGCTTTTTCCCGAACCATTGTGACCTGTTATGCAGATGACTTCACCTTTTCTAATGTCTATGCTAATGTTGTTGACAGCCAAGAAACCTGTTCCTTTTATCATTTTGCGAGAAAAATGACCAGATCTTTCTATCTTATAATATTCTTTTGATAGGTTTCGTATTGATATGGCGGTTTCTGGTGTCATAGCAGGTCTGAAATTTTCTTTTCGTATTTCTTGAAAATAAAGAATATAGGTACTGCTAATATTGCTATTATTGCAATGCCTATCAAGTATTTACAGTCAGGAAGTGGTGTGCCTAGCAGAGCCCAGCGTGAGTATTCTATAATGCCGGCGACTGGGTTTATATATAGTATGAATTTGAAATTTTCGGGGATTATTGTGCCTGGATAGAATACTGGAGTTATGAATATTAGAAAGTTGGTTAGTTGTGCCGCTATACGTGTCGTATCCATCGAAAACAGCGAAATGAAGCTAATCCAGAGTCCGATTGTCGTTACGAAGATAATTATCGCTATGATAATCAATGGGAAAATAGCCCAGTTTATTGTGAATTGTAGTCCGAAGCAAACAAAAAGTATGATGAAAAGAGCAATGCCGATTGCAAAGTCAACCATTCCGAGTAAAACTCTTGATAGTGGGATGCATATACGCGGAAAATACAGTTTTCCGATGAAGTTTTGGCTTAGTATGAAGCAGTTGCTGCAGTAGCCGGTTATTGCTGAAAAGTAGTGCCAGATGAAAATGCCAGGAAGTACAAAAATTGGGTAGGGGATTTCTCCTGTGTCGATTCCTATTGCTATTCCGAAAACTACCCAGTATACGGCGAGTCCGATTAGTGACTGTATGATATTTAGGAATATGCCCGTGATGTTCAGCGATGACTGGTTTTTGATTTCTCCTTTGGCAAGAGCAATAGTAAGATGCCTTGATTTCCAGATGGATTTCAGGTAGTCCAATGAGCCGATATGTCCGTCTGGAGATATTATTTTCATGCTTCTTGATCTTGGTTTCCACTTTTGAATAGTCTGGTGGCAAAGTCGCGCACATCGGCTACAGGTATTATGTTTGCTTTCTGGTTCTTGACTTCCGATTTCTGTGATGCTGAAATGAATATTGTCGAGAAACCGAGCCTTGATGCTTCTGCCACGCGCTTTTCGATGAACGAAACAGGCTTTATTTGTCCCGAAAGTCCCACTTCACCGATGAAGCATAGGTTGTCGGGTATAGCCTTGTCGATGTATGATGAGATCACGGCTGCGATTACAGAAATGTCAACGGCAGTATCGTTTATCTTTAGTCCTCCTGCGATGTTTAAGAAGACATCTTTTGCGTTGAGTTTCAATCCGAGGCGTTTTTCGATGACGGCAAGTAGCATCATAAATCGGCGGTTGTCGAAGCCAGTTGACGAGCGTTGTGGTGTGCCATATACGGAGTTGCCGACAAGTGCTTGGATTTCAATCATTAGTGAGCGCGAACCTTCGTTAACTGTACCAAATGCTATACCGCTGAGGTTGCTGTTGTCGCCCGAAAGCAGGATTTTTCCTGGGTCGATTACTTCTTTCAGTCCGTAGTTCATCATTTCGAAAACACCAATTTCGTAGGTTGAGCCGAAACGATTTTTCTTCGGGCGGAGCAGACGGTAGAAATGGTTGTTGTCGCCTTCAAATTGTACCACTACATCAACAATATGTTCCAACGACATTGGTCCAGCGATGTCGCCGTCCTTGTTTATGTGTCCTATTATTATTATAGGTACGCCAGATTGTTTTGCGTATTCCTGTAGTTTTTGTGCGCAAAGCCTAATCTGCGAAACTGTTCCGGGCGATGAGGTTATGTCTGATGAAGCAGTGGTTTGTATCGAGTCGATGACAACTATTTCGGGATCGGTTGCTTTTATTGTGGCAATAATCTTGTCTATATTTATTTCGGTATATATAAGGCATTGCGGATTGTTGATGCCAATCCTGTCGGCGCGTAGTTTAATTTGTGTTTCGCTTTCCTCTCCAGAAATGTAAAGCACTTTTTTGTTTATGTTTAGTGCAGATTGAAGTATAAGTGTTGATTTTCCGATTCCAGGTTCACCACCAAGCAGCACTAGAGAGCCTGGGACAAGTCCTCCACCGAGCACACGGTTGAATTCGCTGTACGGCATATCAATTCTATGCAGTTCTTTCTGCTTTATGTCAGAAATTGGCACTGGATTTCCTGCAATTGCTTCAGTGTAAGCCTTTGTAGTTTTGTCTTCCTTTTCTTCGACCTCTTCGATGAAGGAATTCCAGCTATTGCAGTTTGGACATTTGCCAATCCATTTTGGAGAAACGAATCCGCAATTCTGGCATACGAATATGGTTTTGTTTTTTGCCATGCTTTGTTTTAAAACACATAACGACTGCCATCAGACAGTCGTTATGTGTATAACATAAATGATATAAAATTAATTTTTTCTCTTTAGTTCCATCCTATAGAAAGCGCCACCCCTTGTTGGGTCGTCTTCGAATTCTATTCTGGTGGCCATTATTACATCGTTTTTTACTTTATCGACTCTATAAATGCCGTCAAGTTTATCGCAACCAGGAAGCATTTTGCTGTCCCTGAAAATAATGCGTTTTTTGGTTCCTTTCTGAATGACTTCGTATGTGCAGCTGTCAACATTCATTCCCGATGATGTGTTTAAAATTCTAACAGCAGTTGAATTTCCATCAAAGGTAAGTTGCATTGTGCCTTCTGGAGCGGTGTCAAATGTCATTACATTCCAGGTGCCAACAATTTCATCTGCAACCTTCTTGCAGCTAGGCATAAGTATCATCGATAGTCCTAACAATAGGATGATAAACAATAATCTATTCTTCATTTTGCATAGTTAAATAAATCGGTTGCAAATATAGTGTTTTTTTTAATTCAAAATCTTTTTATTATTAATGTAGATGAAAAATTTTCAACAAGAGGAATTGTTATGACTTTTCCTCCGTATGACATTACGAAATCGGCTCCAACAATTGTGTCTATAGTATAATCTCCGCCCTTTACGAGAAAGTCTGGTGCTATTGTGTTGATAAGATTTTCGGGGGTATCTTCGTCGAAGATAACTACGGCATCGACAAATTGTAGGGCAGAAAGCAAAACAGCGCGTTCGTGTTGACCGTTTATCGGTCGAGTTTCTCCCTTTAGTCGTCTAACGGAAGAATCTGAATTTAGCCCGATAATCATCTTGTCGCCAAGGTCACTTGCTTCGGCAAGGTAACTGACATGTCCGTAATGAAGCACATCGAAGCATCCGTTTGTGAAAACTATGCTATTGCCTTCTTTTTTCCAATTTGAGACGAGGTCTTTTATTTTGGAAAAGTCAACAATTTTTGATTTTATTGTCGTAAGTGTGGACATTACACTATTTTGTTCGTCCTAGTGTCGGGGAAAACGAATGATGGCTTGAATTTCTTTGCTTCTTCGAAATCCATAGATGCGTAAGAAATTATTATCACGATGTCGCCAACCTGAGCTTTGCGTGCGGCAGGTCCATTAAGGCAAATTACACCAGAACCGCGCTTGCCTTTAATTACGTATGTTTCAAGGCGTTCGCCATTGTTGACATTTACAACTTGAACCTTTTCGTTTTCAATGATATTTGCTGCGTCCATAAGGTCTTCGTCGATGGTGATGCTACCCACATACTGCAAGTTGGCTTCCGTGACGGTAACCTTGTGTATCTTCGATTTTACTACTTCTATGTTCATTTCAGATGTTGTAAAAAACGGGTGCAAATTTAAGCATTTATTTAATGCAACAATTAATATTGTCGATTAATCGAATATTTCCGCACCATACTGCAATACAAAGTCTTGTCGTGATTTTTTTGTCGAATTTTTCTAATCTTTCCAAAGTTTCAGCATTGCAGAAAGCCGCATATTCCATTCTCATGAATTCTATGCTGTCAATCTTTTTCCTCAGTGTTTCGATGAGGTTTTCAATCGTCTCGCTTTCTGGAATTATCGCGCAGGTTTCTGTTATTGTCTTGTAAATAAGCGGAGCAACTTTTATCTGTTCTGCAGAGAGAAGTCTATTGCGTGAACTCTTGGCAAGACCGTTTTCCTCACGAATTATAGGGCAGGGAACAATGGTTAGTGGCATTTTTTTCTGTTTTACCATGAGCTTAATTATTGCAACCTGCTGGAAGTCCTTTTCTCCGAAGTATGCGAAGTCTGGTTTTACTAGGTCAAAAAGCCTGTAAACTATGTCAACTACACCTTGGAAATGTCCGGGACGGAATTCTCCTTCGTACATCTTGTCAAGTCCGTGGAAGTCCATTGTGCAACCTTCGTAGCCGTTGTAGATGTCATCGGCAGATGGCAGGTACAACACATTGCAGCCAACGCTTTCGAGCAGAGCGATGTCGGAATCTGTGGTGATTGGGTAGTTCTTGTAGTCGTTTGGATCGTTGAACTGGCGCGGGTTTACGAATACAGAAACCATCGTGCAATCGTTCTCGGCTACGCTACGACGAACAAGAGAAGCATGTCCTTCGTGCAGTGCGCCCATTGTCGGTACAAAACCTAATCTCTTGCCATTGAATGAGTTTTCATTCCTCAACGTGGTAAGTTCTTCAACTGTTCTTACAATCTTCATCTCAATAGAATTTACACCGCGAAATTATAATTAACATTTTAAATGACAAGGGAAAAAGTTATTGTTTATATGGCTAAAGCCGTTTCTGGGTTTCTAAGTTTCTGTGTTTGCTTGCGCGAGCTAAAGGTTAACTTCGTTGAGGGCTTCGCCGTTCTATGCTTGCGGCGTTTCTGTCGAGACGCGCCATGACACGTCTTTACAATGGCTTCGGCGTTCTATGTTTTGGGCTTGAAGGCTAAAAGGCTAATAGGCTTAAAGCCAATTGACTTTCAGCCTTCTCTTCTTTTAGCCTTTTTGCCAATTATCCAATTAAATCGTAAATCGTACTTCGTAAATCGTAAATCAATTTTCGTTTCCATCCAGCATGATGAATGCCGCCCAATACCTCGGATTTTCAAAGCCAGCGGTTGTTTTCACCTTGTTTTGCGCGGTGAGGAAGGCTTCGCGCTTGGTCATGCCTTTGGTAAGGTTCGTGTAGAACTCAGTCATCATCAGCAGGGTAGCATTGTCGTCTACCGGCCAGAGGCTCATGATGATGGTACGAACTCCTGCCTTCTTGAAGCCACGTTGCAGTCCAAATACGCCTTCGCCAGTAATTTCGCCAAGAGCCGTCTGGCAAGCGGACAGTACCACTAAGTCGGTTTTGCGTAAGTCCATAAAGCTGATTTCCTTGGCGGTAAGAATGCCATCCTCTATGCCTTCGGGGAGAGGCTTGTTCTGCCAAGCGTAGTTTGCTCCCGACAGCAGAAGTCCCGACTGCACAAGCGACTGGTCTCCAGAAAGTTTTTCGTCGGTGGGCAGGAAGAAGCCGTGTGTTGCGATGTGCATGGTCGAAATTTCCTTTCCCGACAATGCCTTGAACGATTCTTCGTTTGCTTGTATGCCTTCGTATAGTTTTGTCTTTACGCGATTTTTTTTCAGATTGCCGACAATATTTTCGACCTCTGTCTTTGTGCCTGGCAGGTAGTTGAGGCTTCCTCGGTCATCATCGCGGTTGAGTGAAGAGAAGGAGCGTATCGTATTGCCACCACGAGTTGAGTAGCGGTCACTTTCTCGTTTCATTGAGGTAGTGTCGCTGTCGTAGAATATGCCTCCGTAAAGTACGGAATTCTTCATAGGCTTTGGCATATAGTCCATTGCTAAGAAACGGGTAGAGGAGACGCGGTAAATTTCGTACTTGTCAGAAATGGTCTGTTCGTGGCTGATTGGTGCATACTCAACAGCTATTTGGTGCAACATTCCAGATGGAGCAAAATAAATGCGCGGATTTTCGGGGAAATATTTCTCCAATGGCTTCCACATTAGATTGTATAGTCCGGTTGATTCGTAGATTCCTTGTCGTTTTGCAGTAACAGTGCTTGCACCGCGGTTGTCGTCCTTGGGCGCATCGGGTTTTGCAGGTGTGATGCCCCGCAATAGCCTTGCAATGTCGTTCTCATTGAAAAGTGGTACAAAAACAGGAGATTCCATACTTTTTGTAAGGACGATAGCTGCATATTTTGTCGTGTCGTTTTCAGTATAATTTGCAAACTCTATTGCAGCATCGTTAGGTTTCAATGATTTCTGCACATCTTTCCAGTTTATAGCAATGGAGCGGGTAAAGTCGCCATACTGACGACAGTTTTCAACGAGGTGCCTTTCTATTTTCTGAATTTCATTTTCAAGAGAATCGCAATTGTATAAGCGCTCATCAATTGGTTTTTCCAGTTCAACATTCAGAATCAGACCGAGTTGTCTCATGTTTTCAAATTCAGCAATCAGTTTTGTGTCTTTGCTTTCGGCGATAAGCTTGTTGAACTCCATTTCCGATGTAAGCAGAAGACCTTTGGTTACAAGTTCTGCATTGTATGAGCATCGTGCTGCAGATGTGTCGGTAGTAATGTGTGATGTGTTTTCGATGATAGCGCGGTACATTTCTACATTGTTCTGCCAGTAGAGTTCGCGTTCGCGCGATGAGAGAAATGAAAAGTTTTCCCTGAGGCTACGGTTACCAATTTCGAGCGATTGTTGCAAGGATGAGTGTGCAGTCTTATAGTCACCCGATTTAATATAGCAGTTTGCAATATTAAGCAGGTAGTCTGTTGTTCCGTTGTGACCTTTTCCATATATGGTCTCGGCAATTTTGTATGCTTTTGTAAGTGTGTCGGCACTGGCTTTTGTATCACCTTTGAGTAGAAGCGTATTGCCTATGTTGTTCAACGACTTGGCATATTCAATGTTGTTTTCTCCGAGAAGATCCTTCCTTATTTTTGCAGCCTTTCGCAGATATTCGAGAGCCGTTGAGTATTCGGCTGTTTTCATGTAAATCGTACCTATATTGTTTACTGCTGTGGCGTATTCAATTGACGATTCTCCCATTTCATTCTTTGTGATTTCCGCAACTTGCATGTCGATCTCAAGCGATTGGTCGTAATTGGCCATAAAGAAATGTGCGCTAGCTATATTGACAAGGGCGCTCGTATAGGTGCCAGTTTTTTCCATTCCGAGATTTTCGAGGATGTTTTTTGCTTCGTTGTATTTTTCGAGAGCCTTGGAGTAGTTGCCCAATGCAGAATACAAAGTTCCCATATTGCTGAGGACATTGGCGTATGTATCCTGTCTGTCCTTGGTTGCTCCGATTATTTTAGCTGCCGATTCGTAGTATTTCATTGCCGTTTCGTTTTGCCCAAGGTCACCGTAAAGATTGGCAAGCATAACTATCGTAGTGGCATAGTCATAACTGTCGTTTCCTATGGTAATGGCTTTTATCTTTGCAGCTTCACAATAGTATTTCTCGGCGTTGTCGTAATCGCGTAACCCATAGTAGGAATTGCCAATGTTGTGCATGTCTTCACCGTAGAACTGGGATTTTTCTCCAAAAAACTTCTTGTCGATTTCGGCGCCTCGTAGCAGATAGTCTATCGCATCGGCGTATTTGCCCATGTTCTGAAAAGCATTGCCAATGTTTGCCAGCGATGCGCCACAATCGGGATGGCTTTTGCCGTATAGATTCTCTCTTATTGCAAGCGATTTCTGATAGTATTGCAGAGCTGTTTGGGTGTCGCCGTACAACAATGCGATGTTTCCTGTCTTGTGTAGTGCTGTAGCGTATTGTGCTGAGGTTGTGTCGCTAGTATTTTCAAAGTATGTTTCAAAATGTTGCAGTGCGCCTTCGAGGTCTCCGCTTGCGTATGCGTTCATTCCCAATGAGAATACGGAATCCTTGTCGTATGTTGCATTTTGCGCAATTGCATATCCTGAAAGTAAAAACAATGTACAAATAAGCAATAATCTTTCTTTCATATTATGCATAAGGTTTAAAAGTATAATAATCAAAAGGTTTAAGGCCAACAGCCTATAAGCCTAAAATATTCCGTAGCAAACACTCAGGACTTAGGAAACTATCAAATTTTCAAATCTTCAAATTATCAAATTTTTGAATTTTTGAATCTTTGAATCTTTGAATTACTTTGACATTGCTTCCTTTATTTCCTTGAATTTCTTGCAAGCTGTAAGTTGCTTGTAGTACGAACCGCAAAGTTTTGGAACAGACAATACAGCATCTTCAGGAAGCCCTTCAAATGCATCGTCGGCTATTTCCACATTTCCACCGTCAATTCTTACGTATGTCAGTTGCTTGCAATTCTTGAACGCTCCCTTTTCTATCTTTGTTACTGTTGCTGGAATTCTTACGTTTGTTATGCCACAACTATTGAATGCGTTTTGTTCCAAAGTGTTGATGTTGTATGGAATATTCTCGTTCTTTACCGAATAGGGCAATTTCATTTCGCCAGCAACATCGTCATACGATTCTTCGCAGTTGATGTAGGGTGTCATTATGCCGTATGAAATTATAGAAGCTGTGCCTTCGTCCTGGTTGGTAATCTTGCAGATGAATTTTTGTCCGGTTTCGGCAGTCGTCCAGAAAATGTTTGACGAAGATGTTCCTGCGCGTTCAACTATTGCCTTTGCATCGCTCCATGGTTCCTTTGTTCCGTATATATCAGCGGTCTTAGGAGGAACGACAAGTGTAACACCATATAGATAGAAGTCGCTGTGCTGTCCGAGTTCTGGAGGTGTTTCGCTATAAAGTTCTATGGTTTTTACCTTTTTGCAATGCTCGAATGCAAAGTTGCCAATTTTCTTGAGTTCGGGAGGCAGTACAATTTCAGTTAGTTCGCTACATCCGCTGAATGCTTCTGGTCCAATTTCGGTAACCGACAAAGGCAAAAGCACTTTCTTTAGCTTTTTGCAGTCCTTGAATGCCTGTGTTCCGATGCATGTAATCGGGTAATTTACTCCTTGATAGGTAATGCGCTTTGGGACTGTTACCGTTCCGTTTATGTCATTGTTGTACTTTTGTATTGTTTCGTATACAAACGGTACCCACATTGTATCGATGGCATTTTTTACAGTTTCCGACTTGCCTACTGCTGGTGTTAACGGGGCAATTACTTCGTATGACGGAGGAGTTTTCACCTTGTCGTACTTGTTCGTCTTGTTTGACTTGAGTCCGAAATAAAGAGTGTTGCCGTTGTCATCTACGCGGGTTATGTTTTGTGCCGAAATTGGCATAGCTAATATTGCTAATGCCATTAATATTAATATTGTAGTTCTCATAATCGAAAAAAAATTAGTGCATATTCGATGTAAAGGTACAAAATAATTTCTAAATACTGCATATTTTTTGATTTTTTTTAATAGGTTTCAATTTGCTTAGATAAAATGTTGATTGTTAGAATGTTATTATGTCCGTGCAAGTTTATGCCCAAGTAAATTGCCAGTTTTGTTTGGCAGATGCTTTTAGAAGTCGCTCTTTTTATGTATTTTTGCGCCTTGATTTTCGAAAATTCACAGTTGATGAAGAACATACGCAATTTTTGCATTATAGCACATATCGACCATGGAAAAAGCACCCTGGCCGACCGTCTTTTACAATATACTGGTACGGTATCTGACCGTAATTTCCAGAATCAGGTTCTGGATGACATGGATTTGGAGCGCGAGCGCGGAATTACCATTAAGAGCCATGCCATACAGATGGACTATGAGGCAAAGGACGGACAGAAGTATGTTCTGAATCTCATTGATACTCCTGGGCATGTTGACTTTTCGTACGAGGTTAGCCGTTCCATTGCTGCGTGCGAAGGAGCCTTGTTGGTTGTTGATGCTACGCAAGGCGTTCAGGCACAGACTATTTCGGTGCTGTATCAGGCAATTGACCACGATTTGGAAATTATACCTGTGCTGAACAAGATTGACCTTGATGCAGCTATGCCCGAACTGGTTGAAGACCAGATAATTGACCTTATCGGTTGTGACCGTGAGGATATTCTTCGAGCAAGTGGTAAGACTGGCGAAGGGGTAGAAGAGGTGCTCGAAGCTATTGTAAATAGGATTCCTGCGCCAAAGGGTGACCCTGAGGCTCCGTTCGAGGCGTTGATTTTCGATTCTGTGTTCAATGCTTTCCGTGGAATCGTGGTTTATTTCCGTATTTTCAACGGTACGGTAAACACAAAGGACCTTGTTAAGTTCGTGAATACTGGTCGCGAGTATAATGCCGAAGAAATTGGCGTGCTGAAGATGGATTACGCACCTCGCAAGACTTTGTCGGCAGGCGATGTCGGCTACATAATTTCGGGAATTAAGACGGCCGTTGAAGTGAAGGTCGGTGATACTATCACCCATGTCGAAAGACCTTGTGCAGAGGCAATTGCAGGATTTTCTGAGGTTAAGCCAATGCTTTATGCTGGTATTTATCCTGTCGATGCAGATGACTACGAAGAGCTTCGTGCATCTATTGAAAAATTGCAGCTTAACGATGCATCATTGACCTATGATTTGGAATCATCGGCAGCATTGGGCTTTGGTTTCCGTTGTGGATTCCTGGGCTTGCTTCACATGGAAATTGTGCAGGAACGCCTTGATAGGGAGTTTAAGATGGATGTAATCACCACTGTGCCTAATGTTCAGTATCTTGCATATACGACAAAGGGCGAAAAGGTCGAGGTTCACAATCCATCGGGAATGCCTGGTCCAAACTATCTCGATCACGTGGAGGAGCCGTTCATTCGCGGAACAATTATCACCAAAGCCGACTATGTAGGACCTATTATAAAATTGTGCATCGACAAGCGCGGAACTTTCCTAAATCAGGTTTACCTAAGTGCCGACCGCGTGGAGTTGCATTTCGACTTGCCTTTGGGTGAAATAGTTTTCGATTTCTACGACAAGTTGAAGAGCATTTCAAAGGGTTATGCTTCGTTTGACTACTATCAGTCGGAATATAAGTTGTCGAAGCTTGTACGCCTTGATATTCTGTTGAATGGAGAAATGGTTGATGCCTTGTCAACCTTGACGCATGTAAGCAATGCGCAGACTTTTGGCAGACGCATGTGCGAAAAGTTGAAGGAACTCATTCCGCGCCATCAGTTTGATGTGGCAATACAGGCGGCAATAGGAGGCAAGATTATCGCCCGTGAAACGGTAAAGGCAGTGCGCAAGGATGTAACGGCAAAATGTTACGGCGGTGATATTACCCGTAAGCGCAAGTTGCTTGAAAAGCAGAAGGAGGGAAAGAAGCGTATGCGTCAGATAGGTTCGGTTGAGGTACCTCAGTCGGCATTCTTGGCGGTATTGAAGCTTGATTAGGTAAGGCGCATCTACCCCAGAAACTAGAAACATCAAACTAGAAACAAAAAAAGCAACCTTCGGGTTGCTTTTTTATTAGAATTACAAAATCAATTATTTCATAATTGCGATTCGGCGAGTAATGATATTGCCATTTTCGTCCTTTATCACAAGCATGTAGCTTCCCGACTTGAAGTTATCAACCGAAATGCTCATTGTGGCTTCGCCATTATTCTTGTATTCGGCAATTTCCTTACCTACAATGTCGCATATTGTTACCGACTTGATGCCTTCGCCTTCAATGTTCAGCATGTCCTTTGCAGGAACTGGGTAAACATTGATTTCTGACATTTCGTTTTCATCGATTCCTACTGTGTTTATAGTAAGGTGCAGGGTAACAACGCTATCGCAACCGTTTGCAGCTATGAAATTCTGCTCGTAGTCGCCACTGACGGTGTATTCGTGTTCGTTCCATGTGTATGAATTCTCTTCGGTTATGGTAATTTCGTTTGTTACCGAATTGTTGATTGTCAAGTGCAAGGTTATCAAGCTGTCGCAGCCTTCTGCATTTTCAACTGTATGTTGATAGTTGCCAGTTTCGGTGTATTCCTGTTCATACCACGTATAGCTGTCGCAAGCTGTTTCCGATACTTCACGATTTGGTGCCTCTGTAATGGTAAGATGAAGAGTTACTACACTGTCGCAACCGTTTGCTGCGGAAAGAGTTTGTGTATAGTTTCCGCTTTCGGTGTAAATGCTGTCGTTCCAAGTGAAATTTCCGCAAGCAGTTTCATTAATCTCGTTATTAACAGGCTGGTTGATTGTGAGATGCAGGGTTATAAGACTGTCGCATACGCTTGGATCTGTCGTTGGAACTGTATGATAGTATGTTCCACTTTCGGTATATTCTTCGTTGTACCAAGTGTGTGAGCCACCGCATTGTTCAACAGTAACATTTTCTTCGCGCGAAGGAGCTTCGGTGATTGTCAAATGCAAAGTTACGATGCTGTCGCGTGGACCAACTGTGTAGGTCTTAACATAATCGTTTGATTCTGTATATGTTGTGCCGTCCCATGTAAAAGAACCGCATCTGGTTTCCGAAAATTCGTAACGGATTGGATTATATATGAATTCGATATCGTCAATGTAAAGTGCATCGTTTTCAGAACCACCGCCAGGTATGGCATTCGTCGAGAATGTTATCAGGACGAACTGTGGGTCGTTGCATGTATATCCCTCATATATTATCGGTGTCGAATGGCGGCGCCATCCGCTGTCGTCATAAGCTACACCTCCTGTGGTATTGGAGAAGTTGTATGACGGAACACCACCTACAATGTGGCTTTGATATCCGCTTGAATTTGCAGGTAGCGGGTCTTTCAAATCGTAGTTGTCATGTATGTATAAGTGGCAGCAAGCTGAGTCATCATTGCTTGCATTTACGACCTTTGCCCAGAATACTATAGAGTCTGGTTTAGCGTTGAGACGATGATTGAAATCGTTGTCATCAGTCTTTGTCTGGTTGCAGTTGCTGTTGTCATCTGGTGTTGTTGATGCTAAATGCATAAGTCCGCTTGTTAGAGCACCGTTTGCTGTTACACTAAAAGCTGATGTAGCGTAAATTTTACATGCATTTCCTGTTGCACCTGGACGTACTTCGTTAGATCTTTCGTGTCTTGTTGCTGTTGCGGTGCCGCAGCCCAATGTAGAAAGAGGCCATGGAAGTTCGCAACTTGCTGATGGGAACGAGTTCCAGCCTGTAGGCTCGCTGGTGGCATCGCCCGGCCAATCCTCGAATCCTGGGTTTTCCAATTGGTAAACTTGCGAGAACGAGTTCTCTGCGTTAAAGATAAGTGCTGCAGTAACCATTACTGCTACGCACAGAAATGTTAAATTCTTCATATTAAAATACTTTAAAATTTTTACGGCGCAAAAGTGCATTATTTCTGCATTTCGGATAGTTTTTGCCCGTTATATTTATTAACAGGGCTGTTAATATTGTTGTGCTGGGAATAAGAGAGTTAGTATTTTTATTAACAGCTTATACTAAATTTTAGGCTTCATCGTTATGGCTGGAATTATCATTTCCTGAAGCGAAATTCCGCCATGCTGGAAGGTATTCTTGTAATATTTCACATAGTAGTTGTAGTTGTTAGGATATGCGAAAAAGTCATCGTTGCAGGAGAAAATATATGTGGAACTTATGTTCGTCTTTGGCAGGTAGGCTTCGGCTGGATTAGTAATCTCATACACTTCCTTTGGATTGTATGCGAGGTTGCGTCCCTGCTTGTAGCGCAGGTTGGTTGTGGTAGCCTTGTCGCCGATGACTTTCAAAGGATTGGAAATCTGTATGCTTCCATGGTCGGTGCCGATGACGAGGTATGCACCTTGCTCGGCAAATGCCTTTAGCATGTCGAAGAGTGGCGAAAGTTCGAACCATGACTTTGTTATCGACAGGTAGGCTTCGGTGGTGTTGGTTAGTTCGCGTACCATGCGCTGGTCGGTGCCTGCGTGCGATAGCGAGTCCACGAAGTTGACAACGATGGAGACAAATTTGTTCTGCACTATGCTTTTTACGTTGTCGGTCACAGCCTTGCAGTTCTTAATGTCGGTAATTTTGTCGAAATGTAGTCCAGTCTTTATGTTGAAACGGTTCATCATCGAGCGTAGCATGTCTTCCTCGTAGAGGTTCTTGCCACCTTCCTCGTCGTCGTTTTTCCATAGTTCGGGGTACAATTTGTTTATTTCCGATGGCATTAGTCCCGAAAATATTGAGTTGCGCGAATATTGAGTCGAGGTTGGCAATATGGAATAGAACATGTCCTCCTCGGCGGTGGTGTAGAATTGGCTCAAAATTGGTTCTATGACTTTCCACTGGTCGAAGCGCAGGTTGTCGATAAGCAGGAAAAGCACGGTTTTGCCTTCGTTTAGCAATGGAAAAACCTTTTCGCGAAGCAGGTTGGGCGAGAGTAGTGGCTTGTCGTCACAGTCGGGGCGGAACCACTTGGTGTAGTTGCGCTTGATGTATTTAGAGAAGCTGTTGTTCGCCTCGTCCATCTGCATTCTGAACACTTCGTCCATAGTACTGTCTTTCGACTCCATAAGTTGCATTTCCCAATAAACCAGCTTCCTGTAAACCTCGCACCATTCCTTGTGGTTCGACACTTCGTTAATCTTCATGCCAAGTTTGCCGAATTCCATCTGGTACGATAAGGTCGTCTTTTCGGTAATGAGGCGTTGCTTGTCGATGTTTTTCTTTATGGTAAGAAGTATCTGGTTGGGGTTCACAGGTTTGATGAGGTAGTCGGTAATCTTTGAGCCGATGGCTTCGTCCATGATGTCTTCTTCCTCGCTTTTTGTAATCATTATTATAGGTGTATGCGGTAGGATGTCCTTTATTTGCGAAAGTGTTTCCAGACCGCTAAGTCCCGGCATGTTTTCATCGAGGAAAATTATGTCGTAGTCGTTTTGCTTCGACAGTTCAATTGCATCGGTTCCGTTTGTTGCGGTATCTACGCTGTAGCCTTTGCTCTCGAGGAAGATGATATGCGGTTTCAGGAGGTCTATTTCGTCGTCGGTCCAAAGTATTCTGATTTGCTTCATGTCGTTATTAGTTTATTATTAATATGGTAACGAAAAAAATACGGAATTATTTTTCGTTATGCAAAAAACAGTAGCAGATGCTGTGACGAGTTCTGTCAGCAAATGCCGTTGTTATTTTTTTCCACTTGGCTTTGTATCAGTATGAAGGTAATTCTCGAAAATGATGTAGTCCCACTCGCTTTCGTACATTTCTTCATCGAACATTGCGCGCTTCTTGAAGTTTACAGACAACTTTGTATAATCGTCGCCGTAGGAGTAGTTTACCTTATAGCTTTCGTATTCGTCGCCATAGTCGTCTGTGTTTTCCGAGTATGTTGGGCGACCTTGCTTGTCTATTTTCTCCTTGTCCCATTTCTTTATGCAGCTGAAATCGTATATGCGACCAAACTGTCTTTCAAGGATGTCGTTCTTGCTTTCGGCGTATGCACGCATCGAGGCAATTGAATGTGGGTCAAGGTCTTTTACTTCAGTGTCCGTATCACGAAGGTATCCTGGGATATCGCCAGTAAACTGGTCGTAGAAGCTTGTGCCTTTCTTGAAAATCAAGTCCATTTTTTCAGAAGCATACCCGCTGATTACTTCCTTCCATTGTACCGAATCAATCTTTTCGCCGTTGTAATGAATCTTGAACATGCGGATGAATGTTTCGTAGTCGAACTGGCCGACCAGGCATCCGTATTCGATAATTTTGCCCTGAGCATCGTACCTGCAATATTCGCAGAGCGATTCATCGGGGTCTGTTTCCTCGAATTTCAAAGTTATCATTATTGGCTTGGACATGTCCACATACTTGCCGTTTGTGTTGTCAGCATCGTATGGCGATTGTGCCGACATGTTATTGATTAAACCTTCGCACAAAATTATTGCGAGTATCGAAATGAAGATGGATAATACTCTTGTTTTCATTGTTATAATGGTTTAAATGGATTGCTTTGCGCAATTATTTATTGTAGTTGGCGTTGTAGAACTCCATATATGCATTCAGGTTCTTGCTGGCAGTAAGTTGCTTGAAGTTTTCGGCTGAAATTACAAATATCTTGTAGTCCACATTTCTGAGTTTGTTGAAGACATCATCGCTGTTGGCAATCATCTTCGAGTAGTTGACCGACTGGCGCATATTGCGGAACGGGCGTACAGTTATCAACGAGTAGTTGCTGTTGAATGTGCTTGTTACCACATTGAAGGTGCGCATGTTGAAGTTGAAGATGTTGAAGTTGCGGATCTCGAATGCAAGTCGCTTGTCGTCAACCTGTTCCGACTTGACGAATACGACATAGTAGTGATCCGCCATCTCGTCGAAGGTATATTCTGCTTCGGTGGTTTCTTCGGCGAATGATTCCGATTCGCCATCCTTGTTCTGCTGTTTTACAACTTCGGGGCGGGATTTCAGGTCGGCTATAAGAGCATCCATGTCGGACGTTCCAAAGTACGACAATAGGTTTTCTGCAGCCTGTCTAAGTTCGTGCTTTGGGTGACGGTCGATGAAGTCGAGCAGAGCCAACTTGAACTGGGTTGTGTCGGCGTTTCTTGCAGTACACATTGTGTTGAGGAAGTCAAAATGCGGAACCAAGTCGCTGTCGCTGTTGTTGTTTATAAAGTTTGTCGCATTGCGTTGTACCGTGCTCCATTCTCCGCGCATGAAAGCATCGTAAGTATTAGCATAGAGTTGTTCTTCCCGTTTGCGAATTTCTTCCTGTTCCTTCACAAAGTTGGGGTTTTGGAGCAATTTCGCGTAGTTTGTGTTGCTGTATTTGCTGATAATCAAATTCTTGTATTTCTCAGCTTGTGGGATGTCCTTTATTAGAGTATTTAGTATATACAAGTCGTAGTAGGATAGGAGTTGGTAGTCGGTGTTAGGATAACGCTTGTTCAAATCCTCGTAGCTGTTAATTGCTTTATGATAGTCACCGAATTTCTCCTTGTAAATTTTGCTGGCGTTGTATAGAGAGTTTTCGATTCGCTTGTGTGACTCCTGCATTGCCGAGTCGGTAAGAGGCAAGTCCTGCAAGTAATACTCACGGCTCTTTGGGTCTTCGTTCTTAGGTTTTGCATCGGCCACAACGCTGTCAGAAGCTTCGCTGTCGTCTCCCATATCAAACGCAACAACAGTCTTGTCTCTGCGTCGCCAGTGGTCTTCGTTTTTTCTGTTGCCCCATTTTTTCTGGAATTCGTTCTTTCCGTAGCTTAATTGTGCGGGGTTGTAGAAGTACCATTTTCCCGAAGAACTTCCTACTGTATTGGTTTCGCCACGTTTTTGGTCGAAAAGGTATGAATTTAAGTTTTCCTGTTGAGCAAGTTCCCGTTCGAGGCGTTCCTGTTCTACCACTTTTGCAATAAGTCCGTCTATCAGTTTGTTACGTTCCTTGTCGCTCATCTTAGCTATTTTCTGAACGCTGTCCTCGAATTCAATTATATCGGTGTAGGTAACAAGTTCCGACAGGTTTTTCGACAATGTTTGTATTTCCTTGAAGTTCTCGTGACTTTCGGGTAGGAACTGCATGCATGTGTCGTAATACAAGTAGGCGTTCTTGTATTCCAGTTTAGCATAGTACAGTTCTCCTAATTTTAAGCACGACAATGCTTTTTGGTAGTCGTTGCCCATGCTTACTTCCGAGGACTTCCTGTAGTGTTCAATGGCTTCGGTTTCCTTGCCCGACCTCAGTTCCACTTCTGCAATTGCGTAGTATATTTGGTCGCGGTACTCCTTGTTCTTTTCGTCCTTAAGCATTTTGTTCAGCAACTTGAAGATTTCCTTGTTGCTACCTTTTCCGCTATGGCATTTTGCCATGTTTATGCGAGCATTGAATTCCATTTCATATATTCTGTTGCGCTTCGATGCTGCTTCGTAGCATTTGTATGCATCGTTCAACTTGTTTTCCTTTTCGTTGAGCTGAGCCAGAATGTATGTGTATCTTAATTTATCGGTACGCTTCTTAGTCTTTTCTATTGCTGTTTTTAGTTTCTCGGCAGCTTCTTCGGTATTGTTCTGCTTCAGGTAGTAGTCTGCGCACACTGCAGCATAGTAACCTTCGGTTTTCTTGGTAATCTTCTTGTCGGCATCAATCTTGTCGAGAACTTCTTTCGCTTCCTTGAACTTCTTGTCTTCGCAGAATGTTCTAACGAGGTACATTGCCATTTCTGGCTGAGCCTTTGAGTTCGGATATTGCCGAAGGGCATATTCGAGGTTCTGTCGTGCTTGAAGGTAGTCGCGCTTGATGAAATATGCTTTTCCCATAAGCAGGTAGCAGTATTCAACCCATTTGTTGAATTCGTTTTGTGCCATGAATTCCTTTTCCTTCGGTGACATTGCTTTGCCCGTAGGTTTTGGCTTTTTGGTTATTGAGTGTATTTTTATGCCTTTTGCCGACTTCTGGATTGCCTTTTCCATTTCGCCGTTGGCAATGCTTGCATTTTCTTCCTTGCTGTCGGTGAATACGCTCAGAATCAGTGCGTAGTTGTCGCTGTTTTGGTCGTTTATCTTGTTAATGCCTTTCTTGTACGACTCGCGTCCATTGAAATATATGTTGTATTTCAATGTTGTGCTGTGATAAAAACGGTTCATTGGCGTATTCTTTTCTGTTGAACACGCAGCAATTGCCGCCAAAGAGAACAATATCACTAATATTTTTACAAGTCGCTTCATTTCAGTTTTTTATTCGACTGTTACTGATTTTGCAAGATTTCGAGGCTGGTCAACATTGCAACCTCTCATTACGGCGATGTAGTATGCAATAAGTTGTAGCGGAACTACCGTCAGAAGTGGAGCTAGTGCAAAATCGGAGTAGGGGACTTCGATTACATAGTCGGCCATTTCCTTGATGGTTGTATCGCCTTCGGTAACGATTGCTATTACAACGCCCTTGCGAGCCTTTACTTCCTGAATGTTGGATACAATCTTGTCGTATGACTTATCCTTGGTAGCCAATACGATAACAGGCATCTTTTCGTCGATAAGGGCGATAGGTCCGTGTTTCATTTCGGCTGATGGGTAACCTTCGGCATGGATGTACGAAATTTCCTTCAGCTTCAATGCACCTTCGAGTGCAACTGGGTAGAGGTATCCACGTCCGAGGTAGATGCTGTTGGTTGCGTCCTTTATTTTTTCGGCTATCTGCTTGATGCTTTCGCTCTTCTGGAGGATTAGATCAACTTTCTGAGGAATTGCATATAGTTCATCTACTAGGTCGGTAAATTCCTTTTCGGTAAGGCCCTTGTTTGCTAGACCAACCTGCATAGCCATCATTGTCAGCACGGTAATTTGCGTGGTGAAAGCCTTGGTAGATGCAACACCGATTTCTGGTCCTGCGTGGGTGTAAACGCCTGCTACAGTTTCGCGCGGAATGCTTGAACCTACAACATTGCAAATTCCGAGAACGATTGCACCTCTTTCTTTTGCAAGCTGTATTGCTGCAAGCGTATCGGCAGTTTCACCGCTCTGGCTAATTGCTATCACAATGTCGCCCTTGTTGATGATTGGATTCCTGTACCTGAATTCCGATGCGTATTCCACTTCGGTAGGTATGCGGGCAAACTCTTCGAACAGATATTCGCCTACAAGTCCGGCATGCCAGCTTGTTCCGCAGGCAACGATTATGATTCTCTTCGCCTCTTTCAGTTCTGCCATTACTGTGTGAAGACCACCAAGAGTAAGGTTCTTTGTGTCGAGGCTCAGACGTCCGCGATATGTGTCGGCAATTGCTCTAGGCTGTTCGTAGATTTCCTTGAGCATATAGTGGTCGAAGCCGTTCTTTTCGATTTCGTCGAGGCGAAGGTCAACCTGCTGAATGTCGATTTTTGCCCTGCGGTCCTTAAGATTTGCAAGGTTGAAACCGGTCTTGCTTATTGTTGCAACATCGAGGTCGTTGAGGTAGATTACCGAATTGGTATATTCTATTATAGGTGAAGCATCGGATGCGACAAAATATTCACCATTGCCAAGTCCAATTACAATCGGGCTACCTTTGCGGGCCACTGTAAGGGTTTCTGGGTCTTCGGAACTCATTACCACGATTCCGTATGCGCCTTCAACCAGTTGTAATGCTGCACGTACAGCATCATCAGGAGTAAAATATTCGTCCTTCTCGTGACTTTCATTGTATATGTATTCAATGAAATTGACCAGCACTTCGGAGTCGGTTTCGCCCTTGAAGGTATAGCCTTTTTCTTCGAGAGTAGCTTTCAACTTGGCATAGTTCTCAATGATTCCGTTGTGTATCAATATGAATTTTCCATTCATTGATTCGTGTGGATGTGCATTGACATCATTTGGTTCGCCATGGGTTGCCCAGCGCGTGTGACCAATACCAATGTTTCCTGTGGCATCTTTTCCTGCAATGTGCTGTTCAAGGTCGCTGACTTTTCCGTGACATTTGTATACGTTGAACTTACTTCCGTTGTATATTGCGATTCCGGCCGAGTCGTAGCCTCTGTATTCCAATCGTTTCAGTCCTTTAATCAGAACCTCGTATGCATCTCTATTGCCTATGTATCCAACAATTCCGCACATGTTGCTAATATTTTGAGTAATAAACTATTATCTTAACGCTATAATCTTCGTGTGAACCTCCATACAATAATGCCCTGTACGGGATAATTCTATTGTCGTTGGCCACCATGTATATTCCGTAGTCTGGTTCTCCCGACTGCAGGCTTTGCAGGTGCAGTGGGATGTTGAAAGTATATGAGTTGTCGCTTGCATCGAACTTGCCACCGAAGTTTTTGCTGTTTGACTTGTAGTCTTCGAGAAAGTCGAACAGCCCGGTGCTGAGTATTTTTGTCATACTCATGGCTGTCGGTGATGGAAGTACGTCGTTTGTGGAGCCTTCCTTTATGGTAACTTTGAGTTGTGCTCTGTTGATTATTATGTTTGTTGAGTCGAACAGATTTTCAAGTTCGGGGAACTTTATTTTTGTCTTCAGTCCGGCAAGACCTTGTATGTAGCAGTATTTTGATGGCTGATCGGGATTGTCGATAGCTTCCTTCAGTTCGCTGTCGGCGTTGGTGTAGTCGTGCGAGTACAAGTTAATTTTCGCAGCATATTCGCCTATAATGAAGTCGAATGAGCAGGTATCATTGTAGGTGAGTACCATTTTTGACTTGCTATTGATAAGGTTGAATGAGTATAAGCATCCATCGCCAGAAGTTAGTTCTGGTGTTACATATATACCTTTGAAGAAGCTGACAAAATCTTCGTTGTTCCAAGTTTCCTGTCTTGCATTTTGCTTTATAATGGATTCGACAAGATTCTGTGGCATTTCTACTTTTATTACGCTGTCGGTACTGGTTGTCAAGTCAATGGATTCCAGAAGTTCGTATTGCGAAGCGTCGAAATGCGTATCTTCATAGTATGTTGAATCGTATGATATGTCGGTGAGCAGTTTGTTGACATTTAGTTTCATTGCCGATTCTGGGCTTCCGTATATTTTGTCGTATTTTAATTGTAGTGTGAGTTTTACTCCCGACAGGTTGGTGGTATCAATTTCACGGGATAATTGTACATTGTTTGAAGATAGCAATACTTGGAATGCGCATGAAGCAGTAGTTTGTCCGAAAAATGGATCGTTAATGATTCCTATCGGGTTTACGGTTCTGTTCTGAGTCTCTACATGAGTGTCCCTAGTTGCGAATGTCTGTATGCCAAGGGTGTCGCATCTGAATTCCATCATATCGCTGTTTGGCATAATGCCAGTACCTATTGCCGAATCGTCGTCCTTGCAAGCTATTGTTGCAAAGGCTAGGATTGTTGTAAGTACATATACGAGCAGATGGCTTGCCTTAAAGAAACTTTTCATTAGTCTTGCTTTTCAATGACTGTTGAGTAGAATTGTTCACAATTTGCGGATAATGTGTCGTTGTCGGAGTATTCGAGCATAGGTTTTCCGCTGTCCTTTATGTACTTTATTATTTCGGGATCGATGTCCTGAGAGCCAAGTATCACGCCATCGGAATAGTCGATTGCCAGTTTGGTAATGTTTTCCCAAGTTGGGTCGCTGATTCTTTCCAAGTCTTCGATTTTTGCTTCCTTTTCGACAAGTTTCTTTGCAAAATCCTTGTTAATGCTACCCGAGAAGCGGTCGTTGTATATTGTATAAACCACCTTGCAGTTGTTTGCAAATAATGGGTCGTACTTGTATACCTTTCTCATCATGAACGGGAAGATAGCCGAGAACCAGCCGT
>JBGUHW010000041.1:0-10086 GCA_045112395.1 Bacteroidales bacterium
GCAGACCAATCCGACTGGTCTTCATCCGAGCAGTGTGCGCGAACATATATATAATAAGGTGTATTTTGTGTAAGTTCTGTTGCCTGATAGCTTGCAGCAGTTACATTTTCTGGAGTTTCAGAAGCAAGTTGTTCATCTGTAAGTGCTGCAGCCGATAAAACAACATCCCATGCGGTAGCAGTTCCGCGTTCTGTCCATGTAATATTAGCAGAAGTTGTCGTGATATTGTCAACTTCGATATCAGAAACTATAGGACAGGTAATCTTCGTAATACTGATATTGTCAACAGAAGCAGGAGGTTGAGTTCCAGTACCTGTATCATTTTTCCAATAAAATACAAGATTGTATGTTCCTGCTGTGTTAACACTTACCGTTACGGTCTTGCTTTGCCACGATGACTGCAAATTTAGCTTCGAAGCATCATCGAGCGCAATCCAACCGCTTGGAACACTTGTGGTAGTGATGCCGTTTGCACTTCCAGCGGTAAGTACCGTAGTAGAAGGAACAAGGAATGCTCGCATATAATCATAATTCGACTCTCCGTTTCCCTTCCAATTATACGAAACAATATAGTCACCAACTGTCATTTCAATGGTTCTATAAGCGTAAACGGATGTCGAAACAGAAGTACTTATCGTATAAGCATTTGTTACACCATTATCGTTAGATATGTACAAACCGTTTCCGCCATTGTTAGAAGCTGTACCAATATACCATTTGTTGTCCTGTGTGCCATTTTCAAGAACCCAGTTATTATTTTCTGTAGCATCTTCAAAAGCATATATATATGGTATAGTTGCTGGTGTAATAATGGTTCTGAATGATTTGCTTACCCAAGTTTCAATATTACATACCGACTGAACATATACATAGTACATTGTATTTTCTGCAAGACCAGTTAACGTTATGGTCGTATCGTTTACAACACCATTGTATACATCGCCATCGGTTGTTGCAATGTCGCTTACCGAAATAGCAGTTGTAGAAACCTTAACATTGTATGAGGTTTCCGTATATCTTCTTACCCAAGCAACAGTTGCCGTTGAAGAAGTCAAATCGGATACCACAAACGATGCTTGCAACGGGTTTACACAGGCATTCGGATCGTTTTGTAGTGTAACCGTCCACTCCTGAGTGCTTTCGTCCTCGGCTGTAACCGTATAAATAACTGGATTTGCAAAATTTATTGCAGAATCGCTTACAGGATAGATTGTTGCCTGCGGCGAAACTGTGATAGTTGGAGCTATCTTGTTTGTAGCAAGAGTCAAATCGTAGTTCCATGCAACGTAAGCCAAAACTGTGTGGTTTTCGGCATCGATTACAGATTCGCCCTGCTGATTGTTGAATGAGAACGACAAAATATCCTTAGCCGACGAAGCGGTAGCAACCTTGCTTACATTAACAGTCCATTCCTTTGTTGTTGTTCCGTCTTCGGCAGTAACCGTATAGGTAACTGGCGATGAGAAATCCTGAGCAACACCGCTAGCAGGAGCTATGCTTGCATTCTCCGATACAGCTATAGTCGGAACAAGTCCGTTGAGGCTTTCGGTAGAATACGAAACCAAGCAGGTAACTCTTGCCTCAGTGCTATTGATAACAGCAGCTTCTGCATCCTCAGCAAACGAGAATGCTGTGATTTCGGCAGCGGTAGATGCCTCTCTAATCTTAAAATTATCGAAATAAATATAGTATCCGTCCAGACCGCCCTGCGGAACATGAATTGCAATATAAACAGTTCCATTGTAGCCGTTTAGATTAATATCTTTAGTCTGGTAAGTTGTATAACCTACTTCTTCCAACTCTTTAAGAACAACGGTGAAATCTTCTGGTGAAGTTCCGGTTGTAGAAAGAAGAACCCTGTAATCATTAGGTTCACTTGTACTACGAGCTCTAACATCGTAACTAAACACATAGCTACCATTAAGTTCAAATGCCGGAAGAATCAAATAATCATTATTATTTCCACTATTAAAATCAGTATATAAACCGACAGAGAGACCTGGATTTCCATAACCTGTAAATGTTTTCCAATAATCTCCGTCTTCGTTTGCATCAACAACCGTCCAGCAAGAAGGCATTCCTGGAGCTGTTAATGACTCAAAACCTTCTGTCCAAGGGAATTCTGTTATTGCTATACAAGGAGTTGCAAATGAAACTTTTCTCCATCCACTTTCATCAGTATCACTGCAAACAGCCTTTACATATACATCATATTCAGTGTTTGCTGTAAGACCTGTCAATTCGTACGAAGGAGTTGTTTCTATAGCGACTTCAGTACCAGCAGTTTCGACATCGAATCCAGCAGGACCATACTTGAGAGTCCAAGCTGTTTCTTCACCACCGGCAAGCCATGTTATAGCTGCAGATGTTGCAGTTACATTGCCAACTGCCAAATCTACCGGCTTTGGACAAGTTGCAGGAGGAGGAACGATTGTAAGCTGAATCTGGTTCTTAACACTCAAAACAGAGCCAGAGTAAGAACTTGGGCTAGTAGGATTGTAATTTGTACCATCACTATAAACTCGAATAGCCTTACTTGTTGCATCAAATACTCGCCAGTTCACACTACTAACATAAGAACCTGTATTATCGTCAACAGCAATTAGAAGGTTGCTTGTTCCATCGTAAGCAAAAGGAGTGGTCAAATTGATTGTTGTCCATGCATTTGCAGTAAAAGTAACACTACCCGAAAATACACGGTCGCCTGCCGATACTGCCACCCAATCGGTACTACCAGTGAAAGTTTCTTTGCTTGTATTAAGCATATATATATCTATTGTACGAGACAATCCTGAAGCACAATAGAATGCTATCCTAGCAATAGTACCTGGTGTTCCAATTTCTTCTGGAGTATAAATCTGCTCAGTCAAAGAATAGTTGTAGTAACAATATGTAGGCAGATATGAGTTAGTAGTAGAACCTGTACCAATAGTAACCAAATCAACATCGCTACCCAAGTCAGTCGTAAAGTTAATAGAAACCTGTTCGCTGACATTGTTTGCCGAGCATGCTGCCTTAGCATAAACATAATATGTAGTAATTGAATTGAGTCCAGTAACATTATACGTATTTCCGCTTACTGTCTCATCAACAATAAATCCGGTTGCTTCCCACGGGTTGCTCTGTGCAGAAGTAAATATACGCAACATTGTGTTTTCAGAAGTAGTAGTCCACGACAATGTAGCCGATGAAGCTGTAACTTCAGAAGCTGCCAAACCAGAAACAGTACATACAACAGGAGTAGTAACGGTTGTGCTTGCCCAGAGGCTGTTGTCGCCGCCACCGCAGTTTGCACGTACATATACATAATAATGAGTGCCTGCATTAAGATTAGTCAATGTATGTGGGCTGGTTGCATTAGTTGCCACATAAGATGCATACTGTGAAACGCTTAAAAATGAGTTCAATGCATCGTTTGATAATGCAGAAGTATAATATACCAAAGTATATGACTCTTCGTTGTCACTAGCAGGAGACCACGAAACGACAGCCTGAGTCGGAGCATCATTAGCTACAGCTGTCATATTAACAGGAGTCAAGCATGTCAACGGAGTACCCGAGAACACAACATTGTCGATATTCGAAGCAACGCTTGCACCTTCAGCACCTGACATCGTAAGTTTGAACCAAACTTCATTACTGCCGTTCAATGCACTAATCGACGAGAAGTCGGCAGTCTGAGCCGTAAATGTCGTTTCTGTAAAACCAGAAATTGCAGTTGCTGCAGGAGCATCCGTAAAGGTTGTTCCGTTTGTACTATACGACCAAACATAGTCGGTATAACCGTGATATGTCATATTAGGATGACCACGAAGATCGTATGAAATCGATATGCCACTGTACGGAGCAGCCGAAATCTTAAAAATTACCGAACCACCAGCTTGTCCTGTCACCTGCAACGATTTGGTATCGTCCGTATCGCCACAAAGAGAAGTGTTCGAACTGTTAGTTCCTGAAACCGAGACCGAACCCTCCGAAGAGAAACTACAGTCCGATGCCGCAATCCTATCTGACACACATGTGACATCAGTAACACCGGATGGGAACTTCCACACCGCAATGTTTTCCTGTGCCACTAGCTTACCTCCCAAACCGGTAAGCAACCACAAAATGGCCATTGTAGCCAATAAAAATTTTCTCATATACTAAAAATTTAAATTACTATATAACTGGATAATCCTCTGTTTACAAACGATTTATCCAAATCCTTTTTTACTAAATCCTTTACACCTTTTAGAAGGTCAAAGGTATGAATCATTTTTGAAAGGTTGCCAAAACTGAGGTTCTATTATAACTAAATATAAAAATTTTAGATATTTATTCTGAATTAATATACTAACAATTCATAAACAATGGATTGTTGATAAAAAAAACGTAGAGATGTTGCACGCAACATCTCTACAACGATGTGCATACGACAATGGACTGGGCGGAAAAAAAATAGAGATGTTGCACGCAACATCTCTACGGGGTATGTGAAAAATTTTAAATACCTATAATATATTAGCTGTTCAAAACATCGACAATGTCAAGCATCTTCTGGTCGATGGTCTTGTGGTGCTTGATGGTCTTGTTGAACGGAACAAGGACGATTTCGTTGTGAACCATACCGCACATTACGCTGCGCTGGTCGTCGAGCAATGCATCGATAGCAGCAACACCAAGACGGCTAGCAAGATACCTGTCGTATGCCGATGGCGAACCACCACGCTGAATGTGACCAAGAACGATAACTCTCATATCGAATTCCTCGCCGTACTTTGCCATAGCGTTCCTGATGTCGTATGCGCCACCTGCATCGTCACCCTCAGCAACAAGAATTATGCTCGAGGTTTTCTTTTCGGTCATGTACTTGACAAGCTTATCGTGAACTTCGTCAAGATATGTAACGGTTTCAGGGATAAGTACATCCTCGGCTCCACAAGCAATACCGCTACGCAAAGCAATAAAACCAGCATCACGGCCCATTACCTCAACAAAGAACATTCTTTCGTGGCTGGCAGCCGTATCGCGAATCTTGTCAACTGCTTCAACTACGGTATTCAATGCTGTGTCGTATCCGATTGTCATGTCGGTACCATAAAGGTCGTTGTCGATTGTGCCAGGAAGACCAACTACTGGGAATGGGAAATTTTCGGTGAATTCCCTTGCGCCCCTAAATGTACCATCACCGCCGATAACTACAAGAGCATCAACATCGTGCTTCTTGAGGTTGTCGTATGCTATCTGCTGACCTTCGATGGTTCTGAACCTGTCGCTACGTGCGGTCTTGAGGATAGTGCCGCCGCGCTGTATGATGTTGCCTACGCTTTTCGATTCCATCGGGATGAAATCATCTGCGATTAGACCTTCGTATCCTCTCATTACGCCCATAACTTCAAGACCTTCGTGCAAAGCCTTTCTAACAACGGCTCTGATTGCCGCATTCATTCCTGGAGCATCCCCACCAGATGTAAGGACTGCAACTTTCTTTATATTTGCCATGTTTATACTAATTAAAAACAAGCGCAAATGTATGTTTTTTTTGCTTTCCACCAAGAGATTGTGAATATTTTTTTTGAACAAAATCATTATTGTCCGCCAAATTATGCGTTGTCACAATTTTTGTGGTTCGACAGGCTCAACAACCTGACAAAAATATGCGCCAACGCCCCAAAAAATGCACATGTTTGACAGGAACGAATAGCATCAATTCATCTGTTCGACCTCTCCTAGGTCGTAGAATAACGTTTATTTATTCTAAATGCATACGACCTTTCCAAGGTCGCAATGTATAAACTATTATTGTTGCCCACTAAATTTGCGTTGTCACAATTTTTTACTTTGTAGATGTTCCCACGCCTCAACATTACAAAAGTCTTGCATTTGTTTTGTAATGTCTTCAACTTATGGAACATTGTATTCTAGCGCGACAAAAATATGCGCCAACGCTACTAAACTCACATTATTTGTCTATATATACGCAACCTCTCCGAGGTTGCTATATTTATTCAAAAATCAGGCACACACATTTGTAGAATCATTAGCTGACAACATATTATAACGACAGGCAAATGGCAAGACCTCGGAGAGGTCAAACAAATATAGAATGTTGTAGTATATTTAATTCGACCTCAGAGAGGTCGCACAAAAAAAAGATTGCTCACATCGTTTCGCAAGGCTTCAGAAACAAGTTCAGCATGACAATGCATGTGGCATTGTCTAGTATGGATCGACATCAATTTCAACGGCAACCTGCGACAATTCCGGAATCGATTTCACCATTGCCACCTTTTCCATAATGAAAGCCTTGACCTTTGATGCCGACACAGTTTTTTCGAAACGGACATGTACATTCATTATATAATAGCTACTGATGCGATTCACGGCAGGCTCTTCTGGACCGCGCACTCGCTGATGCAAGACCGTCCTCAACTCATTCGCCAACATAGCAGCCGCCTGAAGCGACTTGCGGAAATCCCTATGCTTCAGATGCACAACGATAAAACTCCACAATGGCGGATAATGAAATTGCTCTCGCTCACGCATCTGGCTCTCGAACATGGCTCTGTAGTTGTTTGTCAACACATCGGCAATGATTTCGTGGTCGGGAGTAAAGGTCTGAATTATTACCTTCCCGCGTTTCTGCCTGCGCCCTGCCCTACCGCTCACTTGCGCCATCAACTGGTACGAGCGCTCAAATGCACGGAAGTCGGGAAAATTCAACATATTGTCGGCATTCAGGATTCCAACAAGACCAACATTGGGGAAATCCAAACCTTTGGTAATCATTTGTGTTCCAATGAGTATATCAATCTGACCATCAGCAAATTCGGCAATTATGCGCTCGTAGTTCTTCCGCGACTGTGCAGTATCGTAGTCGAGGCGAGCCAAACGTGCCGTAGGGAACAACGACAGCACCTGCTCCTCGATTTTTTCGGTGCCAAGTCCCTTCGCAGTAATCTTTGTGCTTCCACAATTCGGACAAACCGTTGGCACACTGAACTTTTCGCCACAATAGTGGCAAACAAGCTTATTGTCGAACTTGTGCAAGGTAAGACTTACATTGCAGTTGCTGCAGTGAGGCACATATCCGCAGTCCTTGCATTCGAGCATTGCCGAATATCCTCGGCGGTTCTGAAACAGAATGACCTGTTCGCCTGCCGCAATGGTAGCATTGATTGCCGAAATAAGCATGGGATGGAAATGTCCTTTGTTAACCTTGCGGAAATATGCGTCCTTCATGTCGGCGACCTCTATCACAGGCAACTGCACATTGCCATAGCGCTCGGTGAGTTCAACCAAGCGATACCTTCCCTGCCTTGCATTGCTGTACGATTCGACAGATGGCGTCGCCGAACCTAATATCACATTGGCACCATGAATCTTGCCAAGCACGAGAGCCATGTCGCGGGCATTGTAGCGCGGGTCGGGATCGAACTGCTTATACGAGTTTTCGTGCTCCTCATCGACTATAACCAAGCCAAGATTGTCGAAAGGCAGGAATATCGCAGACCTCACGCCCAATATTATTTCGTACTTGCCACCGAGGACAGCATTGTAAACACCAGCCCTCGCCGTTGACGTGTGCCTGCTATGATAAACTTTCACCGATGTGCCAAAATATTTTTCGAGGCGCGATATTATTTGTGCCGTGATTGCAATTTCGGGCAACAGATAAAGGACTTTTCGTCCAGAATTGAGTGTTTCGCGGATAAGTTTCATATATATTTCCGTCTTTCCACTCGATGTCACGCCATGTAGCAGGACTGGATTTTTTTCGGAAAAAGCAGTTTTTATTTCGGCAAAAGCCTTCTGCTGGGCATCGGACAAAATTACATCGCCAGCATCAGCGTCATCCGACTGGATTTCGCGTACTTTGCGGTAAAGTTGCAACAAACCATACTTCTGCAGGCTCTGAAGGCTTGACTTTGAAGCATCGCAACGCTCCAGTATTTCGCGCTCCTCAACCTCAACGCAATCGGTTCCACGAAGCTGGCATATATCAACAAGCGTTTCGAGGATAAACTTTTGCTTTCCATTCTTGGACATTATCTTGTCGAGTGCCACTTGATTTTTCTCAGCCTCCAAAGTCGAAAACAAGACATAGTTGCGCTCTACAGGCTTATATTGCTTCGAAATCACCTGCTCATCGGAAACCAAACCTCGCGCGACAAGCCGCTGAAGCGCGGGAAGCGGATTTTTAATTCCTGTGACATCAATAATTTCGGACAGCATACTCACATGGCTCAATGCCAAGGCATTATATATAGCCAAGTCGCTTCTTACAAGCGGATCTTCGGATGATGGACTTGCCGACACCACATATTTGGTTTCGCTAGTCGGCAAAAGTATGCTAGGCACAGCAGCGATAAGAACTTCGCCAATGTTGCAACAATAATACGATGCCATCCAATTCCACAACTTCAACTGCGGTTCCGAAATGAACGGTTCATCATCGAGCTGGGCAAAAATAGGCTTCATCTTGAAGTCGAAGGCATCATCACGCTCCTCAATATTTACCACTATGCCAGTGTAAATCTTTTTTTTGCCGAAATTCACAAGGACACGCACACCGAGCTTCATTGACGCAACAAGCTCATCTGGAACCTCGTAAGAGAATGTTCCAGGGAGCGAAAGCGGAAGAAGAACATCAGCGGTATGCATTGTCATTTTTTTAGCGTGTAAAAGTAATAATAAATCTGCAAAATCCACCTTTTCTAAAAGGCACAATATTTTATAATATGCAAAACTATTTTTTAGAAAAATCTTATTAACTTGCATGGTTTATTTAATGCACTTGTGACTAAAGCAACGCGCATATTATGTATACTAACAATCAGTTTGTTATGCATTTGCAGCATAGCGAACGCACAGACTGTTGGACTCGTGCTTAGCGGCGGAGGTGCGAAAGGATATGCTCATGTCGGTGTAATAAAGGCACTGGAAGAACACGGAATCCCCATCGACTATGTAACGGGCACATCGATGGGAGCAATTGTTGCCGGACTATACGCCTCGGGCTATTCGCCAGACGACATGATTAAAATATTTAACAGTCCGAGCTTCAAAAATTACTACAAGGGCAAACTACCGAACAAATACCTTGACTTTTTCAAGTACGAGCAACCCGATGTGTCGCTACTTCGCGTTGACCTCCGCAAAAAGAAGCAAAAGATAGCTCTAGCATTGCCGACAAACATAATAGCCACTCAGCCTATGGACTTAGGTCTTATAGACCTTTTCGCACGGAGTTCGGCAGAAGCTCACAACAACTTCGACAGCCTGTTTGTCCCATTCAGGTGCGTTGCCGCCGATGTCTACAACAACCGAGAAAAGATATTCGACAAGGGCGACCTCGGCACCGCCATACGTGCATCAATGGCAATCCCAATGGTATTCAAGCCTGTGGAACTTGACAGCACACTTTACTACGATGGCGGAATTTACAGCAACTTCCCCATCGAGACAATGCGCAAGGTTTTCAATCCCGATATTATAATAGGTGTACATGTCTCCGCATTCGGCAACGACGACCCGCCCGACTCCGAAGACCTACTGGCGCAGATTACAAATCTCATCATGGGAGAACAAAAAAGCGTTGAAATCAATGAAAACAAGGGATATATACTGTCAATAAAATTCAAGGATGTAGGCGTTATGGATTTCCAAAAGCTGGATTATGCCGTAAATTCCGGCTACGTGTATTGCAACAGTGTCATCGACAGCATAAAAAACCTAATCGACCGAAGAAAAGATAGTTCCGCACTGAACGAAGAACGTAAAATATACCGAGAAAATCTGCCAGAACTCAAATTCGACAGCATATATATTGACGGCAAATTAAAAGATTACGAAAAGGAATACATCGAACGAGCACTGAATCTCAAACGAATAAAGAAACATGCGAAAAAAACTGGCATCGACTTCAATACAATAGAGTCGAACTATTACAAGCTGATTTCCGACTATCAGATAAAACAAGCCACCCCTATTGCCGAATACAATGATTCGACAGGAGAATTCAACCTAAAACTCAACATAAAGAAAGACAACAGGACATCGCTGGGCGTTGGAGCAGTAGTTTCGAATGGAGCATCAAGCATG
>JBGUHW010000042.1:0-13356 GCA_045112395.1 Bacteroidales bacterium
TGCTTTATCCTCACTCCAGCAACAAGCTGACTTGCATCGGCTATTTCATCTGCCGGCTTCGACGATGCCTTACGGATTGGCACTAAGTTTCTGTGCTCAAGCTGCTGTACACTTGGTTGGCTTGCAGGCTTCTTCTGCATAAAGTTGCCATCGTACGAAGGCTTCCTCTGGAAACTAGTATATCCTTCAAATTCACTGTCAAACACTGCCGAGAACGGATTTACCGTAAGTCCGTGCCAATCGACATACGAAACATCTATGTCCTTGAGAAAACGGCTGGGTGTCATTGGTGTAAGCTTCCCAAATCTGAATCTGTTCTCGGCATAATACAGCATGATTCTTTTCTTAGCCCTTGTAATCGCCACATAAAACAGACGGCGTTCCTCTTCAAGGTCTTTTGGATCCATGACGGTAAGTGCTCCAGGGAATAGATTTTCCTCCACACCTGTGACAAACACATTATCGTATTCGAGACCTTTTGACGAATGTATTGTCATCAGCGACACACGATTTAAATCGCCATCGTCAGGTTCTTCAAGATCGGTAAGCACCGAAACATTTTCCAGATAGTTCAATATTCCGTTAGGTTCACCCGTTTCGCGACGAGTGTCGCAGAACATTTTCACACCATTCAGCAATTCCTGTATGTTTTCACGACGATTTTCTCCTTCAGGAGTTTTGTCCGATTGTAAGTCGCTAATAATTCCCGACTCCTTAAGCATCTCATCAACAAACGAATATGCATCGTATGAATCGATCCTTTCTGTAAAACCGTTTATCATCGTTGCAAACTCCTTCAAGCGCAAGCGCGTTGGAGCATTCACATCCATAGGATATTTGCCAGGATTGAAAATAATGTCCCATACCGATACCTGCAGCGATTCGGCAGCAGCAACCACCTTGTCGATAGTAGTCTGCCCTATTTTCCTTGATGGATAGTTTACAATCCTCTTGAACGACTGAACATCGTCGTGGTTTACCGAAAACCTGACATACGCCAGTGCATCCTTGATTTCCTTACGCTGATAGAAAGACAATCCGCCGAAAACCTTGTAAGGAATACCTTGCGAACGCATAGCCTCCTCCAAGATACGCGACTGAGCATTTGTCCTATACAGCACTGCGAAATCTGAATATTGTGCGCCCTCATCATGAAGTTCGACAATTTTCTTGGCAATCATCACGCCTTCCATATTGTCCGACACTGCCTTGTTTATCTGCACTTTGTCGCCGACTTCATTTTCGGAAAAAACATTCTTGCGAATCTGCCCTTTGTTCTTCTTTATAAGCGAATTGGCAGCATCTACAATATTCTGCGTACTACGATAGTTCTGCTCAAGCTTGAAAAGTTTATAGTCAGGATAGTCATTCTTGAAATTCAGTATGTTTTGAATTTCAGCACCACGGAACGAATAAATGCTCTGAGCATCATCGCCTACGACAAATAGCCGGCGGTTCTTCTCCGACAATCTCTTAACTATAAGGTACTGAGCAAAATTTGTGTCTTGATACTCATCTACGAGGAAATAATCGAACCGTTCCTGATACTTGGCAAGTGTCAGCGGGTCAACTTTGAAGAGAATATTGGTATACAATAGCAAATCATCGAAGTCCATTACATTGGAACGGCGACACCTCTGGTAGTACATCTTGTATATGTTTCCAAATTCAGGTATATGTGCAGCCCTGTCCTGGGTAACATAAGTACTATTCGCCATATATGGATCGGGAAGAACAAGACGGTTCTTGCATGCCGATATGCGTCCAAATATAGTCTTGTACTTGTAGTGCTCCTCGTCTAGCTTCATCTCCTTTATTATATCCTTTACTAGGTTCTGGGAGTCAGAGGTATCGTATATGGTAAAATTGCTTGTAAAACCTATTTTTTCGGCCTCAATCCTAAGCATACGACCGAAAATAGAATGGAATGTTCCCATCCACAATGCCTGGGATGCATTATATCCGAGAAGCGTATCGATACGCTCTTTCATTTCGGCAGCGGCCTTGTTGGTAAAAGTTAGAGCCATAATCCTATGCGGATCCATGCCCATTGAAATCAGGTAAGCGATTTTATGCGTCAGCACCCTTGTCTTGCCCGAACCAGCGCCAGCAATAACCAAACTTGGTCCATCGCAATACAGGACAGCTTGCTTCTGCGGTGAGTTTAAACCTTTTACGAATATATTTTCCGTTTCCATCATCAATTTCTTTCGATGACAAAAATAGCAACGAAAAGGATTGGCACACTACGAAGCGAAATAAATTTATCAACAAATTTACTTTGTGAGTTTTCGCTGTTCGCGTCTGTACTCTCGATTCAATGTGGGGTTATACTTTCTTCCGAACTGATATGCTATATACATAGACCACATGAAGTTATGCGGATGATTATACATTATGGTCACGGGGAAATAATAAAAGTCGACTATGCCACCCACTTCTATAGCACTTACAACCATTGCATTGCGGGCAAAGTCAAATGAGAAGTCCAATTTAATGTAGTTGCCAGGACGAATCTTTGTCTCCTTAATACCTGTAGAAAAAGGTGATTTAGTTATTATGTCCGACACTTTGCCTGTAAAATAATCCTCGAATCGATCTGGGCTGTAATCATAATTGGCCGTATTATTAAAAACAGTCACACTATCGACCATTTCATAATACACTGGTTTTTCGATAGCAAATGAAAAACCTGCATTGGCCTGCAAATGTATCGATACACTATTTTTGTCACGCTTTTCGAACAGCATCCAGTTATAACCATAACCGACCCTAATATTATGTACAGAATTGTCCTTGCCGAAAATAAATCGCTTTACATTATTGCTATAAGACGCAAAATACGTATTTATCATCTTAACCTCTTTAGGACTTCTCACATAATCGTATTCAACTTCATAATTGCGACGTAATCTATAAGTTACGCGCTGTGCAAAAGTATATATAAAACCAAATCCGTTGGTATTAACTTTTGCTCCGAATTGGTTCACATTATAGTGTAAGGATTCTCTGTCCTCAGAAAATTCTCCCTGTGCATTTGCCCAATAGCTTATGCACACAACGAAAAAAAGCAGCACTATGAAATTCCTAGCAAAAGTCATAATACCGCCACAAATAACAAACTAAGTCCAGATTAAAACTATGCGACATCTTCCGCCTCGAGTTCCACCTGAGAAGCATCGCTATATGCTGGACAATTTTCGACAGACCTACAAGATACTAGAACTGCCAAAGCAAACAATGCTGTTAATAATACGACCAAGAACTTTTTCATAATCGATGAATATTTAATGATGCAAATTTATAAATGAAATTTATGATATACAATGAAAATGTTGTTTTTTATTAACATAATTTATCAACCACAGAAAAAAGAAAAGGAATCCAACGGACTCCTTCTCTTTAAATTATGAAAATGTGTACAACTATTCAACAACAATCTTTCTTGCTGCAACCTTATCTCCAGAGATTATTCTCAAGAAGTAAGTTCCTGCAGACAAATTATTGTCAAAGCTTACTGTCTGTTCGCCATTTGTTGTCTTTTCGTACAACATAGACCCGTTTACGCCATAAATCTGGAAAGTAACATCACCTTCAAAATCTTCTGAACTAACAGTGAACTGTCCATTGTTTGGATTCGGGTAGATGCTAAGACCAGCAAATACTTCATCTTCTACAGAATTGGGGAAGAACGAAATCGAAACTTCATGGTCATCGTTGATGTTGCGGAAGATAATTTCATTGGAAGCATAGTTTGCAATAATATTACCATCAATACTCAACTGAGAAATATGGTAACCATCGTTAGGAGTAACTGTCAGCGTTACATCAGAGCCAACTACCACTGTAGTGTCCTTAGGCGTTACTGTACCACCAGCAGTTGCAACCTCAACATGAATTGTGTAGTATGGCCTTACATCCTTGAACGATACCGTAATATTATAGTTCTCAGTAACGCTGTCAATTACAAATACACTGTCAACAACATACTGAGTCTGAAGTGACGGGTAAATCAAGAATCCATTTGACTTAACCGTATCGAGAGCATAATATTCATCAGGAATAAATTGTATTCTCTGAGTTGAACCAGCAGGCACAATAATTGTTCCTTCTGGATTAGCAGAACCATGACCACCCAAAACGGTCGTAGTTATAGTATGAATTGTTTCTCCTGTAATGTTGATGTCGCTGTAG
The DNA here is from genome assembly GCA_045112395.1 of Bacteroidales bacterium. GTDB lineage: Bacteria > Bacteroidota > Bacteroidia > Bacteroidales > ML635J-15 > Bact-19. Next base: position 4,195 of record JBGUHW010000042.1, read on the forward strand.
ATGCTGTAAACAGGTGTCGGATTTTCACATACTTCGGCAACCCTGTCATTGTGAGTCAAATCATCACACTCGTTTGCTACAAAATTCGAACCGATAAGTTCTCCGCCATTGCTGCAGGTGTACAAGGTATTAGCAATCCTATACTGACCAGCTGTTGTGAAAATCATGTTGTAGTCGATTGTTCTATCTCTGCCGGCAGCTTCATCGAACAAACCAAGAGTAAATGCACCGACATTGTAGGTAATGGTATCGTATTCTGTAGTATATGTCATCATTCCTTTACCATTTTCAATCTGATAGCCGACGAACGAACTGTCAGTAACATTTACCCTGTAAGACAATACGCCAAATCTTGTTACATCAGCAACAGTATCAGTACCATTAATAACAGAATAACCGACACCGCAAATGTTCTCAAACATACAGTTTGCATGCATTCTCAACGAGAAATCAATAGTATCGCCGACTTCATATTCAGCAGCGAGTCCTTCATATTCAATGTACGGACCTCTAAACTCTGTGAACACGCCAACAACAGTATGGTCATCGTATACTTCCAATGTATAATTGTTACCGTTTATTCCGTCAGTACTCGATTCGCCATCAAGCAATACAGAACCGAGCTTATAGCCTGCCTCTGGAACGAAAGAAAATGTAAGACTTGAACCACATTCAACTTCTGACTCTGCATCCGAAACCAAACGTCCATGTTCACCAGCTGATGCTGTTACTGTATATCTATAAGTAGTGAATCCAACTGTTACCGTTGTATCACAATAAATGCCTTCAATAGTGTAGAAACCTTCTGCATCGGCATCAATTACCGTTTCATTTACAGAAACTGAAGAAACATAATGGCATCTTTCAGCATTTATTGCAAATACAAAATCATCACCATATAAAACAGAGTCCTTAATTGCTGCTGTGTGAACAAATGTTGAATCTTCTGTTACTGGGATAACAATCGAATCATTAGCTCCCAAACCTGCAAAGGTTATTCTATACTTTGAACCAATGTTTGTATCTGTAGCGAAGAAGCCTTTTACAACATGAAGACTATCGACATTTGTCAATGTGAAAGTATTCCTGTTTATACCAGCGGTAACATGAACACCATCAACAACAACTGAATCAAGAATATAACCCTCATCCGGGACAAATGTTATTGCGTAATCTGTTCCACATTCAACATCGTGAGAAGCAAACCCTTCTGCAACTGCACCGTGCTCACCAGCTTCAGCGGTTACAGTATAGAAATACTTTGTAAATTCAATAGTTACTGTCGTGTCTGACACAACATTTTCAATCGTATATTGACCTTCAGTAGCAGTAAGTTCTGTTCCACCAACTGTTACAGAGGCAATTGCTTGCTGACAGCTTGTGAGTGTTATACCGAATACATAATCTTCACCTGACCTTACCGAATCAACTCTTGCGTTTTCTGGAACTGTAACAGTATTGCCTTCTTCCAAACCAACGAAGGTGATTCCGAACATTGTAGGTTCTGGAGTGTCGTTGTCTTCTTCAAATGTTACGCTTACTGTCATATCGCTAGTAATATTGAGCATCGGCAAATCTAATCCAAGCAACTCGTCGTCTTCAAGGACATACGGATTTTCATTAACCACAAGTTCGTCAATCTTGTATCCATTTTCAGGTGTAATTTCCAAATACAAGTCATCGCCATGGTTTACTGTAATTACTCCAGCTTCAATTGTAACTGGGTTATCATCTCCATCAGTTGCTACGATTGTTCCGTGTTCTCCAACAGTAAGAGTTACGGTATGAGTGTTAGGAGTTGTATTTTCCTCAAATGTAATGTGCATAGTGTGGTTAGCTGTAACAGCTTCGAATGTGTAAACATTATCTTCAATAGCATCTGTTACATCTTCTTCACCAACTTCATCTTCATCAATTATTGCACTTGCTACTCTGTAACCAGATTCTGGTGTAATTGTGAAAGCAGGTTCTGCGTTTTCATTTACAGTAACCGATGTTGTAACGGCTTCACCATTGTACGTTACCGTTCCGTGTTCACCAATAGTAAATGTAATGGTGTAAGTTACTGCAGGTATTTCCTCGAAAGTAACTGCAAGTGTGTGGTCAGCAGTTATTGCAGCAAAGGTGTAAACATTTCCTACAAGGTCGTTGGTAACATTCGTTTCGCCATCAAGGATTACGCTTGCTACTCTGTAACCAGTTTCTGGATTGAATGTGAACGCTGGCGTTGAGCTTTCGTTTACCGTAACTGATGTTGCAACTACTTCATCATTGTAAGAAACTGTTCCGTGCTCACCCACAGTAAGTGTAATTGTGTAAGTGGGTGCAGGTATTTCCTCGAAAGTAACTGCAAGTGTGTGGTTCGTTGTTATTGCAGCAAATGTGTAAACATTTCCAACAAGGTCGGTGGTAACATTCGTTTCTCCATCAAGCATTACGCTTACTAGCCTATTGCCTGTCTCTGCCGCAATTGTGAACGCTGGTGTTGCTCCTTCATCCACTGTAATCACATCTGCATTTTGAACGGCAGCGTCATTATAAGTAACGTTACCATTACCTGTAATGTTAACAGTAATTTGATAACTCTGGGCATTAGCAAATGCCGATAGCAGCAATGCCACACAAATTAAAATAAAACTTCTTCTCATAACAATTCTGAAAAATCGAAGACATAAATTTCTTGAGAACGCGCACCGTCCTCGGTTAAATGCACGCTCATCCTTAATTTACAATTATTTTCTAAATATCTGTTATACATAAATTTATAACCACAATCTTTTGCAACAAGGCTATAATCTCCTTCTATACAAAAAACCAGACAAAGAAAATACTTTTTATTGACAATGCAAAAAAATTATTAAGTGTTTCAAATAATTTTGTTAACAACGCTATTATCAGCGCAATCATACATATAAAATAAAAAAAAAGGCTACCATATTCTCGGTAGCCCTTAAAATCACATTTTTTATTATTTCAAATGATCATCGAAGTATCTTGTAATCGTTCTCATAAGATGCACCCGATCCAATCCACGGACATTATGTTCGTGGTTAGGATATACAAAGTAATCCACAAGGATCTTCTTTTCGATGCACTTGTTGAGGAACTGCAAACTGTGCTGCCAAACCACAACCGGGTCGATGCATCCGTGGATAATCATCAGACGACCTTTCAGTTTGTCGGCCTTGTTGAGCAGACTAGCCTTCTCGTAACCTTCGGGGTTTTCCTGAGGCGTATCCATATAGCGCTCGCCGTACATTACTTCGTAGTATTTCCAATCGATAACTGGCCCGCCAGCCACACCGACCTTGAAGATGTCGGCGCAGTCGGTCATAAGCGTAGTAGTCATAAAACCGCCGAAGCTCCATCCGTGAACACCAAGCCTGTCCATATCTACGTAACCAAGCGACTTAAGGAATTCAACACCAGTCATCTGGTCGCGAGTCTCAATAGTACCAAGTTGCCTGTGTATGCAACTTTCGAACTCAAATCCACGGTTTGCCGAACCTCTGTTGTCGAGAGTGAACATAACATAGCCCTCCTGAGCCATATACATGTCCCAGCCTGCCGCACCGCCGAAACGAGAATTGGTAATCATTTGGGCATGAGGACCACCATATACATATACTATTGCCGGATATTTCTTGTTCGGATCAAAGTCCGGAGGCGTAATAAGACGATAGTACAGGTCGGTCTTACCGTCATCGGCCTTGATTGTTCCAATCTTCAAGGTTGGCATCTTGTATTTGGCAAGTGGATTTTCTGCCGTCAGCAATGTTGAGATTGCTTTTCCTGTAGACGTCTGGTATAGGATATATTCGCGTGGTACGGTTGTCGATTCATACGCATCGACCAGATATTCGCCATCACCGGAAAGTATAGCATCATGCTTTCCGCTATTGCCCGAAATCAAAGTCATATTTCCAGTTGCTATGTTCACCTTGTATATTGTAAAGTCAATAGGAGTTTCCTTGTTAGCATTAATAATCAAGTCCTGATTTTTGTTTGCAAAGCCGTATATTTCCTGTACTTCGAATTCACCTTTAGTAATCTGCGAAATCTGCTTGCCATCTATATTATATAGGTATAGGTGCCAGAAGCCGTCCTTGCGCGACCAGTAGATGAATTTTTCGGGGTCGTTGGGCAAGAATGTGAGCGGATGCTGAGGCTCTACATATCGGTCGTTCTTCTCCTCGAATAAAAGTTTTTCAAACTTTCCTGTTGTAGCATTGTAGCGACGCATCTGCAAATGGTTCTGCTCACGGTTTAGCACACCGACATAAATCGACTTCTCGTCGGGGCTCCAAGTTACCATAGTAAGAAACTGGTCTTTGGGACCATCAACATCGAGATAAATTATCTTCTGCGTTTTCATGTCGAATACACCGACAGTCACTTCTTCGCTATCCATACCTGCCATGCAATACTTTTCCGGTTTCAACTTTGCCACGCGCTCGTTGACATCAACAATCGGGTAATCCGAAACCTTGCTGTTGTCCTTGCGATAGAATGCCAAATAGTTGCCATTAGGCGACCAGAAAATTCCGCCGTCGATACCGAACTCGTTGCGATGAACGGTCTGGCCATAAACGATATTGCTATCCTTTTCGTCACTTACCTTTATAATCTTACTGCCCGACCTTATGAGAAGATTGTTGTCAACAGTATACGCAATACTTGAATTTGCAGCACAATAGGTTGCATTCTCAACATCATCGTCGCACCTCGCCGCTGATTTGATTTTTTTCTTTACGACATCGAATATACAAACAGAATTACCTACATGGATTTCCATTTCGTTCTTCGACAGCCATTTGTATTCCGGATACGACATTGCTGGAGCAATGTCGTTACTCTTTAATTCTGCAACCAATTCTTCAAGAGCAAACAAAGTAGTTGTTTTTTTCTTGTCAAAAGAAAACTCTACGAGATTACGCCCATCCCATTTTGTACAGGTTTTTGTATCGGGACGTATTTGTATTCCATATATCATTTCGGGGTATAAGTTGCGCCATACGCCGACTACCGCATCGTCAATTGTTAAAGTTTTTGTCTGAGCCCCCACATAAAACGGCAATACACATAGGATTGCCGAAAGCACTAAAATTATTCTCCTTATCATATCCTTATTATTTTTATGCGACAAATATAAGGAATGCCACGCGTTACTACAAACATATTATATATTTTTTAACACAATAAACGCACGAATCGCACTTTCATGCAATTAGTACAAATAGCAAACAAGCCCAAAAGACATCGTGCAAAAAAATTACACCGAAAAGCCGAAAGAATTACATTGCCAGGCATCTATCTGGTTTACAATAATTTACACTCACAAACAAGAAAACTACCAAATATATAGCAAAAACTTTTTCAACAATCCATTGTTAATTAAAATAAAAGTCATATCTTTGCAGCGATTGTTTTTGAGTAAGAGTTTTGTGTATGGGTATTGCTTGATACCCATTTTTTTATTAACCTTGCAAAATGAAAAAAGCATTTCAAATATTCCTTGCCGTTGCATCTGCAATCATTTTATCTGCACCAGCATTCGCACAAAACGATACTGCAAATCAACGCATTAACTTACGGAAGATATCAGCAAGCATCATCCCGCCAAAACATTTTGTATACGATTCAATAACAGAAAAGATTTCACATCCAGGCTCATTGGCTACAATACAGATAAACGAAGTCAGGAATCGCAACTACAAAAAAATAACAGCAGCCATAACAGAAAAGTATATGGCGTCACAAGGATTTGAGCTTCTCGAAAGGAAGAATACGAAAATGCAAGACAATAGCGATGCAATAATATTCAGATGCAGGTTCAAATCTCACGACGACAAGGGCAACGAAATGGACTTCATAAGGTTAATGCTTTTCTTCGGAACAGAAAACACAATATGGGTCACCGCCGATTTTCCCGAATGCATGGAAAACCTCATAGAAAGCGCAATAACCAATAGCATCACAACAATCATTAAAAATTAATTTTGCGCTTTTCAAACTAATACTCAGTGACATACGCAGGAAACACACAAAAAATTTAACATTTTTTTATTAAATGTTTGTTTGTATTGAAATAATAGTTAAATTTGCACCTAGGACTAAAACCCTAAACATTGAAGATTATGAGTAAAGAGTTTAGAAAGAAGTTAATTGTAGTTGCAATAGCAATATTCCTGTGTAACAGTGCATTATTCGCCCAGCAACTACCATTGTTCAGCCAGTACATGATGAACGATTTCTACATAAACCCAGCTGTTGCAGGTACTAAGGATTACGCTCCAATCGTCATTGGCGTACACAAACAATGGGTAGGAATGAAAGAAGCTCCATCAACACAGACATTATCTGGACACACATCCCTATACCATAAACAAATGGGGTTGGGTGGTATACTTTTCCATGACAAGTATGGTCCTTCAAGCGAAATAGGATTCAAGGCAATATACTCCTACATTTTCAGGATAACAAGGCACGACAATATATCACTCGGCCTGTCTGCCGAATGCTACCAATACAAACTTGACCAGAGAAACTTCGATCCGACATGGTACGACGATCCTTCGCTTACCTATTTGATTGAAAAGACAATAATTCCGGATGCATCGTTTGGTGTTTATGCTTTCGGTACTGGTCCTGGCAGACACTACTACGCTAGTGTTACTGTTGCCAATCTGTTCCAGTCGAAGATGAAAGTAAACCAGAACATCAAAGAAAACAAAATGGTAAGACACTATTTCATTTTCGGTGGATACAAATTCGAATTCAAGAAAAGCAAAAAGACAGACTTTGAGCTAGAACCATCTGTCATGATTAAGACTACCGAAAAGACATTGCCACAGTTCGACATCAACCTCAAGTTCTTCATCAAGCAAGACTACTGGTTTGGCGTTTCGGTTCGTCCTGGTGACTCATTTATCGCAAACGTTGGTGTAAAGTACAAACAATACTACTTCGGATACGCCTACGATGTTACATTCAGCGACTTGTCGAACTACACTTGGGGATCTCAGGAATTTATCTTCGGTGTTAACATCGGTGAAAACGCCCGCAAGCACCGCAGTTTCTTCTAGGATTTTTCATAACCACATTAATATTAAAATAGCATCCGAATCGGATGCTATTTTTTGTTGCCACACAACCTAAAGGTCGTTTTTTACTACTATAAGCTATTGATTATGTTCTGTATATAATCTAGAATCTCGTCTTGCCCCATTTTGCTAACAGCAGAACTTACTAGTATATCAGGAAGAGTCTCCCATGTCTTGAGAAGATGTTCCTTATATGCATCAATCTTAGATGCCAATACATTTGTTCCTATTTTGTCTGATTTTGTAAAAATTATTGTAAACGGAACTCTATTTGCCCCAAGCCAATTAATAAATTCAACATCAATCTGTTGTGGCTCAAGACGGCAATCCACTAGCACAAAAATATTGACTAAATTCTGACGATTTAGAATATATCCCTCAATCATCTTACGAAAAACCTCGCGTTGCGATTTCGAGACCTTTGCATAGCCATAGCCAGGCAAATCGACAAGATACCACGAATTATTTATCACAAAGTGATTTATTTTCTGTGTTTTGCCAGGACTTGCCGAAGTTTTTGCCAGCTTCGAATTGGATGTAAGCATGTTTATGAGCGATGACTTACCGACATTTGAACGCCCGATGAAAGCAAATTCTGGCATATCGGGCTTAGGGCATTTGCGAAAGTCATCGTTTGACATAAGATATTGTGCACTTTTAATCTGCATAACAAAAAAGTTGAAAGTCAAAAAGTTAAAATTTTATCAGGCTTTCCACAGCATTAAATAACTGCTCACCTGTTATCGGCTTGGAAACTATATTCATATTCTTGTCGACAATAAACATCGATGGCGTAGCATATACAGCATAGTCCATGACAATTTTGCCCTCCCAGCCTAGCAAGTCAGATGCTACCTTAAATGAAATAGAGTTGTCTTTTACATACTTGCGAATATCGGCTTCATCCTCGTCGATACTAATTGCAATGATGTCAACTTTTGCGCGCTTAAACAACGATATAGCCTCGTTTATGCGTGGTATTTCCTCCTTGCAATTCTCACACCACGTAGCCCAAAATACCACCAAAGTATAATCAGATTTCATTTGCGACAACACAACATCTTCGCCGTCAATGGTTTCTATCTCAAAATCAGGAGCCTTGGCTCCAATACGCAGGTCGGTATAACTTTTTACCCTTGTCTTGAGATTTCCATCGGCAGAACACGAATTACCATATTCAACGCTTAACTGATATAGGTCTTCGTAGCGTCCCATTGTTTCAAAGCCTGTAAGTATATAATCAAAAATCTTGGAAAAGATTTCTTGGTTTCGCGGTTTAAGATAATCAAGAATTTCGCGTACAGCGTTAGTATATTCAGAAGGTTCGTATTTCTTTAAGTACGATACAACAAAATGATGATATGCATTGGAATTGAGAAGTTCGAGGTCGTCCATTGGAAAATTCTTGGCAAGAAAGTTCTTCTTCCTTTCCGACGACTCAGTGATATTTAAGTTAATTTCTCTAAAGTAAGACAAATAACGACTCGCAAAAGTTCCATTCTTCTGCTTTATGGCCTTTTCGAGACATGAATTTACCAATGCATTTTCTTTTCCCAACTCCTTCTCTGCTGCAGAAAGGAAATCCCCACTAGGATAAATCTTAACCAACTCGCGAAGGATTCCAATCTTGTACTCAGCAAGTTCTGCTTGTGCTACGTAAGCATATAACTGCTGATTCTCGGCTGATTCAACAACCTTCATGGACGATTTCATATTACGGGCTGTTGTTTCCACCCTAATGTTCTCGCCACTATATATTATGTCGAAATAATCTTTGGAATCAGCATGTATGCGATATAATCCAATCTGCTGGTTTGTAAAGCTAAACATAAATTCTCCGTTAGCATCAGTCGTTACTGTTGCCACGACTTTGCTATCGTCGCCAAACTGCTCGCATATATACAGCCTGCCAAAAGAATAGCCATCAATCTTACCGCTGAAAACGCACTGAGCGGCAAGACCTACAGGCAAAAGGCAAAGTAATAATATCAAAAATTTTCTCATAATATATTAAAAAAGGAGACTGCATAACATACAGTCTCCTTGTATTCAATAATAT
>JBGUHW010000043.1:0-39721 GCA_045112395.1 Bacteroidales bacterium
TGCAGGATACGGAATTTGCATGGTGCTTTCGTACCTAATTGGACGGAAGAAAAATCCTGTACCTTACAAACTTATGCCGATTATAGGCTACTTTGCACTTGCCGTAGGCATATTCCTTGCAAGCAAATACATGAAAGAATTCCTATACCCGGAAAGCACTGTTATCACCCTAATCGTCAACACCTTGCTCCTACTTGTGTATATTGCAGTTGTTATATACAACGAGCGTACATTGGTAAAAGGTGTTGTTTCTGGAATCAAACGCAAAATATTAAAACGATAATACCATGAAAATTAGAATAGTAAACAAATCAACAAATGCTTTGCCGCAGTACGCAACATCGCAGTCGGCAGGCATCGACCTTCGTGCAAACCTTGCCGAACCAGTTGTTCTGAAGCCGATGGAACGCAAGCTTATCCCAACAGGTCTTTTCATCGAGCTTCCCGAAGGCTACGAAGCACAGATCCGTCCTCGCAGCGGTCTTGCACTGAAGCACGGAATCACTGTCCTCAACACTCCCGGTACCATTGATGCCGACTATCGCGGCGAAATAGGTGTAATCCTAATCAACCTCTCGACCGAAGATTTCAAGATTGAGCACGGCGAGCGCATTTGCCAGATGGTTATTGCCCGCCACGAACAGGCCGAATGGATTCAGGTGGAAGAACTCAACGAAACCGAACGCGGAGCCGGAGGATTTGGGCATACGGGTAAAAAATAATTAGCAAGATTCGCTTTGTAGAGCACTGAATATCAATCATATAAAGATGGCTATATAAAAATCCCCCTCAATGAGGGAGATTTTTATATTATTTTGTCCCTCATTGAGGGATTTTTATTATTTTTGCCAAAAAATTATTATGGTAGAAACAACATTATATCAAATAATGGACGAGCTTATCGGGTTGGCGCCCAAGTCGTTTCATCGCTATAACTACAACGATATTGACTGGAACGGAAGGCTAACTGGAATCGTTGGACCACGAGGAGTTGGTAAGTCAACTATGCTTTTCCAATACATATATGAGCATAAGAAATCTGGACATCATTTGTATGTGTCGGCGGACAATGCCTATTTTGGTGCAAATACGCTTACTGACCTTGCCGACGAGTTTGTAAAAGATGGCGGAACGCACCTATATATTGACGAAGTTCATAAATATGAAGGGTGGTCGAACGAATTGAAACAAATATACGACACACATCCAGAACTAAAAGTAACCTTTACGGGATCGTCAATTCTTGACATTACAAAAGGTACAGCCGACTTGAGTCGCAGGGTGGTAATGGAACATTTGCAAGGCCTTTCATTCCGTGAATATCTTGAACTTTTTCACAGCATAAAGACACAGAAATATTCGCTTGATGACATTTTGGAACACAAAGTTACTCTTCCCGAACTACCACATCCACTACCATATTTCAGGTCGTATCTTCAAGAAGGATATTATCCATTTTCGGCAGAAGGTCGCTTTCAACAACGAATGCTCCAGGTTGTTAACCAGACCGTCGAGGTTGATATTCCTCAATTTGCCGATATGAAGGCTTCAACAGCACGCAAACTAAAGCGTATGCTTGTTATTGTTTCGGGTTTGGCTCCAGTAAAGCCAAATGCAGATAATCTAGCTAGAGAAATCGGTGTAAGTAAAAACAATGTCTCCGATTATTTGCTCTATCTTGAAAAGGCTGGTATGCTTGGACAGTTAAGAGATGATACAAGCGGACTGATTTCATTGGGGAAAGTAGAGAAAATTTATGTTGACAATCCTAGCCTAATGACTGTACTTGCAAACGGGAACCCAGATGTCGGCAACCTGCGGGAAACATTCTTCTATAACCAGATGAGAGTTAATAATCAGATTACATCATCGCGCGAATCGGACTTTAAGATAGGCAAATTCACATTTGAAGTTGGAGGAAAAAAGAAAGGGAAAAAGCAAATTACTGATATAACTAATGGTATAGTCGTTCGCGATGATATTGAGTATGGCAATGGAATAATTGTTCCATTGTGGCATTTTGGACTTAACTATTAATAAAAAAAGCGGAGGAAATCTCCGCTTTTTTGTTTTTTCATTGGACACAACTTAGAACAATCCGAGAATTGTGCTAAGAGCATTTGCTGCGGTTGTCAACGTGCTTGCACTAGACGATGTGTTGATTCCCGACAGCGCATTTGCCGAAGTTAACAAACCATCGTAAATAGGACCAGCCTTGGTTTCGGTAAGAATACCAGCTCCACCAAGTACCATTCCTGCAATGTACGACTTACGATAACTTGAATCCTTGCCATTCTGCTTCAAACCTGCAATGCTTGTCGACAAAGCGATAGCATTTGTAAGGACATTAGAGTCGTTCATGTTTACCTTGTTGCCAGCAGCCTTGTACGACTTGTAAAGATTTACAAGCGACGAACCGCATGAAGTTCCTGCAGTTTTTGCAACTGTGTCAGAAGAAGCAACATTCGAAACTGAACCGCATGATGCAAATACAAATACAGCTGCTAAAATCATTAAGAATACACTCTTTTTCATTTTATTATACTTTAAATTTAAAACATATTTTTTTCTAAACGCAAAAATAAATATTTTATGAAAACAGCAAAAAAATATTTATGTCCTTTTGCATAATAAGTGCAAAATCCAACTTTTATCCAATTTGAAAAGCCCAATAGAGCCACAAATTTCTCGAATGAAAAAAAAGCAAAAAAAACTTTTGCCATAACAAAAAAAGGCATTACCTTTGCGCCCGTGTTTGCCCAGGTGGTGAAATTGGTAGACACGCCAGCTTGAGGGGCTGGTGCTCACAAAGGGCGTGCAGGTTCAAGTCCTGTCCTGGGCACAGAAAAGCGAACTTCGGTTCGCTTTTTTTGTATCCATACCTCTCCCATCGTAACAACTTACCTATTAAATAGCCGTCTTAACCAGCACAAAAAATCTATTCGCAAAAGGTCAAAAAAAACTTTGATAATCAGAAAAAAAGAAATACCTTTGCGGCTCGAATTTTTTATAAATAATGTCTAACCAAATTAATTGTTTTTAAGTTAAATGACAACAAAGAACATTCAGCCCATCGAGGACTTCAATTGGGATGCCCTGGGCAAAAAAGAAAACAGTTTCGACGGTGTAAGCCGCGAAGAATTAGAAAAGAAATACGGTGAAACCTTCAGCCAGATTCAGGAAGGCACTGTAGTAGATGGAACAGTAGTTGCAATCACCAAGAGAGAAGTTGTAGTAAACATTGGCTACAAGTCAGAAGGTGTTATCAATGCTGCTGAATTCCGTTATGAAACAGACCTTAAGGTCGGTGACAAAGTTGAAGTTTTCGTAGAAAGTATGGAAACCTCAAACGGTCAGCTTCTTCTTTCACACAAGAAAGCACAATCACTCAAGTCTTGGGATAGAGTTAACGAGGCTTGCGAAAACGATGAAATCGTTAAGGGTTACATCAAGTGCCGTACTAAGGGCGGTATGATCGTTGATGTATTTGGTATCGAAGCATTCTTGCCAGGTTCTCAGATTGATGTTAAGCCAATCCGCGACTACGACGTATTCGTTGGCAAGACAATGGAACTCAAGGTTGTTAAGATCAACGACGAATTCAAGAATGTAGTTGTTTCTCACAAGGCTCTCATCGAGGCAGAACTCGAAGAACAGAAGAAGCAAATTATCTCTAAGCTCGAAAAAGGTCAGGTACTCGAAGGTACTGTCAAGAATATCACCAGCTATGGCGTATTTATCGACTTGGGCGGTGTTGACGGTCTCATCCACATCACCGACTTGTCATGGGGACGCGTTACTCATCCAGAAGAAATCGTTCAGTTGGATTCGAAGATTCAGGTTGTTATCCTCGACTTCGACGATGACAAGAAGCGCATTGCCCTCGGTCTCAAGCAACTCACTCCTCACCCATGGGATTCTCTCGATCCAAATCTCAAGGTTGGCGACAAGGTTAAAGGTAAAGTCGTTGTTATTGCCGACTATGGTGCATTCATCGAAATCGCTCCGGGCGTAGAAGGTTTGATTCATGTATCAGAAATGTCATGGTCACAGCACCTCCGTTCAGCTCAGGAATTCATGAAGGTTGGCGACGAAGTTGAAGCAGTTATCCTCACCCTCGACCGCGAAGAACGCAAGATGTCTCTTGGTATCAAGCAGCTTCATCCAGATCCATGGGAAGAAATCGAACAGAAGTACCCAGTTGGTTCAAAGCACAATGCTAAGGTTCGCAACTTCACCAACTTCGGTGTTTTCGTTGAACTCGAAGAAGGCGTTGACGGTTTGGTACACATTTCAGACCTTTCGTGGACAAAGAAGATTAAACACCCGTCAGAATTCACTTCAGTTGGAGCAGAACTCGAGGTTGTTGTATTGGAAATTGATAAGGAAAATCGTCGCTTGAGCCTCGGTCACAAGCAGATCGAAGAAAATCCTTGGGATGTATTCGAAACAATCTTCACAGTTGATTCAATTCACGAAGGTACTATCGTTGAAATGAGCGATAAGGGTTCAATCGTTGCATTGCCATACGGCGTTGAAGGTTTCGCAACTCCTCGTCACCTCATTAAGGAAGACGGTACACCTGCTAAGATTGACGAAAAGCTCCCGTTCAAGGTTATTGAGTTCAACAAGGAAAACAAGAAGATCTTTGTTTCCCACTCTAGAACTTACGAAGACTTGAACAAACCAGCAGAAGAAGAAAAGAAGAAAGAAAGCAAGGCAAAGAAGGCAAAACCAGCTGACAAGATGGAAAAGACCACTATCGGTGACGTTACAAACCTCGCTGCTTTGAAGGAAGAACTTCTCCAGCAGGAAAAGAATCAATAGTAATCAATTATTATTGAAATAAGAAAAGGAGAACTTTATGTTCTCCTTTTTTTTGCAACAATGCCAAGCGGATACGAAACAATTTGAGCATTATACATAATAAAGCTATTGTTGTCAACTAAAATACCCAGCTAATCATTACTCAACCATGTTTCCGTAGACAAAGCAAACTGACTAAGGAACGTGTCGTGTGAGCCTGTCTGTACGCCGTTTCTGGTTTAACGTTCAAAGGTTCAAGGATTCGAAATCTGTTCTATAATAATATGTTAACAGATTACTTCGTGAGGTTGCAAGCAACGTACCGGACAACCGATTTCACACTCCCCTTGCTGTATCGCAGGTTCAATCAAGTTTCTGGAATTACAAGCCATTCGTCAGTACCTTCATTAATATATAACAAAAAAAATGGCGGTCATAAACCGCCATTTTTATCTAGTCAATAATAATATTAGAAGTTGAAAACTTCGTCAACTGTAAGTTCCTTTACATCACCATAAGTCTTGAGCAGGTTGAAATCAACCTTTTCCTTCGGACCTACAATCATAATGTCGAAGGTTTTGCCCTGAATGTGCTCGTTGAAGAACTTGGTTGCATCATCAAGTGTGAAATTCTTAACTGCCTCGTAAACATCCTTGCGGTAGTCGTTGTCGATTCCGAGTTCCTTGTTTGCAAGGTAGTTCCAGAAGATACCACTCTTTATGATTCTTTCGGTGTTGATCTGGCTAATGATTGCCTGACGGCTGATTTCAAACGATTCTGGCGCTTGCTTGAGTTCGTTCATGAGTTCGCCAAGAGCTTCGAGAGCTTCCTTCATCTTGTCGGGCTGAGTGCTGAGGTAGCCAATTACATAGTTAGATTCATCAACCTTAGATGCTTCGTTGTAGCCTGCGTAGCAACTGTATGCCAAGCTCTTTGCTTCACGGATTTCCTGGAAAACAATGCTTGACATTGAACCACCATAGTATTCGTTGAACATTGCCGAAATTGGCAGCAACGACTTGTCGAACTTAACATCCTTTGATACCAATTCGATGAGAACCTGTGTCATTGGGTAGTTTACGAAGAAAACCTGTGTTTTGTCGTAGTCACGTTCTACATATTCCTTTGCAGCTGGATAATCCTTATAGTTGCCCGAAACGTTGTGGTTTTCCTTTATAACCTTAGCAACATCATCCATCTTGCGCGGACCATAGTAGAAGATCTGGTGCTTGTAGTTAAGCATGTCCTTTATGATATTGGTAAGTTCTTCTGGGTCGATTGCTTTAAGTTCTTCCTCGCTAAGGTTGTTTGTGTAGCGTGATTCCTCGCCATACTTCGAGCGAGCTACAAGTCCGCCAAGGATAGCATTCTTGTTAAGCTTTGTGTTGGCGCGACCTTTAAGGATGCTGTTTACATATTCGTCGTAAACTTCCTGGTCGGGCTTAACGTTTGCAAGGATTTCTTCCATAAGCTTCATTGCTGTTTCAAGGTTCTCATCGAGACCGCTAATGTAAACATAGCATCTGTCGGCACCACTGCTTACATAGAAGTTGCAACCAAGACGATACCATTCCTTTGCCAAATCGTCAACAGTTTTGTCGGTTGTGCCTAGGTAGTCAAGATAATCGACAGCAAGAGCCAATTTCTTGTCGTTGTCCTTACCCATATCGAGAATGTAGTACAATGAGAACAATTCGTTTGTTTCGTTCTTAATGTAGCTCATCGGCAAGCCATTTGCTATTTCAGTAGTTTGGATTTTTGCTGCATAGTCAACAAATTCGGGGCTGATAGCTGCAGGTTCTTCCTTCTTAAGTTCGGTAACGAATGCCGATTCGCTTGCGCGGTCGATGTTGAGCTGAGTAATAGCTGGTTTGTCAACATGCATTACGTTGTCTGGTTCACCAATGCGCTTGTATGCAACAAGGTAGTTGTCCTTGAAGAATTCGTTGGCAAACTTCACGAGAGAGTCCTTCGTCATCTTTTCGTAGTT
This sequence comes from Bacteroidales bacterium, assembly GCA_045112395.1. Taxonomy (GTDB): domain Bacteria; phylum Bacteroidota; class Bacteroidia; order Bacteroidales; family ML635J-15; genus Bact-19. The sequence goes on from JBGUHW010000043.1 coordinate 6,797, forward strand.
CTCGATGTCGAAGATTTCTTCTTCCCATGGAGTCTGCGAGATGAATGCGTTTACAAACGAATATGCAATGCGGTTTCCTTCGATGCGCTTAATCTGGTCGAGCTTCATTTCGTTTACGATTGCTTCGAGCAACCAATCTTCGAATTCGCCCTTCTTAACCTTTTCAAGTTCTGCCATCATCAAATCCTTAACTTCTTCGAGGCTCTGACCTTCGCGTGGCATACCTGTCATTTCGAACATTCCGTAGTCGTTGAGAGCATAGCCGTATGCGTATGCACCCATTACTTTCTGTGCGGTGTTGAGGTCAAGATCCATAAGACCAGCATGACCATTGTAAAGAATCTGGCCAATCATAGACAAATACTTAGCTTCCTGCGACTTATTGCCCTGGGTACGCCATACAACGCATACATTCTCTGGTTCTGGTCCGTGGATTTCGAATTCTTCAACTGCTGTGCGTTCCTCTTCTGGAGTGTAAGTGAATTCAGGAATGTTGTCGTTCTTCTGCATGTGTCCCCAATACTTGTCGATAATCTTTACGGTTTCTTCGAAATCGAGGTCACCCGACATACATATTGCAATGTTGTTAGGAACATAGTAGTTTGCTTTGAACTTCATTACGTTTGCCATCGACGGGTTCTTCAAGTGTTCGCCCTTGCCGATGATAGCTGTTCCGTAAGGATGGTTTTTGAAGAGTTTTGCAAAAATGGTGTTGCTAAGTCTGCGACCATCGCGGTCCTGATTCATGTTGAACTCTTCGAAGATGGTTTCCAATTCGGTGTGGAAGAGACGGAGAACAAGGTTTGCAAATCTTTCGCTTTCAACCTTTGCCCAGCGGTCTATTTCGTTAGATGGAATTTCGTTTACATAAACGGTTTCTTCGTATGATGTCCATGCGTTTGTTCCAGTAGCACCAAGAATCGAGCAAATCTTGTCGTACTCGTTTGCGATTGCGTACTGCGAAGCTTCCTGCGAAAGGCTGTCGATTTGAGCGTAGATGGCAGCTTTCTTTTCTGGGTCGGTTTCAGCAGCGTGTTCTTCGAATTTGTCGCTGATTGCCTGAATCAAAACGCTTTCCTTATCCCAATCCTTTGTTCCGATCTTGTCGGTTCCCTTGAACATCATGTGCTCGAAGTAGTGAGCAAGACCTGTTGTTTCGCGCGGGTCGTTCTTTGCGCCAGCTCTTACTGCGATATAGGTTTGTACTCTCGGTTCATCCTTGTTTACTGCAAGGTAAATTTTCAAACCGTTGTCCAATGTGTAGATTCTTGTCCCCGATGGGTCGTTTTCTACATATTCGTAGCTGTAACCGTTTGCGTCCTTGGCTGTCTTGGTTTCGTGTCCATTGTTTGCCGACTTCTTGCAACCTGTCATTACAAGTGCGAATACTACTAATACTAATGCTAATTGTCTCATATATTATCTATTATTAAATTATTTTGCCTTACGATAACGAAAAAAGGCTGCATAACAGCCTTTCTCCGTTTGTATGTTTTATTTATTTCTTTTCTTCTTTCTTCTTGCCAACGCCCAAAAGATATGCCATTGGGGAAGCAATGAATATTGAGGAGTATGTACCTACGATAACACCGATGAGCAATGCGAAGCAGAAGCCTCTGATTGATTCACCACCGAAGATGAATATTGCGAGCAATACCACCAAGGTTGTCATTGAGGTGTTGATTGTACGACCAACCGTGCTGTTTACTGCCGAGTTGATAACCGACTTTCTGTCGCGGTTTGGATAAAGACCTGTGTATTCCCTGATACGGTCGAAGATAACCACGGTATCGTTGATTGAGTAACCTACGATTGTCAGGATTGCTGCGATGAATGCCTGGTCGATTTCCATATTGAACGGCATTACCGAGTATAGCAACGAGAAAATACCGAGGGTTATCAAAACGTCGTGGATCAAAGCAACTGTTGCGCCGAGTGAATACTGCCACTTGCGGAATCTGAGGAGAATGTAGAGGAACATTACCACAAGTCCGAGGAGAATAGCAACAGATGACTTTGTCTTGATGTCGTCAGCAACTGTAGGTCCAACAACCTGTGATGTCTGACGATAATCGCTGAAGAATTTATCCTTGTTAACATCTGATGGCAGGAAGTTTCCGTTCTTCAAACCTTCGTAAAGCAAGTTGTCAGCTTCTTCGCCAGCAGCCTTGTCCTTTATCTGGTCAATCTTGTACTGGGTTGTAATCTTAACCTGATTTGCATCACCGAAAGTCTTTACGATTGGACGGTCGCCATAAACGCCTTCGAGAGCATTGGCAACTTCTTCGGGAACAACATTGTTTTCGAACTTAACAACATAGTTACGACCACCAGTGAAGTCGATACCCTGCTTCAAGCCCAATGTGCACAATGAAATGATACCTACTACTATCAAAGTTCCAGAAATGATGAACGCAATCTTGCTACCCTTAAGGAAGTCGAAGTTCAACTTGGTGAAAGCATTGCTTGTAATCTTGTTACCAACAGTAAGCTTTCTGTCCTTATCAAGCATCTTGGTGATGATGATACGGGTGATGAAGATAGCGGTGAACAATGATGTAAGGATACCTATAATAAGAGTAGTTGCGAAACCTCTTACAGGACCAACACCGAAGTAAGCGAGAACGATACCTATAAGTATTGTTGTGATGTTGGAGTCGAGGATTGCCGAATAAGCGTTCCTGTAACCATCAGCCACAGCCGACTTAATCATCTTGCCAGCTCTCATTTCTTCGCGGATACGCTCGTAAATAAGAACGTTAGCATCCACCGACATACCTATTGTAAGTACCATACCGGCGATACCAGGGAGAGTTAGTACTGCACCAAGCGATGCCATTACACCGAAGATGAGGAAGAGGTTGCAAATCAAAGCAACGTCGGCAACAAGACCAGCCTTGCTGTAGTAGAATATCATGTAGATAAGTACAAGGATGAAGGCGATGATGAACGAGTACATACCCGAGTCGATTGCCTTCTGACCAAGTGACGGACCTACAACTTCCTTCGAAAGGATAACTGCTGGAGCAGTCATCTTACCAGCCTTCAGTACGTTTGCCAAGTCGGTTGCTTCGTTTAATGTGAAGTCACCGGTAATCTGTGAACGACCACCCTTAATTTCTTCGTTAACTCTTGGGAAAGAGTATACTGCATTATCAAGAACGATAGCAATGCATCTTCCAACATTTTCCTTTGTTATTCTTGCCCACTGGGTAGATCCGGTGTTGTTCATAGTCATTGTTACTTCGGCAGTAGCACGTGTCTGACCGAATTCCTGACGAGCATCGGTAACAACTTCACCGTTGAGAGCAGCCTTGCCGTCCTTTGATGCCTTGAGAGCAATGAGCTCGTAGTAGCCCGGAGCATCCTTTATTTCCTTGAATCCCCATGCAAATGAAAGGTCTTTCTTGAACAAGCCCTTAACTTCCTTGCGGTTGAGGTCGGCCATAATCGATTCCATGTCGGCTTTCTTTGCAAAACCGATGCATGGTCCGCCTACGGTATGTCCACCAGCCTGAGCAAGCAACCTGTTGAATATCGAATATTCGCTGTCGGTGCTGGCTTCTTCTGTGTTTACATCAGTTGCGGTAGTATCAGCAACTGCGGTGGTGTCGGCTTCTGCAACAACTTCTGCAGTTTCAGCTTCTGCAACTTCCTCGGTTGCTTCAGCAACTGGTTCGCTATTGCCACCCCTTGATGCTTCAGCCTTCTTCAATGCTACGATTGTCTGGTCGGCAGCAATGAGTGAAGCACGAATTTCATCGTAGTTGTAGGTTTCCCAGAATTCGAGAACTGCAGCCTGCTTCAAGAGTTTTTCAACACGTTCCGGATCCTTGATACCAGGAAGTTCGATATGGAAAACGCCCTTTACAGCTACGTCCTTCTGAATGTTAGGCTGAACAACGCCGAACTGGTCGATACGTTTGTTGATAACATCGTATGCATTACCGATTGCTGCATCGTATTCCTTTGTCAAGTAATCAATTACTTCTTCATCGGTTGATGTTATCTGAATCTTGTCCTGATTCTGCGATGTTGCGAAATGGAATGCCATTGCTGGCTTGTCTGCCATTTGCAATTCCTTGTAAGCCTTGCCGAAAGTTTCGATGAAACTTGTACCGGTCTGGTCTGATGTCTGCTTTCTAGCATTTTCGATTGCAGCCTGAAGTGCAGGATCGTTGTTGTCTCTTGCCAATGACAAAAGCACATCTTCGGCAGAAATTTCCAACGAAATGTTCATACCGCCCTTCAAGTCCAAACCTAAGTTAAGTTCTCTTTCCTTGCAATCCTTATAGGTGTATTTCTTGATGTATCTCCACACCACTTGGTTGTCAACTGAATCCAAGTATGCCTTCTTCTGCTTGTCGATCAAGCTGTTGCGCTCGGCATCTGTAAGATTGCCATAATTTCCGTTATCAACGTATGCTTGCGCGTATTCTTCTGCATCGCCTTCTACCTTGTTCACTACGAATGTGAAAGAGAGGTAGTACAAGCTGATGATTGCAAGCAGTACCGATAATAAAATAATCGCTCCTCTGTTACGCATTTTTACTAAATTTTTTACTAAGTTTACATAAAATTTTTAAGGTTGCAAATATAGTGTTTTTTTCAAAAAGAATGACAGATAATTTTTTTTATTTTTTCAATATCATTTTCCCTTCTCCGAAGTCTATTACCGCCTTGTATTTTTTTAGGAAATCGCTGCCGAGTATACCAATAATCTTGCGTCCTATCATGGTTTCGTAGAGGGCGTTGATGTGGTCGAGGCTAATAAATACAGCGCGATTAAAGTTAACACAGAACTTGCCTATAGCGAAGTCATTGATTCTACCAACCTTAACATCATCAATCGCTGCGTTCAGACTGAAATTCTTTCCATTGTCCTTTATGTCGTGCAAACGAATGCCCGAAAATATTTCGGCACCACTATCGAAAACGGTATTGGAACAACCAGTGTCAATCAGCATGAAATACTTTTGCCCCAATATTGTACATTGCACGAAAATGTGTTTTCCGCCACCTTCAAGCGACTTAATTGTTATTCGGCTCGTGTACTGCATTTGTTGTTTCTGTTGTGTTTTCATTGGTTGTTTCGGTCTGGTTTTCTATTGGAAGTATCGTTGTTGCATCTGCCTGCTCCTCTGTTTTCTTTTTTTTGCCGAGGATTATTATGAGCAAACTGCAAAGTATTATACTTGTAAGCACTACGGCATAACCTATTTCGGCAATTTCCTGTCCGTACGGAAGTCCTTCCTGCAATGGAATCGATGCCAAAATTGCAGGTACAAGTCCCTTCGGCATCATTATCGACATCAGCAGTTTGTCATCGGGAGTGCAGTCCTTCCGCACAAGCAGGCGCACGGTCGGAATCCTTGCAAGGATAACAAAGCAAACTATCATTATGGAAATGAGGTATATCAATGGCGTACCGAACTCTATCACAATGCCGATGTAAACGAAGAAATATGTCTGGAATACAAACACGATTTCGGAGAAAAAGTTCTTTTCATTGTCGTTGAGCTTGGCGGTTTCTATTTTGAAAATTCGTTTCCACAGCTTCATCTTGTCGAAATATTCCGAATTGCCTAGCACAATACCGAACGACAAAGCCGCAATTCCGCCGTTAAGCCCAAGCAATTCTGCACATCCGTACACTATGAAAACTAGTGCCAAAGTGGTAAACATTGAATTCTTGATTCCGCGTATCCAGTTGAGTAGCAAGCTCCAAGCAAAGCCACCGAACAAACCGAGAACGATTGCCAGCAGGAACGATTTTGCCATGTTTCCAAGTATTACCGTTGGCTCGAGATCGCCAGCCTTCATGCTTTCGAGTACTGCCAAACCGACAACGAGACAAAGCACATCGGTAAATGCCGATTCGAGCAGAAGCACGGTGCCTGCCTTATGTCCCATGTTGAGCTGCCGCACCATTGGAATTACCACAGCCGAAGATGTGCCACCAAGGATGGAACCGAGGAAAAGTGCGGTTGTGAAATCAAAGTCGGCAAGCCACATTGTTATGCCAACGACTATTCCGGCGGAAAAAATGAAATTGATTATCGTTACCAATGTCGCCGAGAGGATGGACGACTTCAGTTCCTGCAGTTTCAGTCCTACACCGCTCTCGAACAATATTATTATCAAGGTTATGGTTGTGAATATGCGTCCGACCTCACCAAAAAACATTTTGCTATCGATGAAAAATCCTGCAACAATGCCAATGGTGATTAATATCAACACATTGGGGATCTTTGTCTTGTCGAAAAGTTTGTTTAGCAGATGACTGAAAAATATCAGTACACCGAGAAACATGACAATTATTGTAATTTTTTCCATCAGTATTAACGATGTTTATCAAATATTGGCAAAAATAAATATTATTTGGAATAATGTATTCTTTTTTGAGAAATGAATCATCAAATTTTCAAATTATCAAATTTTCAAATCTTTAAATTTTTTAATCATTAAACGGGCTCAGCCATTGACATTGTACAATCGCACCATGGTGCGATTCAACAAGAAACGGGCGTCAGCCCATGAAACGGCGTAGCCATTAAAAACCCATATACAAAAACGGAATCAGATCCTGCCCTTCGATACTTCGGCGGTGCTCAGCAAGCACAAGCTCAGGGTGCGGTTCAGGATGACATTCCGTTTTGAACCCTTGAACATTGAACTTTAAACATGAAACTTGAAACGCCGTAGGCATAGAAACCCAGAAAATTTCTTACCTTTGTGGCATGAAAAAAATTCTTGCATCACTAGTCATTGTTGTGCTGTCGGTTATGGCGGTTGCACAGGATTTTGCACCTTGGAGCAAAGCTGTGGATGCAAGTGCTGTTGAGGTCGATAGGCTTGGAAACATATATCTTATGAAGAACAATGTGGTGGCAAAATACGATGCCGACATGAATTTTCTTTGCGCCTACGACAATTATCCAGCAGGAAGCATGTCGTCTCTCGATGTTTCCAATCCGTTCAAGATCATTGTGTTCTATTCCGAGTTCAACAAACTTATTTATCTCGACAGCAAACTTGCCGAACTTCTCAGCCCACTGATGCTCGATGATGCAGGCCTATATAATATAAAGGTGGTTTGCTCGTCGTCATTCGGCGGATTCTGGGTATTCGATGAGCAGAATTCGTGCGTAAGAAGGGTGAATCCGAATCTTGAAGTTTCGCAACAGGGGACAAACATTTACGACAAGCTTGGCGATGCCGATGTGGTGGCGATCCGCGAGTCGATAAACTATCTTTTTCTGCTTACCGACAATGGCAAAGTGCTGATTCTTGACAAGTTCGGCAATTTCTACCGCACATTCGAAACCGATGGCGAATGCACCGATTTCTGCATCGACAACGACATTTTGTACTACAGCATCAATGGCAAAATCGCAGCATACGATGTCGCTGACGACAAGACCATTCCGATTCCAACTGATGGCAAAAAAGCCGACAAGTTCCGCATCAGGCACGACCTGCTTTATTTGCTTGATGACAATAAATTGGAATGCAATAAAATTCAGTTGGAAAAATAACGGGTATTTGCAAAAAAAAATATAATTTAGCACCGCAAAATTTTTAGAGGTATGCATATAGCAGTAGCAGGAAACATTGGAGCCGGCAAGACAACTCTCACCAAATTGCTGGCAAAACATTACGGATGGACTCCGAATTTCGAGGATGTTGACTACAATCCTTATCTTAACGACTTTTACGATGACATGCAACGCTGGTCGTTCAACCTACAGATTTACTTCTTGAACAGCCGATTCAACCAGATACTTGAAATTCGCAAGTCGGACAAGACCATAATTCAGGACAGAACCATATACGAGGACGCTTACATTTTTGCACCCAACCTACATGCAATGGGGCTTATGTCATCTCGCGACTTCGACAACTATTTCAGTCTGTTCAAGTTGATGACATCGGTAGTTCAAGCTCCCGACTTGCTCATCTACTTGCGCGCCAGCGTGCCTACGCTTGTACGCCAGATACAACAACGCGGTCGCAAGTACGAATCATCAATCCGCATCGACTACCTCACACGCCTAAACGAACGCTACGAGGCATGGGCTTCCGAATACAACAGTGGCAAGTTCCTAATTATTGATGTCGACAACCTTGACTTTGCCAATAAGCCCGAAGACCTTAGTACTGTAATCGATAAGATTGACGCAGAACTTCATGGATTGTTCTAAACTAGCTTATACATAAAATAACATAAGACACCTTCGGGTGTCTTTTTTTGTGCCAACAATACTGATTTGTTTTTTATCAATCGCCTTTGGCGATCCTTTAGCTCGCGATACGAAGTAAGCATACCTTGATTGCCGCCTTGGCTGGTGAGCGTTAAGAAAATCGGTAGAACGGAGCGTAAAAAGTCAGTCTGTTTGAAGCCGTTTTGCGAGTTCTCATCTTAAACGCACCCCTTACAATTGGTTCGCGTCTTAAACGCAACTCACGCAAAACGGCAAGTTTCTGACTTTTAGCGTAGTGAAGCCGATTTTTAGCGAAGCAGACTCAGCGGACACGGTTTTTGTTTACTTTTTGCCGACAAAAAGTAAAAGCCTCCGCGGCTGGAGCGGAATGTAAACAAATTCCCTAATGTTTGATCGGATATTCTTATCGCTTAACTCCACCAGATATGTCGGCTGCCCCGTATGACTTTGTCTTAGAAACTATATCCCAACTTTATTGCAAATGTCATTGCAACATTCTTGCAGTAGGTGCCGAAACATTTCCACAGCACAAAACCATGATGGTAATTGGTTTCTGATTCTCGTCCAATCGAACCACCTATTCCTACATATCCGTCAATTATGAACCTTTTCCTTGCCCACTGGTAGCCAGGACAAGCAAACAATGCAACCATGCTCGACTTTGTTCGGAAATCCTCATCGCGCTTGTCGTATGTAAAATTCGACCAGACTAGTTCGGGCTTGACATAGAATCCGTTAAGCGCATAGTTAGTTTTATTTATCAGTATGAACTTATGGGCATACCTTGCTGTGAACCCCCGTGGATGATTTCTAAACTTGTCGTAGCCTGCACATATAAGCCCTAGCGTCAGTTCGCCTGTCTGCAAAGGCGTATACGAACGTTCGTAACTTATTTTTGTAGAACCAGTAACCCACGACAGGAAAGTGATTTTTATAGCGTTCCGTCGCTCATTGAGATTCTGTGCCCAAGAATACCCATAAATGGATACAGAAAAAAGGATAATCGTTATGATTCTCCTTGCGCTATTCTGGATATGGTTCGAGTTGCTTTCCCTCATATCGAAAAAAATGAAAGAAGCCTGTATTTCAAGGCTTCTTCCGTATTTTCTACTTATGCTTGCGGAGTATTGTTTTCGTTTCCGTTTGCATTTTCTTCACGTTCTTCACGCTTGTGATGAGGCTTTTCGGGCTTCGGAAGCAATGCCTTGCGGCTGAGCCTTATCTTGTTCGACTTGGTGTCGATTTCGATAATCTTAACTTCCACTTCCTGACCTTCCTTCAGACCAGCTTCCTCAACAGTCTTGATGCGCTTCCAGTCAATTTCCGAAATGTGCAACAATCCCTGGCAATTTGGAAGAATCTCAACGAATGCACCAAAAGTTGTGATGCCCTTTACAACACCTGTGTAAACTTCGCCTACTTCGGGACGCTTAACGATTGCGTTGATCTTTGCGCGTGCAGCCTTCATGTCGGCAGCATTGCTTGCAGAAATCTCAACATAACCCTTTTCGTTCTCCTCGGTAATTGCGATTATTGTATTGGTAGTAACCTGGATTTCCTGGATAATCTTTCCGCCCGGGCCTATTACCGCACCAATCAAATCCTTAGGAATAACCATAGTCTCGATTTGTGGAGCGTAGTCCTTGTAGGTAGGACGTGGACCTGGCAATGTCTCAAGCATCTTGCCGAGGATGTGTTCCCTACCGCGCTTAGCCTGATTGAGGGCTTCCTCAAGAGTTGCGTATGAAAGTCCGTCAACCTTTATATCCATCTGTGTAGCTGTGATACCCTTTTCGGTTCCGCAAACCTTGAAGTCCATATCACCGAGGTGGTCTTCGTCACCGAGAATATCGCTCAAGATGGCGTATTTGCCAGTCTTGGGATCTGCGATAAGTCCCATTGCAATACCCGAAACTGGACGGGAAATCGGAACACCAGCGTCCATAAGAGCAAGACAGCCAGCGCAAACGGTAGCCATTGACGACGAACCGTTTGATTCGAGGATATCGGAAACAACTCTGGTTGTGTAAGGATAATTTTCGCCCTTAACTGGCATTACTTTCTGCAAAGCGCGGTGTGCGAGGTTTCCGTGACCTATTTCGCGACGGCCAACACCTCTGTAAGCCTTTGCTTCGCCAGTTGCGAATGGCGGGAAGTTGTAATGGAGTAGGAATGATTCCGACCCAGCTATCATTGCACCGTCGATTGTCTGTTCATCGAGCTTGTTGCCGAGGGTAACTGTTGAGAGCGACTGAGTTTCACCACGGGTGAAGATTGCCGAGCCGTGTACTGTCGGAAGGTAATCAACTTCGCACCAAATAGGACGGATTTCATCAGTCTTACGACCATCGAGACGAACTCTCTCGTTGAGAACCATTTGACGGACAGCTTCCTTCTGTACATCGTGATAGTAACGGTCAACCATTTTTTCTACGGTTTCGAGTTCTTCTTCGGTGTACTGTGCGAGGAAGTTTTCCTTAACCTCGTTGAAGAGTCTTTCGCGTTCGTGCTTGTTGGCAGTCTGTGTCATAGCTGCTGCGTAAGCCTTGTCGTAAGTTTCGTCCCAAACTTTCTTGCGGAGGTCTTCATCGTTAACTTCGTGGCAGTATGGAGCAGGTTCGGTAACACCGCACATTTCGCGGAGTTCCTTCTGTGCCAAGCACATAGGTTTAATTGCTTCGTGAGCAAACTTTATTGCATCAAGCATTTCGGCTTCGCTGACCTCGTTGAGTTCGCCTTCTACCATCATAATGTTTTCGTAGGTAGCAGCCACAATCATGTCGATGTCGGCTCTCTGGCACTCGTCGTAAGGCGGATTAATCTTGAACTGTCCGTCGATGCGGGCTACGCGCACTTCCGAAATCGGGCCTTCGAACGGAAGGTCGGTGATTGTAAGAGCTGCCGATGCTGCAAGTCCTGCAAGTGCATCGGGAGTGTCGTTCTTGTCTGCCGAAAGCAAGTTTACATTTACGAATACTTCTGCGTGGAAGTCGCTCGGGAACAACGGACGCAATGCACGGTCAATCAGACGTGAAACGAGAATTTCATAGTCCGAGAGACGACCTTCCCTCTTGTTGAATCCGCCTGGGAAACGGCCAACTGCCGAATATTTCTCCTTGTATTCAACCGAAAGAGGCATGAAGTCAACGTCTTCCTTCGCATCATCTGCTGCAACAACTGTTGCCAATAACATGGTTTTACCCATCTTCACCACTACCGAACCAGTTGCCTGCTTCGCCAGTTTACCGGTGGAAATTTCAATTTCTCTGCCATCAGCCAAAGTGATGACTTTCTTAATTTCGTTGTACATTATCTATTGTGTTTAATTAATTTGCAAATAAAAAAGGAAAGCAAAACATTTGTCTTGCTTTCCGAATGTCTTAACGACGTAAGCCTAATTCTTTAACTATCGCCCTGTATCTTTCGATATCCTTGGTCTTTAGATAGTCGAGTAATTTTCTTCTCTTACCTACAAGACCAGTCAAGGCACGCTGAGTACTGAAATCCTTGCGGTTCGATTTCAGGTGCTCTGTTAAGTGACTGATACGGTAGGAAAATAAGGCTATTTGTGACTCAGCTGAGCCAGTGTCTGTATTAGACTTCCCGTGTTTTGAAAAGATTTCTTTCTTCTTTTCTGAATCTAAATAATTCTTCATCACTTATAATTTATAATTAAAAAACGGCGCGAAATTACTGCTTTATTTTGGATGCGCCAAATTTATTTTAGGGGAAATTTTTGAATGTATACTTGCAGGAAAAATAGAGGGGTAAATTATTGATCTATGCCTTGCAAAAAACGGAATCAGATCCCGCCCTTCGACTATGCTCAGGGTATGATTCAGGATGACATTCCGTTTTTCAAATCTAAAAATCATCAAATCGTTGAACATTGAAACTTTGAACCAGAAACCTGAAACTTGAAACGGGCGCAGCCACAGAACCCCAGAAACGCCATAGACATTGAAACGGGCGCAACCCATCAAACCGTACAATCGCGTCATGACGCGATTCAATCAGAAACGGGCGTCAGCCCATAGAAACGGGCGAAGCCCATGAAACCAGAAACGGGCGCCAGCCCATGAAACTTGAAACGGGCGTCAGCCCATAGAAACGGCGCCAGCCACAGAAACTTTGAAACAGCGCAGCGAGAACGGCGAAGCCACAGAACCCCAGAAACCCGTAACGAAGCCCTTTGAACATTGAACATTGAACATTAAACCAGAAACTTGAAACGGGCGAAGCCCATGAAACCAGAAACTTGCGCATTATAGATTTTCCTTGAATATTTCTGCCCTAACCTCACATTTGGGCAAATCATATCCGCTAAATATTATTCCCATGCGGAAAAGATTTAACCTCAACGAATCTTGCATTTTTGTCGAAATTTCTTTCCATGCTCGGTACATATCACGGCTCCAGTTTATATCATCAATGACAATGATGGATTTTTGTCCGCAATAGTTCTTTACAATGTTGTTGAAATATCTAAGCGTAGCCTCGTAGGTATGATTGCCGTCAATGAGGGAAAGGTCAAATTTCTGCCCCTTCAGTGCATGACTGTCAAAAAGATGGTCGAAGTTGTCGTTTATAAAGTTCACATTGGCGATTTTACGTTTGGAAAATTCCGACTTAGCAAACTTGCTGGTTTCGGGACATCCCTCTACTGTCGTAACTTCCACCTTTGCATTTGTCCGAGCCAAAAACATTGTGCCAACGCCAACCGATGTGCCGAGTTCGAGCACAGTTTCAATGCCGAACGAATCAATAATCTTTTGTATTACACCGCCGTAGCGTGGATCGGTTGACGATTTCCGTGCTATCTGCTTTACTTTCCGAATGCCGTTTTTGCCTGTGCCAAAGTCGGTTACGTTCAGTTCGGTGCTGTCGGCAAGCATATTCACACGGTATTCGCAGCAATCGATGAAACTGCTCATCTGGAACATCGAGTCGAGTATGAACTCGTTGAACAGGTCGGGAAGTTTTTCGTTCTCCTTCGACCTTATAAGGTATGATATGTTGCCTAACAGTTTCAAAATTATTATTTTTTATGCAAAATTAGTCAAAATTTTAAACGTGAACAATAAATAGATTCAAGTTGCATTTACAATATTGTTAGCAATGACGTGCAAATTCTTTCTGGAGCATGTTTATTTGCGGCTATTTTATTAGGTATCGTCTGGTTTTTGGGGGGATAGAGTGTTTTTTTAGAAATAAATTAACATAATATTAACATTTTTGTTGTTTGATGTAATTATACATGATATATCTTTGTTGCGTAAATTTTAAATATAATGAATATGAAAATCAACGTTAAGAATTATCCAATTGTAACAGAACAATTTGAGAAAGGATTAGATTATATTTCTCAGAAAATAGTAGGAACATCATCTGAGGCAGATTTGGCAGATGTAATCTTTGAGTATATAAAAAACTTATATTATCCGACAATTTCTATGCCTATTGAGGTTAGGTTAAAATCAGAAATATATAGTATATTAAATGTCTGTAAAACTGTAAATATTATTAATAAATTGAATGATTGCTACGACAGTGATTTGATGCCAGAACTATTAAATATATTGCCAGGATTAACTTCGATTGATGACATATCACATCGATTGGATGCTATAGAAAATGATATTATCATAAGTTCTGATATTTCAAATGAAGAAAGAAAATCTTTAATTTTAAGTTGTGAATTAGGAATTAAGTCTTATGAATACTTTTATAAACTACAGGCTGAACCAAAAGAATGGGGCAATTTTATAAAAAATTCAAGTAGTTTTGCTATATATTCTAACATTCCATATTGGGTTAGGGCATCAATAAAGGGGTCTTTAATCGGAGCTATGCTTGTTGATAACGCTGATTCTAATAATTCTGATGATGAATGTAAAGAGTTCATAGTAAATTCTCTTGTTGGTTCTTTGATTTGCACAGTTGGAAAAATAATTTTTGGATGGGATTCTAATGCCGCTTTTATAGTTAATGGATTTTCAGAAGTTTATGGTGCTAATGAGTATTTAATTAAAGAAAATTCGAACAGTTATTGTTCTAATAGCAAAAAATGTCTGAACACAGGAACTAACACATGCTCTAACACAGGTTCATTCTGCACAAATACTTGTACGAATAATTGTATTGTTAAAAAATGATAAAAAATGAATATGAAAAAGTTTTTTTTGTTTCTAATATTTGTCGTGCATATATTTTCGCTATGCAATGCACAAAAAGATACCACCAAAGGTATTGTGAAAAAAATTGACAGAAGTCTTGTGAAGATTAACGATTCACTATATGTGTCAAAATATGAGGTCACCAACGAGTTATATGTTCTATTTCTGAAACAGAATAATGAAAACATCGATTGTGCAATTGATACGGCAAATTGGTATGAGCCGCTTAAAACCTTATATCATGCTCATCCATGTTATTATAATCATCCTGTTGTAAATGTAAAATATGAGGGAGCTACGGCCTTTTGCGAATGGATTAGTAAATTATATTCTGATAACGGAGGTAAAATTACTGGCTTAAAATTTCAGTTGCCATCGAAAGAAGTATATAGTTTGCTGAAGAGTATGACAGATGATAATAGGGGAAAAGCTAACAATTTTATAGTGTCTGTTTCTGATAAATCAATCATGGATGATGCTGGATTTTATGGCTTAACTGCCAATGTGAAAGAAATGACGGCTGTGAAAGGTGTTTCCGCCGGTGGCGATTGGGAAAATGAAACTCAAAATTCAGACCTGTTTTCATCATATATAGAATCTGCTTCAAATCTTGGCTTTAGATATTGTGCTGTTGTAACTGTTTCTAAATAAATTGAAATATAGTTTTTATAATATATTTGTTCGCAGAGAAGAATACTATATATTATGCAATTTATTTCAACGTAAATTGATTTTTCTTGACTCTGTAACTTATTTTCAACTTATTAATCTAGATGCTGATAAGTTAAGAAGTGATAATTATCAGTTGTATTGCAGATTGTATTCTAATGGTTTTATTGTTGAAACTAATCTTAATGAATATGACCAAATTTTGAATATAAGGAAAATTGTTGATTCAAATGATAGCGAATTGTTTCTAATGATTAATCCTACTATGGATTGCAATTTTAGTTGTTGGTATTGCTATGAAACAAAAGTTAGAAATAGTAAGATGTCAGCAGATGTTATCAAAAAGTTACAAGCTTTTATATCTAACACTCTGAATGAAAATAAAACTATTAAAAAATTATCTTTATCATTTTTTGGGGGTGAGCCTTTTTTATGTTTCAATGATGTAATTAAGCCGCTGCTTATATATGCAGTAAAGAATTGCAGTGTTAATTTAAGTTTTACCACCAATGCTTCTTTAATAGACGATGACATATTGTCCTTTTTTTATGATAATAGATTATCACCACAATTCCAAATTACTTTAGATGGCTGGTCCAATACGCACAATAAAGTTAGGTTTTCAAATTGTTTGAAAGATTCATATTCCTTAATTTTATCCAACATAAAAAAAATAAATGAAAAAAAATTTAATGTGCGGGTTCGCATAAATTATACCGCGAATATCATTAAGGATCTTCATAAAATAATTAATGACTTTGAAAAGTTAGACATTGATAAAAAATATATTCTTTTTGATTTTCAACGTGTATGGCAAGATGAGAAAAATGACGGAGTAGATACTAAAGTACATAGTATAATGGAATTGTTTCGTGTAAAAGGATATATGGTTAGTAATAAATATTCTTTGAATAATTTATACGACTCATGTTATGCTGATAAATATAATTCATACGTTATAAACTATAATGGCGATATTTACAAGTGTACAGCACGGGATTTTACTCAAAATTCTCGCGAAGGTTATTTAAGTGATAATGGAAATCTAGTTTTTGAAAATGATTCATTGAATAGTAGAATGAAAAGCAAATTCAAAAATTCACTTTGTAAAGTTTGTAAATATTTTCCTGTTTGTTTAGGAGGTTGTTCGCAGCAGGCAATTGAGAATTACGGTAACGATTATTGTATTTATCCAAGTGATTCTCAAAGAAAATTATTAGTAGATTCATTGGTTGATGAAATTCTAAATGGTATTGGTTTGAAATAATTTGTATTCTTCCTAATATAAAATCGGAAACTTTATTTCCGCTGTGCCGAAATTCTTCACATTTATCTCTGTCGGTTCTTTGGGCATTTTTCATTTTGTTTCAGCCTGAACAAGTATGATATGTTGCCAGGCAGTTTCAAAATTTATTATTTTTGCGGTGGCAAAGTTAGAAAAAAATCTTTGTCGTTTTGCCACGGATTATGGTGCCTGAATTTTTAGATACGGACATAACCTATTTGAAAGGCGTTGGACCCAAGCGTGCCGAAATTTTCAAGAAGGAATTTGGCATTCGCACGTTCCGCGACTTGCTTTACTATTTTCCGTACCGATATGTTGACCGTAGCCGATTCTATTCCGTTGGCGAACTCAACAAGGACTTGCCATACATTCAGCTGAAAGGAAAATTTATCGGTCTTGAACTCCAGAAAATCGGTGCCAACAAGAAAAAACTAGTAGGAACTTTCACCGACAATACTGGTGTTGTGGAAGTCGTGTGGTTTCAGGGCATCGACTGGATAAGCAAAAGTATCAATCGCGACAAGACCTATATATTATTTGGAAAGCCTAGCGAATTTAGCGGACGCATCAACATCGTACATCCCGAAATGGAAGAACTGTCGAAGTGGCAGAGCAAACCGCAGGTAACACTCGCCCCGCAGTACAGCACCACCGAACAGTCGAAAAGCAACTACATAAACTCCAAGACTTTCCAGACGCTTATCGCCTCGCTCCTACCCGACATTCACGGCAAGGTTGGCGAAACGCTTCCGCGACACATCATCCAGAAATACAACCTGATGGGCTTGGAAAAGACACTTTGCGAGCTTCATTTCCCCGAAAATACCGAAATGCTCCGTCAGGCACAATACCGCATAAAGTTCGAGGAACTTTTCGTCATACAGCTTAACATACAAAGGGCTAAACTTCATCGTCACAATACTGTACGGGGATTTGTCTTCGATCGTAGCAGGGACAACTACCTGAAAGAATGTTTCCACAAGAAAATCCCGTTCAAGATGACGGGTGCACAAACCCGCGTACTTCAGGAAATCCGTGCCGATGTGTGCAGCGGACGCCAGATGAACCGACTTCTGCAGGGCGATGTGGGAAGCGGAAAAACACTTGTTGCCTTGCTGACCATGCTTATGGCTGTCGACAACGGCTACCAGGCCTGCCTTATGGTGCCGACCGAGGTGCTTGCACAGCAACATTACCGCTCCTTGTCGAAAATGCTCGATGGAATAGGCGTAAACATCCGCTTGCTCACAGGCTCCACCAAGCAGCGCGAACGCACCGAAATCGACCGTACTCTACGCGATGGAAGCCTCAACATTTTGGTGGGAACTCACGCACTTATAGAAGAAACTGTGGTTTTCAAGAACTTGGGAATGGCAGTGATTGATGAGCAACATCGCTTCGGCGTCGAGCAAAGGGCAAAACTCTGGAAGAAAAACCTATTGCCTCCACATATCCTTGTAATGACGGCCACACCTATTCCGCGCACGCTCGCCATGACACTCTACGGCGACTTGGATGTCTCTGTGATTGATGAGCTTCCGAAAGGTCGTTCCAAAATTATCACCAAGCATTTTACCGACGCCTACCGCCTGAAAATATACGGCTTCATGCGACAGCAAATCCAAGAAGGACACCAAGTATATATTGTATATCCGCTCATTTCCGAATCGGAAAATATGGATTTGAAGGATTTGGAGGATGGCTACGACCGCATTGTACGCGAGTTCCCTATCCCAAACTACCATGTGGCAGTTGTTCACGGACGAATGAAACCCGACCAGAAGGAATTGGGCATGAGGATGTTCGAGAAGAACGATGCCCAGATTATGGTTGCGACAACCGTGATTGAAGTCGGCGTTGATGTGCCGAATGCAACCGTTATGATTATCGAAAGTGCCGAACGGTTTGGACTGTCGCAGCTGCACCAGTTGCGTGGCAGGGTCGGACGAGGCAGCTCGCAGTCGTATTGCATACTGATGACCAAGCCCAATCTTTCCGAGAATGCCTACAGCCGCATTTCCACAATGGTGAACAGCACCGATGGATTTGAAATATCCGAAACCGACCTCAAGTTGCGCGGTCCGGGCGACATGGAAGGCAAGCAGCAGAGCGGATTCGCCATCGACCTCAAGATGGCTAGCCTCAGTCAGGACGGACAGCTCATCCAATATGTCCGCGACATAGCCAACGAAATCCTCGCTGACGACCCCGACCTCGCCAAACCCGAAAACGAACTTTTGCTGGTTGCATTAAGGAATTTCAACAAGAACAAGGTAAATTACGGAAGCATAAGCTAAAGGGGATTTACGATTTACGAATTACGATTGACGATTTAAGATTTGAACATTGAACCGTTGAATTGTAAAATCGCAACATGGTGCGATTCTTCATGTACAGACGCAAAATTTTGCGTCTCAACAGAACGGCGAAGCCCTCAACGAAGTTAAACGGGCGTGATTCGACAGGCTCACTTCGAGAACCTCAGTGCATCGCAGCACAGGCAGCCCATAGAAACGGTGCAGCCATCAACCTTAGATTGATAAAAGAGAATAAAAACCATTTGCTGTTTAGAAAATAACATTTAATTTTGCACACAAGAAACAAAAAAATGAAGTGCCTTCAAGACATATATGAAGCAATAGCAATCAATGGTTTCAAAGAGTCAACACTTCAAATTATTGACGAATTTGTAAACGATATAGAAAATGGATCCACAGACCTTCCTCGATTTAATCAACGAGAGCATTCAGGAATCTGCAAGGCAGGCTCGGCTCTCATTGGGGCGTCCATCATCGCGAGCTACGCTACAAGAAGCCTTACAGCAGGTGGCAATGCTGGAAGCAGCCAAGAATGCCCAAGCAATTGGCAAATAGACGAATGCCAAGAGAAACTTATAGAGCAATGGGCGAAAGCTGTCCGATTGTGGGTTGAATCTTCCGATGACATATTAAGAAGAGGCTTTGGACCAATGATAGCACAAGGTGCCGAAGCCAAAGTGTATTACAGAAGCGGGTCGCCAGCCGTGCTGAAAGAACGCGCATCGATATACTCTACAACACAAAAAGCCCTTGATGCAATTGCCCTTCACAATTATCTATTTCCAGAAACAGCAATGCATGTCATTGGTTTCACTCGTGATTCAGATGGACTCTTTCGTATTATCCTTACTCAGCCGTATGTTCGATGTCTTCGTCTTGCAACAAAGTCAGAAATTGATATGTTAGCTGCCGAAAAAGGTTTTCGCGACAATTGGTCTGGACAAGGAGTTAACTATATATCCGAACGTATTGCATTGGAGGATATGCATCCTGCCAATGTGTTCATAGACGAAGTGACATCCCGTCCCATTTGTATTGACTGCATAGTAAAGTTTATAAAGTGAACCATAGAAAAATAATCTTTGAACATTGAACCGTAGAACTGTAAGATTGCAACATGGCGCGATTCTTCATGTACAGACGCAAAATTTTGCGTCTCAACAGAACGGCAAAGCCCTCAACGAAGTTAAACATAGAAACGTGCGCAGCACATGAAACTTGAAACGGGCGCAGCCCATAGAAACGGCGCAGCCATTGAAACGGGCGTCTGCCCTTGAAACATTTTATTATCTTTGCAAAAAATATCTGCGTATGAAAGCAACAATATCAATAATAGTAGCGGTGCTATTTTCCGTTTCGTTGTTCGCCATCAATCCCGTGAAGGTTTACAACAAGACCAGCGTATACAGCAGCGATGTGATTTGCAACCTTAGCAACAGCAAGGTATACAAGAAAAATTCGGTTTATTCGAGCGATGTAGTGTGCAACATTCGCGAAAACAAGATCTACAAGGCCAATTCGGTGTATAGCAGCGATGTGATATACACGATAAGGGACGGCAAGGTATACAAGGGCAATTCGGTGTACACCAGCGACATCCTAATGACCATTCGCGATGGCAAGATATATAAAGGTACCTCCGTTTACAATAGCGATGTTATTGCCACCGTCCGCGACGGCAAGGTGTACAAGGGCAATTCTATTTACACCAGCGATATTATGTTCCACTTCGACGGTGCGCTTACCTTGGTGGAATTTGTGGCGGTATGGTATGCCGTAATGTATGCGTGGTAGGTACATGACACACAAAAAAACACATTTTTATTTTTATATAAAATACTAATTATCAACAAATTAAAACCACACAACAAACATAGAGCAAAAAAAATAAAGAAAAACGCTTGCTCGTATTGAAAACTTTACTAAACTTGCAGTTCAATTTTAAAACGCAAACTTATTATTAATTTAAATTTTAATGATTATGAAGAAATTTTACATGATTTTGGCTGCCTTGTTAATAGGTAGTGTGTGCTTCGCACAGAAGGCAATGACTATTTCCGAAAGATATAATGTCAATGGAAATAGCACAAACACCAGAGAAACTGGTTGGTATGGTAATTCCACACTTAACAACATTATGGATATGGTTAGTGGAGAATACTATGTTATTAGACCTGAAACATTCACTGGAGCAACAACTGCTGGTGAACAAGTTACAAAAATTAAATTCAGAACAATTAGCCCGACACAATTACAAGATCCTACTGGAGTGGAAGACTATACAAATTTGAGTTTCACAATAAAGATTTATGAAGGTTGCGCAATGGGTGAAAATCTAACAAATGATGGATACACAGAGGGACCAGATGAAAATGCTGTTGTATTAGGAACATTGGCTCGTACCATTCCTTATACTGCAACTGCAATGGGTGAGCAAGAAGTTGTTCTTTCAGAACCTTATACCATTACCAGTGCCACATATTGGATTGCAATCGAATGCAACGGAAAAACTTTGTTTGCAGTTAACACCACCCAGGTTTCTACCAATACTGTTACTCCAGCTGAATATAATGAAGATATTCTTCCTACACTTCCATACTCAGATTTTTCAAATATTCCATATTTGATATTGCAGGACGATAATTACGATGATCTTGATGTTGTTGTTGGCCTGTCTTATACTGATAATACTCATAGTGCAATTGCATTCTTTGAAAATGATCCATGCTTCCAGATTTATATTCAAGGATCAGGTGCATATGTTGAAAATTCAGATATATCAGCTGGTTTCCTTGATACATATCCAAACCCAACAGCAGACATTAATACTTTGACAATTACCGCAACTCAAGATTTAACTGTTTATCCTTATGTACAGAACAATGGTCCTGATGCAATTCCTACAACTGAAACTGTTAATGTTACTTTCACAGTAAATGGTATAAATCCTTATGGACAAGCAATTCCTATGCAGTGGGAAAATCCTTTGCCAAACGGATATTACTCACCTGTTCAAATTAGCGAAGCATATGGCATTACTTTAACAGCATCAGATCTTGATGCAGCTGGACTACCTGCAGAATTTGATGTATGCATTACAGCTACATACACAGGTGTTGACAACAACTCAAACAACAACACCGCATGCGTACATGTAACAAGACAGGTTGTTGCTGTTGAAGAAAACATTGCAGAAGCAGTTTCTGTATATCCTAACCCAGCAAACGACATGTTCACCGTTGCTAACGCAGAAGGTGCTACCATCGTAGTTGTTAACTCACTCGGTCAGGTTGTAGCAAGCATCGAAAATGCTGCTTCGAACCAGACAATCGACGCTAGCAACTTCGCAAACGGAACCTACTTCGTAAAGGTTAACGAAAGCGTTGTTAAGATCAATGTTGTAAAGTAATCTTACAATAACGATAAAATTTAAAAGCCTCGCATTTTGCGGGGCTTTTTGTTTTATTCTATTTTTAGTGCCCTAAAGGGCAGAAATTGTACAAATCTATTCCAAATTTAACAAATAGGATTTGTCAGATTTGTTCCAATTTGTTCAATTTAACTTCGTTGAGGGTTTCGCCGTTCTCGCGCAACGACTCATTTTCATTTCGCGCAGCGACTCTTTTTTTGAATATTGTACAATCGCGCCATGGCGCGATTATTCATGTACAGACGAAAAATTTTGCGTCTCAACAGAAACGGGCGAAGCCCATAGAAACGGCGCAGCCATAGAAACCTGAAACCAGAAACCTTGAACATTAAACATCCTCCCCCCTTTGAACCATTATTATTTTTCATTACCTTTGCATCATCAATGTACAGGCGCAATTTATTGCGTCTCAGTAAATTTAAATTTTAAAAATTATGAGATTAGACGGACGACGCGAAAGCACAAATGTTGACGACAGACGTGGCAAGAAAATGGGTGCCGGACTTGGAATCGGCGGAGCAATCATAGTAGGCATTATTGCCCTGTTGCTCGGCAAAGACCCATCCGAAGCAATACAAAACCTTAACATCGGTACCGAAACCGAATCGGCATACACGCCGACAGCCGAAGAAGAGGAACTAGCATCGTTTACCAAAAAGATTCTGGCAGGAACCGAAGATGTCTGGACTGCCGAATTCAGCAAGAGAGGCAAAAGATATGTCGCACCTAAATTAGTGCTTTTCACCAATTCGGTTCAGTCGGGATGCGGTGGCGCATCGTCATCGTCGGGACCATTCTACTGCTCTGCCGACCAGACCGTCTATATCGACTTGTCGTTCTTCTCGACCATGAAACAACAGTTCGGCACAGCCGGCGACTTTGCCTACGCATACGTAATAGCCCACGAAGTAGGACACCATGTGCAGTACCTGCTCGGCACCCTCGGCGATGCCCACGAAAAGATGGACCGCGTCAGCAAGACTGAAAGCAATAAGATTAGCGTCCGCCTCGAATTGCAAGCCGATTTCTATGCTGGCGTGTGGGCCAACAGGGATAATGCAATGTTCAACTCGCTCGAGGATGGCGACATCGAGGAAGGTCTGGCTATTGCCGCCCGCATTGGTGACGACTATCTGCAAAAGCAGGCAAAGGGCTACACCGTCCCCGAATCGTTCAACCACGGCACCTCAGCACAACGCTCACGTTGGCTCAAGAAAGGCATAACCACTGGCAACATGGACGATGGCGACACCTTCTCCCCCGACTACAGCAAGCTATAAAATCAGCAACAACGCAAGATTATTTTAATATTTTAGACCAAATTTTTGTTAAAAACAAAGCATTTTTTGATGCCTTATCAAAAATATTCTCCAGACAACCACAACATAACATTCTGATTTATATTAAAATACACAAACGTGCTTTCTATAAAATCAAAAAAAATCACTATCTATTTTGCATAATACAAAATAGATAGTATTTTTGCATAAAAATAATGCACATGAAAAATCCGTTTGTACTATCACCGAAAGTTGACAAGGAATTATTTTGTGACCGTGAAAGCGAATTGCAGGACTTGCTTCGCATTGTCACCAACGGAGCCAACGCCACTTTGATTTCACCACGAAGAATGGGGAAAACCGGACTAATCTACCGACTATTCGACGAAATCAAAGAACAAAAAATGGACATAGACACCTTCTATGTCGACATATACGCTACCCAAAATACGGAAGATTTCGTAACCGCATTCGCCGAAGCAATAGTTGAAGCCTACCAGAAGAAAATACCTGTACTTAAGAAACTTCTTAAAGCAATAGGCGGCATGAAGCCAACACTTTCGTTCGACAAACTGACTGGCAGTCCCGAACTGTCACTCTCCTTCAATAGCGATGACGAAAAGCTTACCACACTGAAAAACATTTTCAATTTTCTTGAGAACCACGACAAACCGGTCATCGTTGCTTTCGATGAGTTTCAGCAAATACGAGAATACAAGGGCGTATATATGGAAGCAGTGCTGAGAACACACATACAAATGCTCAAAAATGTAAACTTCATCTTTTGTGGCAGTCGCCGACACATGATGATAGACATGTTTATAAACGCTCGTAAACCTTTCTATTGCAGCACAATGCCAGTAAACTTAGGCAAAATTGCCGTCGACAAATATTCTGAATTTATAAATAAGTTGTTTGAATCGAATGGCAAAGCAATAGAGCCCGAAGCAGTGGAGTTCATACTCGACTTCACACGATGCCACACATTCTACACGCAATCGCTATGCAACTTCATATTCCAAAATTCAAAACGAAATATCACATTGGCAGATGCAAGAAATTTGGCTGCACAACTTTTGGCTCTCAACGAAACGATATTCTTGCAATATAGGTCGCTTCTCACAACACAACAATGGAATTTTCTAAAGGCAATAGCCAAAGAAGGCTCTGTTATGCAACCTATGTCAAGCAAATTTCTATCAAAATATTCAATTGGAACCGCAGCAAATTCGCAACGATTATTATCGTCACTCATAGAAAAAGATTTGATACTAGACGAGGTAAGTATCAATAAATCAGAATATTTCGTATACGATGTATTCTTCTCACGATGGCTTGAAAACAACTAATTTCACTATCTATTTTGCATAATACAAAATAGATAGTAAAATAAAGATTTCTTAGTGCCACTAAAGTGGCAGAAATAAAACAAATTTGTACAAATAAAACAAATATATAATGAAAAATGGATTTAATTAAAGAACATAATAAAAGGTACGAGTTTTTTCATAAAATAACAGGAATTGCAATGATGGTTCATAACAAGTACCATTACGGATTATTAGAATCTGCATACGAAGCCGCTTTTAAGTATTTGCTTGAAAAAGACGGCTACAGTGTAGAACGGCAAGCCGTTCTACCTATTTATTGGGATGATGTGCAACTTGACCAATCTTATCGCATGGACTTAGTCATAGATGGCAATATAATTGTAGAGTTGAAAACCATTGCCCATATTGACACCCCACATCGCCATCAATTATGGAACTATATGAACCTAACACATTTGCCATTTGGAATGCTAATAAATTTCAGTCCGAAAGGATTGTATTCAGAATGGTACCACCGCGATATAAAAACAGGAGTTATTGACAAAATCAAGCTTATTTGATTTTTATAATTTGTATCATATTTGTATAATTTAACTTCGTTGAGGGCTTCGCCGTTCTCGCGCAGCGACTAAAAAAAAACACAATGTACAACATCAAAAACATAATTTTCGACCTCTGCGGACCAATTATCACAATAGATGTCAACCTCATCGACAAACGGCTACACGAATTCGGCATCACTTGCGAACAACCATATCGCAAAGTGTACGACCTCGCGCTTACAAAACGCTTCGAGGCGAACGAGATAACAACAGACGAGTTCTGCAACGAATTCCGCAAAATCCTAAATACCAAGATCTCCAACGAACAAATTTGCGATGCGTGGAACTCGCTGATTGTCGATTTTAAACGCGAACACCAGCAGCTGTTCCCAAAGGTCCACAAACACTACCACACCTTTGTTCTAAGCAACAGCGATGTGATAAATGCCGAATATTTCACCAAATACCTCAATAGCGAAGCAGGCTTCGACTTTGGCGGTCAAGGTTTCGACGAGATTTTCTTCTCCTACAAAATTGGCGAACGCAAGCCCAGCCCGAAAATCTTCCAGCATATACTCGACAAGCATAACCTCATCGCCGCTGAAACCCTTTTCATCGACGACTGCGAAAAGCATTGCCTTGGCGCAAAGGGAGTTGGACTTAACACAATATGGCTACAAAAACCTACAGACATTTGCGAACTTTTCAACGATAACGGAACATTAAAACAATAGACATGAAAAAGAAAATATATCTTGCTGCAGGATGTTTCTGGGGAGCAGAACATTACCTAAAGCAAATAGAAGGCATAACATTCACCCAGGTTGGATTCGCAAACGGCAACACCGAAAATCCAACCTACGAACAGGTATATACCGACCTCACCGGTTATGCAGAAACCGTGCTAGTGGAATACGATTCATACATAATTCCGCTGCGTACAATCATAAGACTATATTTCAAATCAATCGACCCGACAAGCCTCAACCGTCAGGGAGCAGACTTCGGCACACGCTACCGTACAGGAATATACTATACCGACAAGTCAGACTTGCCAATCATACAAAATGTTATGGCATTGGAAGCAAAGAAATACAACTCACCCTTGCAAGTGGAAGTCTCACCGCTGAAGAACTTCTATCCTGCTGATGAGTACCATCAAGACTACTTGGACAAGAATCCGACAGGCTATTGCCATCTGCCAATTGAACTTTTTGCCTACGCAAAAAAGTATAAGCCAGTAACCATTAGGATTCGCGAAAGCCTATTTGCTCTGCAGGACTTGAAATACCGTGACTTTCACTCCAAACTTATGCCAGGAATCGACATTGAAAGGATAATTGGTGTACGCACACCACAACTGCGGACTACGGCAAAGCAATATGCCAAGGATGCAGAAATCGATGATTTTCTGTCGAATCTTCCTCACCAATACTACGATGAAAACAACATGCATGGCTTTATAATTTCAGAAATTAAGGATTACAATCGTTGCATTGCCGAAATTGATCGTCTCCTACCCTATATCGACAACTGGGCAACCTGCGACCTCATTAGACCAAAAGCATTCAACAAAAAACACTCACAACTGATAAAAGACATACGCAGATGGATGAAATCAAGCAAGACCTACACCATTCGTTTCGGCATCGAAATGCTTATGACACATTTCCTTGACGACGATTTCCGTCCAGAATACCTGGAATGGGTTGCCGACATCCGCAATAATGAATACTATGTGAAAATGATGGTCGCATGGTACTTTGCCACCGCACTTGCAAAACAATATGATGCCACACTGCCTATCATCGAGCAGAAACGTCTCGCTCCGTGGACACACAACAAGACTATACAGAAAGCAATCGAAAGCTATAGGATTACAACCGAGCAGAAGGAATATCTGAAAGGATTGAAGATTAAAGATAGCAAATAGAAGCTGTTCGCTCCAAATAAAGACCCTTGCTGTACTTGCGAAAAATTTCGCAACGAAATTTTTCGCATAATATTAATCGTTGTATATCAATTATTTATTATTTGTTTTATAAAGACGCAATGCATTGCGCCCTTACAGGTTTTTCGATTGTCAATTGTCAATTGAAAAATATTTTCCCGTCAATCTTTTCAAATTTTTCTTGGTCCGACCGTCTCATCTCCACCTTTCCGTCGTTCCAAACTGACGGCCAGCCACCAATGATATGACCTAAATACACAATCTTTATCGGATGTAGGCCTTTTGCCAGTGCCACCGACTTGTCGTTACGTGAAAAGCGCTTCACCTCGCCAGAATTGTCAATCAACTTTTTGCCGTCAATCCAAAATTCCTCGTTGTCGGTGGAAAAATAATACACGCCATCCTCATCGATTTGGATATAACCTTCGGCAATGGATGCATAATTGTCATAGCCATTAAGCGGCTCGCCAAAATTAGCCACACTGCGGATGTCAACCAGTTTGGAAATAATAGTATCCCTTTCGGCCTTGCCAGTCGCCTTTTCCAACTCGGCAACATTTAGGAACATTCCTGCAACATTGTGCATACGCAATCCTGCTTCTACATCAGCAACATCCACTGCAGGTGCATATTCCTGCTTCTCGACGGTAATCTCACGCACACGGCTCAACTTTCCCGATGGCAATACCGAAGCAATCTTCAGCAGGGTGTTATCCTTTATTACAATAGGTGCTACATATTCGGTTGAACTTGCCGTCAAATCGGAACCATCGGTCGAATATACCATCTTTACAGGCCGCGAAGTCGTGAACTCCAGCACCGCCGAATCGACAAATGCCACAAAGTTGCATGAGCCGTTGGGCTGTTCCGGCAACGGAATGTGGTATGTTGCATTGTGCATATCTAGACGCACATAAGTATTGTTTAGGCGACGGCAGAAATCGACATAGTCTTTCTTCTCCAACGGCGACCAAGCGACTTCAGCAAGTGCCATCACACGCGGATAGTAGCGGTACTCGCGCAACGTGTCATTATATAGGTATTCTGCCCAAAGATTGCACTGCACGCCGCGCACATGATTGCCAAGGTTCAGTTTTGCCAAGGTGTCGGGAATCGGATTGTAGGCGTAAGTAGTCTCTAGCTTCGAACTACCACCGATGGTCACAGGCTCAATCTTGCTGTCACCCTGATAGTAGTCGATATACATTCCGCCGTTGTAAGGCGTCATTATCACATCGTGACCTTTCTGCGCTGCGGCAATTCCACCATCTTCGCCACGCCACGACATTACCGTAGCCGTATGATTTATCTCACCGTCAAGGATTTCGTCCCAGCCGATAATCTTGCGTCCGTGCTTTGCAAGCATAGCCTCAACGCGCTTCACGACATAGCTCTGCAGGCAGTCCTCGGGCGAATGATTCTGATTCTCATCCAAATGTTCTTCCTTAATTCTTGCCTGGCACAAAGGACACTTCTTCCAGAAAACCTTAGGACATTCGTCGCCACCAATGTGGAAATATTCGCTCGGAAAAATCTCAACTAACTCATCAATCACACCTTGCAAAAATTCAAATGTTGATTCTTTCCCAGGACACATCACAATGTCTTCCACGCCCCAAACAATGCGCGGCCTTACAGTATCGTTGTTGCACGACAACCATGGATAAGCCGAAATTGCAGCAAGTTCGTGTCCTGGCACTTCGAGTTCGGGAATTATTGTTATGAACCTCTCTGCTGCGTATGCAACAAGTTCCTTTGCTTGCTCCTGGGTGTAGAACCCGCCGTACTCGTAGCCTTCGCCCTCGATGCGTGTTGCACCAGCCTTAGTGAGTTCGGGGTATTTCTTTATTTCGATGCGCCAGCCCTGGTCGTCGGTAAGATGCCAGTGCATGGTGTTGACCTTGTACATTGCCCAGATGTCAATTTGCTTCTTAATAAACTCAACATCAACAAAATGCCTCGACGGGTCAAGATGCACGCCACGGTAGGCGAAGCGTGGTTCGTCGGAAATTTCAACGCATGGCATACTCCACTCAACGTCTTTCACAACTTCGGACGATTCAATTTCGGCAGGCAAAAGTTGCATCATGCTTTGCATTGCATAGAAAAGTCCTGCTGCCGATGATGCCTCAATCGAAACAACATTTTCTGTAACAGAAAGATTGTAGCCTTCGCGTACAATCGGAGCATTGGCATCAAGCTCAAGTGTGATGACATTCTTTTCTCCGTTTTCCTCTACCTTGAAGTCGTATCCGGTTGAGAGTCTTAACTTTTTTGCAAAAAACTCGGCAATATTCCGTGCAGAATCACAATTGACAATAAAAACGGTATTCTTGTCAAGGACAAAATGCCTGGTCGTATCAACCGACATTTCCTTAGGGACAGGAATAATGTTAACACCTTCGTTGTATGGTTTTACCTCGTAATTCTTAGCACATGATGACAGCAACAACGCCACCAATACGGTAAAAATGAAAAGTTTACACTTCATAAGAGTCAAAATTTAGTGGTACAAATTTACAAAAAGATTGGATCACTTACAAGCTATTTCGACACGATGTAAAATTCTGTCCTTCTGTTCTTCGCACGACCAGCTTCGGTGCTATTGTCGGCAATTGGCATATTAGGTCCAAAACCTTTGTAGCTTATGTTCGATTTTGAAACGCCCTTTGTCAAAAGGTAATCGTAAACTGCCTTCGCACGATTGTTAGACAATGTTATGTTTGTCTGGGCGCTACCTATGTTATCAGTATGACCGCGAATCTCAACCTTCACTGTAGGATTTGTCTTCAGGAAATCGGCAAACTCATCAAGCACAGCAAGGCTTTTGCTGTTTATTTCATACGATGCCGTAGCATAATATATGTCGTTTATCTGCACCGACTTTCCTGCAGCAATTGGCTTCACTTCGAAATTCACTTCTACTGGCTTTTCAAAAGTTTCTTCGGTAGGCTCTATCAGCGTTGATGTGAAACTATAATCCTCCTTCTTCACAACCATAAGGAAGTCGTCCTTTTCGTCGGTTGCAGTAACAGCGACAGCATATTGTCCAGTTTCCGAGTCAACAATACCTTCCGAAACCTCC
Source organism: Bacteroidales bacterium (assembly GCA_045112395.1). Classification (GTDB taxonomy): domain Bacteria; phylum Bacteroidota; class Bacteroidia; order Bacteroidales; family ML635J-15; genus Bact-19. Next base: position 37,089 of record JBGUHW010000043.1, read on the forward strand.
TCGGTGCGGGTGTTCTTCACTTCAAGCTTTGCATCCCCAAGCGAACTGCCGTTGTCGTCAACAAGTTGACCTTTCACGAGGAAAACCTTTTCGGGACGCGCTTCCTTGTACAGGTCGATGGCATAAATATCCCAACCACCTTTTCCATTCAGTTTGTTCGATGCAAAATATGCCTTGGTTCCTTGTGTATTAACAACAAATCCCAAATCATTATTCTTTGTGTTTATCGGATAGCCAATATTTACTGGCTTAGTCCAATCGCCGTCCCTGAACTTGGTAAAGAAAATGTCGTAGCCGCCTATTCCAAGATGTCCATCGGACGAGAAATAGAGCGTCTGACTATCGGAATGTATAAACGGAGACTTTTCGTTGCCAGGCGTATTTATCTTTGAACCAAGATTTTTTGCCTTGCTCCAATTGCCTTTTTCGTCTTTTGTGGAATAGTATAGATCCGATGTAGGATTGTCGGGATTGAAACCGACATTGCCCTCGCGTATGCTAGCAAAATACAAGGTTTTTCCATCGGCAGAAATAGACGGCTGGCTTTCCCATGTGTACAAGCCATTTATATTTGGACCTAGCGATTTAAGTTCGGACCAACCGTCGCCAACTCGAGTCGACATGTATATGTCGCAATTATCATAGTTGTTGCTTACGAACTCGCAAATTGTTATGAATAACGTTTTGTTGTCGATTGAAATTGATGCCGCTCCTTGATTCTTGCCAGTGTTAAACGGATAAGGCAACGGTTCGCCAGGCGAGAAAACAAGGCCTTTGTCATCGGATGCTTTAGACACGGTAAATTCCTCCACAAACTTATCGCCATATATTGACTGCACCTCCTTCTTCATGTACGCCTTAGTAAACAAAGCAAGTGAACCATCCGGCGAACTAAGCGGAAGATAGTCGTCGTATGCACTCGAAACGCCCTCAACGACAACTGGCTCAAACGGCACTGGATTTTCTATAAGATTCAAGTACTGGTCGATATAATGGATTGTGCTTTCGGCATCGGTATAGTACTTGGTTCCTTTTTTTGCATTTGCCGTATATGTTGACAAGTACTTCTTTGCAACATCAAGCTTGTCGTGGCTGAAAAATATCTTGCCCAAGGTATAGCAAACCTCGTAGTTCTGATATGAAGGACAAGTCTTTGCAACACTTTCGAGGCACTTTACATAGCGTGAATAATAGTTGTTTTGCGTTTTGGAATCCTTTGCACTTTTGTATTTAGAGTAGTTTATTTCCGAACTTGCAACCCAAGCCTCAGTAAATTCCGGTTCCTCATCAAGGATTTTGGCGAAAACGACTTCAGCCTCATTCATTTTGCCGTCATTTAGCAACTGTACGCCTTTCTGGAATGACTTTATCAGCTTCTTATCGTCAATATCGTTGCAAAAATCATTATCAAACTGAGCATAACTACGAGATAATCCCGCAACAATAATCAGCAACAATATGACAAACCTTCTCGCCATTTATAACAAATAAGAAGCAAAGATAATAAATATGTTGCTGACATACAAATTTTAGAAGAAAAACTTTATTCAGCCTTGTTTTCCTTCTCGCTTTTTTCTTGGGATTCAAACTCCAACAAATATTGGGCAATCTGTTGTTTTAATACAGGAATGTCATCTTGTATTACAAGCCACATTATTTCAATATCCACAGAGAAATAATCGTGGACAAGAATATGTCGCATTTTTTCAATTATTCTCCAAGGCGTATCAGAATGCGCATCCTTGAATTCTTTGCATAACTTGTAGGTTGCCTCTCCAATAATCTGTATATTATATGCAGTTGCGTGCAAATACAAAGAATTATTTGCCAAGTATTCTTTAGTCTTTGAGTTGGTATATTCCTCAACTTTGCTTATGGCTTGAAGAATATGTTCTAAACGGTTTTTATCCCTTGATGGTTCTCTCATAAATCAATATTTTATCGTGATTTGCACTTTCCACAGCAAAAGGCAACAAGTTTCCTTCTCTAACCATGTCTACTGGACGATGAAGCAAATCCTCAAGGTCACACATCATTCCATAAAAACTAAGACCCATCTTTGCATCGGGTAATAATCTGACCATAATGTCAATATCGCTGTCGGGACGCTCCTCTCCACGAGAAAAACTACCGAATACCCAAGCTTTTTCAACTGGTTTACCCTTGAAATATTCAACCAAAATATGTTCTACTGACGAATCCATTACCACAATTTTGAAACAAAAATAACAAATTTATCTTATTCTGAATCCTTTTCCTTCTCGCTTTTTTCGTAAGCATCGACAATCCTGCCAACAACCTTGTGTCGGATAATGTCACCCTTGTCGAACTGCACGAACGAAATTTCAGGAATCTTACCAAGAATGCGATGAGCGGAAAGCAAACCCGAATCAGACTTTCGCGGCAAGTCTATCTGTGTTAGGTCGCCAGTGACAATAAACTTGGAATTTTCGCCCATACGAGTGAGAAACATTTTCAGTTGTGTGTAGGTTGCATTCTGAGCCTCATCGAGAATAACAAAGGCTTCGCTCAAAGTACGTCCACGCATGAATGCCAACGGAGCTATCTGTATGGTCTTTTCTTCGAGATACTTTTCCAATTTGCGATATGGAATCATGTCAAGCAAAGCATCG
>JBGUHW010000044.1:0-15613 GCA_045112395.1 Bacteroidales bacterium
AATTATTATTCTTCATCAATACAAATACAATCCAATTTATAGACATGTGCTAATGGTTGCGTGTAATGTGGCTTTGAATCATATTCTTCACCTGGGTCAACTACATGAATTTTTGCTGTTACCAAAGAATTAGAAGATATTTTTTTAGGAACTTTGCCTGTTATAAAATAAATACGATTATTAGAATCATAAAAATTAGCAGTGACTTTCACATTACTAACATAAAAAAAATTAGGCTCTGTTTGATATGGTTCGTCAAGTACTTCAAAATGTCCTTGTATTCCGCCCTCGCATGATGACCGTTTCTGGCAACCGCTAAAAACAATCACACTCATTGCTACAATGAGAAGTGAAATAAAAAGTCTTGATTTCATCTTAATAAATTTTAAAAATTCTATGGCACAAAGAAAAGAAAAATTTCTGAAATACAAAACATAAATCTATGTAATTGACATAAAAAAGATAAAAATTGCCATATAATTTCTCGCACTATTCCGCACCCTGAGCATGTCGAAGGGTTGTACTATATTATTACTAAAACCTTCACTTCGACAGGCTCAGTGGGCGGTTGCTTCTAGTTGAAGAACTTCTTCACCTCGTTGGCAAAGTTCTTCTCCACTTCCTTACCGTCGCGGGTCTTGGCGAGACCAGCCTTGCCAGTTTCCTTGTAATCGACATTCAGGCGTTCACCAACTTCACGCATTGTAAGCACAACTTCATCTGGCGAAACAAACGACTTCACTCCACTGAGAGCCATAAGAGCCGCGCTGATTGCGTGCGATGAATAAATACCGTTACGCTTTACACAAGGAACTTCCACAAGTCCGGCAATAGGGTCGCAGATAAGACCGAGCGAATTCTTTATTGCAATGGTAAAACCTTCAATCATTTGTTCTACATCGCCTCCTTCGAGATAAACCAAAGCTGCTGCCGCCATTGCCGCTGCCGAACCAATTTCTGCCTGGCATCCATAGTCAGCTCCAGCAGTAGAAACATCACCAAACAAAATCATTCCAAAGAAACCTGCAATCATCAATGATTCGAGTATCCTGTCTTCATCAGGCTTGTGAATTTCGTTGTAAGCTTTCAGTACGCCAGGCAAAATTCCGCACGAACCTGCAGTAGGACAAGCTATTATAACACCCGACTTTGCATTTATCTCGTTTACGGCTACAGCGTAAGCAACTGCCTTACCATAAATGTTGTCGAAAATCTTGTTGCCTTCGCGGTACTTGTTGATATTCTTCGAATCCTTGCCGGTGAGTTTTAGTAATGTAAGTTCGTTGCTACGGATTCCATCGTCAACCGACTTCTGCATAATGTTCCAGTAGCTGCGCATCTTGTCGTAAACCTGCTTGCGGTCTGTGTTCTGCAGCTGCTTTTCAATGTCAAGTATAAGGTCGATAAGATTAATTTTTTCCTCGTTCACATATTCTATAAGTTCCTCAAAAGTATGGAAAGGCATCATTGGAAGTTCGGTAGCCGAATTTTCGTTGTATATCTTTGCAATTTTAGGCAGATTTGCGTTCTTTTCGTTGATTTTTTCAATTTTTCCACCGTTCAGAACAGTGTCAATCTTTCCATCGAGTGCAAAATCCAACATTCCGTCGTAGAACCTTATTTCAACATTTCCGGCTCCGATTGAAAAACCTGTAACACAGTGTGTTCCCTTGTTGGTCTTGAAGATAACTTCGGCGATGTTTGCGTTCTTCTGGTCTGCGTATCTAGCATCGTCGTCGGCAGAACCTTTCTTATATCCATTGAACTTTGCTGTACAGTTTGCAAACTTGATTCCGTTCTTACTCAGCGATTGTGGATCTCCTGCTTCAATCATTCGCGGATCATCTGTAACATATCCGCAAAGTCCGCCACCAAGAGCCGATGGAGTCTTGTGTCCAACGCCTGTATCGCGGAACGAACCTATAAGTTTAACCTCGACAGTTTCAATAGTTTCGCCCGACTTTTCAACAGCGCAGATAATGTTCCTTGCAATCTGTCCTATGCGGTTTGCGCCGGCGGTGTGCGAGCTTGATGGACCAACCATTGCAGGACCAACAAGGTCGAAAATACTCATCGGCTTAATGTAGCACTGAATGTAGCGTTCGAAGTCATCGCCGATAGAATCAATTTCTTCTTTTGCCAGCAGCGAATTGATTTCAATTGAGATTTCGTAATAGACATCGATTTTCTTGTCCGACTTCTTTACCTGCCACAATTCCATGTAGTCGGTGCTGAGTTCGTGACGTTCGATAGTTTCAAAAATGTTTGAAATCAATGTATTGTGCGAAATGTTGACGCATTTTAGCAACAATGTTGTATTTTTCTTTGCCTCATCAACCTTGCATCCGAAATCGACATACTTTGTAATTTTGTTGTTCTTGTCGATGAATATTTTCTTGAAGTCATCGGTGTTCGGAATATTGAACTCGTTGCGGCGTGAACTGAATTCAAGGTCTTCGTAGAAAGAAGCGAGTATGAAATCGTGTTCCTTGCTTGGGAATACCCTGTACATCAGCACATCGTTCTTTGTTCCTGATACTACTTTCAGAATTTTGTTTTTCAATCGCTTAAGGTCGAAATTGTAGAAAACGAACTCCTCAATGTCGCCTTTCTGCTTGAATATCTTTGTGTGGTTGTTGGGGTCGATTATCTTGTTAAGGTACATTTCGTGTTCTGCGAAATCTTCCTTGTCCATTACCTCGAAGTAAATTTCGGGCATCAGTTCCTTTAAGCTTTTCATTGTCGTAAATTTTATTTTTGTGCAAAACTACATTCTGCACGGCAAAATACATAAAAATCTTACGCTATTTTTTCAACAAAATGATGTTTTAAAAGTTAAATGATTTGACCCTCAAATTCTTTTTTAATTCGTAAATCGTAATCCTAAATTCGTAAATAAAGTTGTACTTTTGCAGAAAAATTTTTTGTATGGACGCAACAGAAAGAAAACAGATTATCGATCTTATTAAGAGCGAAGTAGTTCCTGCTATCGGATGTACCGAACCTGTGGCAGTGGCACTGGCAGTGGCAAAGGCTAAGGAAACTCTTGGCTCTGTTCCCGAACGCATCGAGGTTTACCTGAGCGATAATGTGCTGAAAAATGCAATGGGCGTTGGTATCCCCGGCACTGGAATGATTGGTCTGCCTATTTCTATTGCGTTGGGTGCATTGATTGGTAAGTCGGAATATGGACTCGAGGTGCTGAAGGATGTGAACGCCGACAGCATTTCCAAAGGCAAGCAGATGATTGACGAAAAGCGTATTAGCATAAAGCGCAAGACTGGAATCACCGAAAAACTCTACATCGAGGCAATTTGCTTTGCTGGAAACGATTCTGCAAAGGCCATAATCGCCTGCGGACATACAAATTTCATTCATATTTCACGCAACGATGAGGTTATTTTCGAGAAAAAAGTTGACTCTTCGGAATGTAAGGATTCGGAATGTTGCCACCTAAGTATGCGCAAGGTTTACGATTTTGCAACGACTGCACCTATTGACGAAATTTCTTTCATTCTAGAGGCTGGCAAGATGAACATGTCCATTGCTGAGGAATCGTTCAATAATAATTTTGGTCATACCTTGGGCAAGATGTTGCACGGACATCAGCACGATGCGCTTTTTGGCAATGGTATTTTCAAGGATATAGTTTCTTACACCTCGGCTGCTTGTGATGCCCGTATGGCTGGTTGTCCAAGTCCTGTAATGAGCAACTCCGGCAGTGGAAATCAAGGTATTGCAACCACAGTTCCTGTTTGTATTTATGCTCGTGATACCAATCAACCAGAGGAAAAACTGATAAGAGCATTGATTTTAAGCAATTTGACATCAATTTATATTAAGCAGAGCCTTGGCCGCTTGTCGGCTTTGTGCGGCTGCGTGGTTGCATCTACTGGTTCTAGTTGCGGAATTACTTACCTGATGGGAGGAACATACGAGCAGATTTGCTATTCGGTAAAAAATATGATTGCAAACATTACCGGGATGATTTGCGATGGTGCTAAACCGAGTTGTTCGCTTAAGATTGCCACTGGAATTTCTTCGGCTGCATTTTCGTCGATGCTAGCTATGGAAAACCATTGTGTTTCGTGCGTCGAAGGCATTATCGACAACGATGTTGACGACTGCATCCGAAACCTTACTCTTATTGGCACCAGCGGCATGAACGAAACCGACCATTATGTATTGGACATAATGACTTCGAAGAAGTAGAAAGTTATATCCTATTTTTTGAGTCGATAATTATTGTTACAGGTCCATCGTTGAGGAGTTCTATCTTCATGTCGGCACCGAAAATTCCAGTTGCAGATTGTTTGTCAGTAAGTGAGTTGACAGTTTCGATAAATTTGTTGTATAGAGGTTCAGAAATTTCTGGTTTTGCTGCATCAACGTATGAGGGACGGTTACCTTTCTTTGTGCGTGCGTGAAGTGTGAATTGACTTATTATCATTATTTCGCCATTAATTTCAATGCACGATTTGTTCATGACGCCGTCATCATCGTTGAAAATTCGGAGATTTACCATTTTGTTAGCTAGCCATTCAATATCTTCGGTTGTATCTTCGTTTGTTATGCCTACGAAAACGAGTATCCCCTGCCCTATTTTGGAAATTTCTTTACCATCTACGATGCATTTCGAATGTTTTACTCGTTGAATTAGAATTTTCATATGATTTTTATGTTTAATATTTTGATTTATAGTGTTTTAAGAGATGTTTTATGTGGAACAAATGCTTAACATTTAATTTGTGTTATTTTTATCACTAAACTACTGATTTATAATCATTTAGTATTAATACTTCGTTTTGATAAGCTCAACGGGCGGATTGTTCTCGCTCCCTGAGCTTGTCGAAGGGGCGTTTCTATTATTTCTAAATTCTGTTTCCTTCGTTTCGACAGACTCAACGGGCGGATTGTTCTCGCTCCCTGAGCTTGTCGAAGGGGCGTGTTCTACATATTTTCCATACTGAGTATAATTCTTAGATAGTTCAGGTAATTTCACCTCCATTCCATTAATTAAAGCCTCTTTCTTCTTCCTTGACCATCCCTGTACTTGCTTCTCCCTATAATATGCTTCATCTATTCTGTCAAATTCTTCATAATAGACTAACTTTATTGGTTTGTGCTTTCTTGTATAATTAGCACCAGCACCATTAAAGTGATCTTCGAGTCTTTGTCCCAAATCTCTAGTACTGCCAGTATAATAACTGCCATCGTCGCAGAGTAATATGTACATATATGCGTTCATATTAAATATTCACTTTGACAAGCTCATTTGGCGGATTTTTTTTCGCTCCCTGAGTCTGTCGAAGGGGCGTTTATACAGTTTTAATATTTACTTTCCTTCGTTTCGACATGCTCAACGGGCGGAAATTTTCGAAGTTTAGCTGGCTGAGTCTGTCGAAGTTGAGATTATATAATATTACTATTAAATCATTTATTATCAATATCTTATATATTGTTTCACATGAAACATTTAGTTATTTTACAAACAAGTCTGTCATTTCAAATTTATCTACATCGAATAGTCCTTTGTCGCCTAACTTGAGACTTGGAATTACCAGAAGCGACATAAACGAAAGTGTCATAAATGGTGATGCAAGTCTGCAGCCGTTGCTCTTTACGATATGGTTCATTCGGCCATACATTTCGCTTATGCGTTCGCAACTTTGCTGAGTCATTAGTCCAGCAAATTCAAGTGGCAAGGTGTAGTAGTCCATACCCTTTACATAGCACATACCACCTTTGTTGTCGATTATTTCGTTTATTGCTTTTATGATATCTTCGTCAGTTGTGCCAACAGCAATTATGTTGTGACTATCGTGTGCCACCGATGTCGCGATTGCTCCAGCGGTAAGACCAAATCCCTTGATGAATCCTATTTGCGGTTTTGCGTCTTTTGAGTAACGGTTCATCACGGCAATTTTAAGTATGTCATTCTTTGTATCGGAAACAACATTCCCATCCTCTACCCTAGCCTTCTCGATAATGCAATTAGTGAGTAATTCGTTTTCGATAATTTCTATCACCTTTATCTTTTCAGCCTTTGGTTCTATTTTTACATCAGCTTCACTGATTCTTTGAACATTGAAATTATTAATGGGTTGGATATTTTTTGTGCTGAACAAAATTCGGCCATTCGAGTATACTGTGTTACCATTTATTATTGTCTCTTGAATATTGAATGATTTTAGGTCGTCAACAATAATCATGTCAGCATAATCTTTTTCGCGGAGAAGTCCGATTGGAAGATTGTAATGTTTAACCGGATTTACACATGCGGCCGTAAGCAAGTCAAAAATGTCAATTCCGTACTTTATGCCCATTTTCAATATTTTGTTAATGTGTCCAAATTTTAAAAGGTCGTCTGGGTGTGAATCATCCGTCGAAAGCATTACCGATTTATTGAATTTGGAAATTAGGGGATATAAAGCATCAAAATTTTTAGCAGCCGAACCTTCTCGGATGAGAATTTTCATGCCAAGGTTTATTTTTTCAATTGCTTCATCAATATCTCGACATTCGTGGTCGGTGCTTATTCCTGCGTTGATATATTTTTTCAAGTTGTCGCCACTTACTTGCGGTGAGTGACCATCAATAACCGCTCCATGTTTCTTTGCAACTTCGAGCTTTGCCAGCACTTCCGGGTCATCATAAATAACGCCAGGATAATTCATCATTTCACCAAGCACTTTAAGACCGTATTTAGTGAAAATCTTGTCAATTTTATCAGCGTCAAGAGTAGCTCCAGAGGTTTCAAATGTGGTTGCCGGAACACACGACGGCACACAGTAGAATGTCTTCAAAGGTGTTGATTCGGAGTTTTTTATCATAAAATCAATACCTTTTTCTCCAAGCACATTCGCAATTTCGTGTGGGTCAGTAACAACACCAATAGTACCGTTCTTAACTGCAACCTTAGCAAATTCGCTTGGTATCATCATTGTGCTTTCGATGTGAATGTGCGAATCAATCAGACCTGGCAAAATATATACATCACTTGTGGTTTCCTTTGGAGTAATTTTTACAATCCTATCATTCTCGATTGTGATTTCACCCTTGAATATTTTCCTGTTGAGAACATCAATAATGTTACCTTCTATTTTTCTCATAATCTTATCGTTATAATTGTTTCACATGAAACATTTGTTGTTTATTTTATAAGTACCATCCATTCGACAAACTCAGTGATCGATAATTTACCTTCCCATTAACACCAATAGCACACTTATATCGGATGGAGAAACACCGCTTATTCGAGATGCCTGACCAATGGTGTGCGGATTAATTTTCATCAGTTTTTGCCGTGCTTCGGTAGAGAGTGAATTTACTTCAGCATAATTTATCTTGCCTTCGATGACAATATTTTCCAATCTCTTCAACTTGTCTGCAATGAGTTTTTCACGCTCAATGTAGCCTGAGTATTTCAGCAGTATTTCGGCAGCATCAACTATCTCGTCTTTCTTGTCACCAAAGCTCGAAACAAGTGTATCAAGTTCATTGTCGAAACGGCATAAATCCTTGATTTTCACTTGCGGTCGAGTGATAATATTGTTCATTTTTATGCTTTGTTTTAACTCCGAACTTCCTAATTCAGAGAGCATTGCGTTGATAGTTTCGGGTTTGCAGCTCTGGTTGTTGCAGAAGTCAATTAGTTTGTCGCGCTTTGCAATCTTGTCTTCGAAAACTCTTAAGCGTTCATCGGTTGCAAGACCAATATTGTGCGAAAGTTCGGTGAGCCTTACATCGCAGTTGTCCTGACGGAGAAGTATGCGGAATTCGGCGCGCGAAGTGAACATTCTGTAAGGTTCATCAACTCCTTTAGTGATGAGGTCATCTATAAGAACACCTATGTAGGCTTGGTCGCGGTTGAGTGTGAATTCTGGTTTTTCGTTGATTTTCAGATGTGCGTTTATGCCTGCGATTATCCCCTGCCCTGCTGCCTCTTCGTAGCCGGTTGTACCGTTGATTTGTCCTGCAAAATACAGATTTTCAATGAGTTTAGTCTCCAATGTTGCCTTCAGTTGGGTAGGATGGAAGAAGTCGTACTCGATGGCATAACCGGGACGGAAAATCTTTGCATTTTCAAGACCTTTGATTTTACGCAAAGCTTCGTATTGCACATCTATCGGCAACGACGACGAGAAGCCATTAAGGTAAAATTCAACCGAGGTCTCCCCTTCTGGTTCGAGGAAAAGCTGGTGCTTGTCCTTATCGGGGAAAGTTACAAGTTTTGTCTCGATGCTCGGGCAATAGCGCGGACCTATGCTCTTTATAGTTCCGTCGTACAGTGGCGAGTCCTTAAGTCCTTGACGCAGAGTATCATGAACTTCTTCGCTGGTGTATGTAATGTAGCAACTGCGCTGTTTCAGGAAATGCTGGTTGTAGTTGTGCATGTACGAGAACGGAACTATGGTTTCGTCGCCGCTTTGTTCCTGAAGTTCAGAGAAATCGATAGTGCGGCCATCAATTCTTACTGGGGTTCCAGTCTTCATTCGGTCGTAGGTGAAACCGAGTTCTGCGAGGTTCTGTGTAAGTCCTACAGCGGCAGGTTCCGAGATTCGTCCGCCTTCGAAGTGGCTATGACCTATGTGCATCAGACCGTTAAGGAATGTACCAGTGGTGAGGATTACTGCTTTTGCGTATACTTTTATCCCGAGGTAGGTTTCTATTCCGCAGACTCGATTATTTTCTACAATTACCTTATTTACAGTATCTTGTAGAAACGAAACATTATTTATCGCTTCGAGCTGACTACGCCATTCGCCACTGAAAACCATTCGGTCGCACTGGGCGCGTGGGCTCCACATTGCTGGACCTTTCGACATGTTGAGCATACGGAACTGTATCATTGCCTTGTCGGTAACGATTCCCGAAAGTCCACCAAGTGCATCTATCTCCCTGACAATCTGACCTTTGGCAACTCCACCCATAGCTGGGTTGCACGACATCTGCGCGATTTTGTTCATGTCGATTGTCACGAGCAGCACTTTGCTTCCCATATTTGCCGCCGCTGCTGCCGCTTCGCAGCCTGCATGCCCAGCACCTACTACTATAACATCATAATTTTCAGTCATTTAACACTTTTACAATTTATCTCATTCAAATTGTCAAATGTAGTGAATAATGTTGGGATGTTGATAATTAAGTTTTTAACGCGGTAGTGTTAATTGGGTCCTTTGCCCGAAATGCAAGGAGAAAAAAGAACTGCGCATGGTTCGGAATACAATTGAGGTGGTGGAAAGTGAGGAGGAGTGAATAATAATAGTTGACGATAAGTACTCTTTTGATTTAACATATACCTAAAACTCGTGCAGAAAAGTGACAACATTCAGCGAAAATTCGTGCAGAAAAATGTCATGTTTGGGCTAAAACTCGTGCGGAAAAGTGTCAATGGTAGGTGTTAACTGATTGTATAATAGGAAATTATCAAATTTTTGTTTTTTGCGAGGAATTTAAGCGTATGCAGGTCATAGAAAATTGACATTTCATGTGATTTGCATCTCATTGTGTTCTTTTTCTCGGAATTTTTTACCTTTGCAACAACAAAACTTATACACCTTGAAAAAGACATTTATACTTGCAACTGCTTTTTTGCTTGCTGCGGCATCGTGCTTCGCACAGATTAAGCCCGTGAAAATTGCAAAGAACGCCAACCTATTCCATTACGAAGTATATGACTATGGTGCGTCAATTGACTCATCGGTTATGCAGATTGTTCTCCAAAAGTCTGCATATCTTATTGTTTCGGAAGAGAAGGAAGGCGATATGGTTCCAGGATATGCCCACGAGTCAACATTTGTAAACCTTGATACTGACAGTACTTATGCAAGGGCAACTTTTGCGTCTGACGAATGCTACGAAGTGGCTACGAAGTTCAGTCGCTCCGACATCGACTACGATACCACAAAAGTAAATGGATTAACCTGTTACACTTGCAACATCAATAGCAACAAGCTGGAATTCTTTGTGCAGGATTATCCGTACGACTTGAACCCAGTGCCGTATTATGGACGCTTCAAGGGTGTGGTTGTGGCGTTCCGGCGCAATGGGCAGACATATTTGAAACTTACATCCACATCGTTTGACAAGAATTTTGTCAAAATAATGCCAAATAAAACTAATTATCAGCGTGTTACTTTGCGACAACTGTCGCAACTGAAAAAGGAAAAACTGATAATTACCACGCGCATTTTCGATGATGTGCAACTTAGCTGGGGCAAGAAAAACGACCATATCGACGGTGACTATCGCAACAATCTGCTTTTCGACAGCGTGTTGCATTATGCTGGCGGAACGCTTGCGTTGAAGCGCATCCGTCTGCCCGAACTGCCAAGCCATTACCAGACTTTCATCGAGTTGCACCAGCATAGCAATGGCGATGCTTACGACCGAACAGGCTCCGTGTTTGTAATCCCTGGCGCAAGTCAGAAACTTTGTCCCAACTTTTTTGATGGCATAAACAACCATCCCGATTCGTTGCCGATTTTCGTAGGCAAGGATGGTCAGACATATCAGGGAATAATGCCGGGAGTAAGCAGTATGGAACAGTATAAAGTGTCGCCGATGGTTTACAATCCGCCAGTTGAACTGATGCGTTTTTTCACGCCTTTCGGTGTGGGGCATTTCAACGACCGCGTACAGATTGACGGTCTTGAGTGGGCCGACGAAACCTATTACAAGCAGGATGTTACCGACCTTGCTTCTTTGCTTCGCGGAGAAGTGTGGATTGGTGTTTGGATTGGTAACTACGATGGTGGTGGTCACAAGGTTACGCTTGATTTGAAATCTTATCCAGAAAGTGAACTCTGGGACGATAAGACGGAGGGCAGCAGATGCATACCGCTGTTCAACACCTGCAATGTGCTTGAAATGACAGGGCAGAATTACGGAAAACTATTTGCTACCGACAGCCTTAAGGTTGATGTTTACATTCCCGAAGCAAAAAGTGTACGGTTGCGCTACATTAGCACCGGACATGGCGGATGGGAAGGGGGCGACGAGTTCAATCCCAAGACAAATACAATCCTAATCGACGGAAAACCAGTTTATTTGCATACACCATGGCGCCAAGACTGCGGTTGCTACCGTAGGTTCAATCCGGTAAGTGGAAACTTCTGGAATGGAATGTCGAGCAGCGACTATTCGCGCAGCGGCTGGTGTCCTGGAACTGCTACACAACCTGTCTATTTCGACCTTAGCAATTTGTCAGCAGGAAAACATACAATCACAGTTGCCATACCAATGGGCGAACCGCAGGCAGGTAGTTTCAGCCATTGGGCTGTAAGCGGAGTAATGATAGTGGAGTAGGAGAGTTTTTAAAGCTTATATTCCATTTTGGTATATTCCGATCCGAATGCCACAATTTTTTCAATAGGAGAAAAACCGAGTTGGGCATAATATTCCTGCAAATGATTGTGTGATTTTTCGACTAGAAGGGTAAAGTGTTTATAACCAAGTATTTTACCATTTTCAATTGCTTTTCTCATCAGTAAATGTCCAATGCCTTTACCTCTGAATTTTGCTTTAATTGCCATGCAGTCGAGATAATATTCACCAGGGCATGTTTCCATAGGATTATTGCGCAGGTCGAGACCGCTTTCTTCGTATAGAATGTCGAATGTGCGTTTGCGCAAAGTAGCATAATCGTCTCCGCAATAGGATATTAGACATCCGACAGCCTCTCCGTTGACATCAGCAATAATGCTGTTTTTACAACTATATAACCGGGTGGTATCGAGTGTGGCTTCTTTAAGATTTTTAAAAGGTTTTTCCATATTCATTGGAATAGAAGCATCAATGTCGAATATTTCCATAGCAGCCAATACGCATTTAGCCACAATTGTTGCATCTTTTTCAGTTGCTTGTCGGATGATTATGTCGTTCATGTTTTTAGTTTGATTCTTCCGAATTTTTGATTTCCTCTGTTACATTTGCTTCAACCTCTTTCCTCTTTGTAAACAATATTTCGAGCCATCCGAGTGCGAATAATGGAATAAGAGGAATCTTGAACCTTACTAAAGCTCCAAAATTTGAAGTGGAAATACCAATACCTAGTGCAAGAACAACAGAAAATAGGAAACACATGCTCACAAATGGATTGCCAAGTATTTGTTTTATAGTGTATTTTATTCCTGCCTTGAAGAATACATAAAGTGTAAGTAGCAATAGAGCAGTATTTTCTAGTCCCGACAAAAGCATAACGGCGCTGTCGCTTTCAAAAATGAAAGGTCGATATAGTCCAGCGATAATAGCTTTAGGTCCCATACTTATGAGGCTACCTAAAGAGCCATCGAAGTCACCGATGTCGAAAGAGTGTCCTTGGTAGTATTCCTGTTTTAAGTCTTGCTGTGTTACACTTGCCTGTCCTAACATTGAATCGACATCGCTGAATTTACCTCCAACACTTTCTCCAACAAACCGTAAGGCATACATTCCTCCGAGTGCTACAATAAGTATGAGTATTGGAGCAACAACAAATTTGAAAAGTGTACTTTTTACTCGTTTCAAGTAACCGCTTCCTAGCCACACCATACAACCAGCAATTGATGCATAAAGGATGTAAACTTTCAGTTCCATAATGATGTAAGCACTTAAAACAAGGCCAAGAATAGTCGAAATGCGTATTTTTCTGTCGAAGAAAATCTTTGCAAAGCACATTATTAAAACAAGGTTGAATGTGAAAGTAAAACTATCCTTCATAAGTGCAGAACTCCAAAATCCAACCGAAGGAATGAGCATTATGCATACGAATGCAATCTTGTTGTTACAATTTATTTTCGTGCGTATGTATTGGAAGAATTTCCAGTTGAGCAGAAAAAGAAACAGCGAAAGGCAAATATTTACAGTATAGTAGTTTTCTCCGCCAATAATTGCGAATGGCGATAGGAATCTATGAACAGCATATCTGGATGGGTCGCGAAGTACAGGATAGTAAGCAAGTCCAGGAGCAAGAGTTTGTATGTTGTTGCCATCAATGGTATCAAACATTATCCTAAAGTAGGAAGTTGGGTCTTGAAATAAGACTTGCCCTAATCTTTGTGATGCCATGTAGTAGTAATATGTATCGCCTCCCCAGTGGTAGTAGAAGTCATATATTACTGCAAATCCTATGCAGCAAGCCATCTTGAATGCAAAGCCGAGAAAAAAATACCGCTTTGTTTCATCATTGTTCTTGTACTTGAAAAGCGATATGAACCACACAATCAGGAAGGCCAATGCCAAATATCCCAATATGAGTAGTATGCCTTCAAGTGTCAGAAACTTGTGCATAGTTGAAATGGTCGTTTAGAATGTTTTGAGGGCATTGATGCGGTTTTCGCGACTCGACTTTTCCTTGTCGGCTAGGATTGGCTTTTCCCAAGTGCCGTAGGTTGGATTCGGTAGAACAATGTAGCGAGAGCCAAGCAATTCGACTATTTCATCAGTTTCGGCAAGCATATCGCCTTTGGTCTTGCGTTCATCAAAAATTTCGGAATGGTCGCCTAAGTTGTCGCCGACAAACATTACAATTTCATATTTTTCCGAAACCAAATCCCTGCGTTCTTTTTTGCAACTTGATGCATCCTTTTCTTTCATGTAGAAGTTTTCGGCAGGAACATCCGGGAAACCGAGTTTTTTCATGTTAGCCATTGTGGGTTCTAGTTCTTCGGGGTATCGGTTCGAGATGAAGATTATTTCTACGTCGAGCGATTGGGCGTATTTCAAGAAGTCGATTGCTCCCGGAACTTCGGTTGCATCGGCTTTTGATGTCCATATTGCCCAAGTGGAATCGCTGAAAGATGTACCTTCAGCCGCCATATATGCTTCGTAGTACGAATTGTCGAGTACGGTCTCGTCGATGTCGAGAACTACGGCTGCTGGCTTGTCGGTCTGTTTGGTCTTGATGTTTTCTGCAAGAGCCACTTTTGCAATCTTGTAGGTCTGCAGACAGCAGGCGCGATATTCAGCTGAATGTTGCATCCATAAAGTTGCGTTTATAAGATGGTCGCTTTCACCGCATTCAGTAGCCGTTGCTATTGGTTCAGTTGGCGTTTCTGTGCCTTTGTTTTGGCAAGCAAGCAAAGAGAGGCTTGCAATTGCTATGATATAGAATATGCTTTTTTTCATTGTTCAAAATTTTGAGGTTCTGCTTCTGGTTGAGACGCAAAATTTTGCGTCTGGTTATTTGAATCTATTTCTGTTTCGAATATTTCTGATGCGGAAGTTTCAATGTCATCAATGTCGTCAACTGCTATAGCAATCTTGTTGTCGCCTTGCTCGGTAACGGTCTGGTTTCCGAAAGCATAAATACGGCCGGCATATTTGCGGAAAAATCCATGATTGTGTGTTACCATCAGCACCGACTTGCCAGATTGGCAAAGTTTGTAAAGCAAATCCACAATAACATCGGCACTTTCGGGGTCAAGATTGCCAGTCGGCTCATCTGCAAAGATAATAGGCGGATTGTTTAGTAAAGCTCTTGCCACACTTACCGACTGCCTTTCGCCACCAGAAAGCTGTGCCGGCATCGACATTTTCTTATCCAACATTCCAACGCTTTTAAGCACTTCGTTTATGCGCGTTTCAATTTCTTGCTTATCTTTCCAACCTGTGGCCTTGAGTACAAAACGCAGGTTTTCGTAAACGGAGCGGTCGTTCATTAGCTCGAAATCTTGAAAAACCATACCTATCTTGCGGCGCAGAAGCGGAATTTTTTTGTTTTTTATCTTCTTCAAGTCGTAGCCAACAACATTTGCTTCTCCTTCAACAACAGGCAGTTCGCAATATAATGTCTTCAAAAGACTACTCTTTCCGCTACCGACTTTTCCTATTAGGTAAACAAACTCGCCAACATCGACATGGATGTTTACATTTTGCAATATCAACTTGTCGTCCTGATATATGTTCAGGCCCTTCACATCAACAAGCAAAGTGCTATTTTCGTCCATAAATATTTTTGTATAAGTGACTTTACAAAAGTAGCGTAAGCTATTGAAATATACGCAATACAATGATTGATAGTAATAAACAGCACCATGTTAATTAAAAGAGGTGTATAGTTCGTTTTGGACTTAACAAAAACTCTACTTTTGATTTTTGCTAAATTAGGACAATATTGTATTGATAGACAAGTTTTTATAGAAATATTACTGTGTATATGAAACTAAGGAACTTTGCAACATTGCTTCTTCTGCTGTTTGTGGCGGTTGCTACTACAGGTCAGAAGACTATGAAATACGATGGTGACGAATTTTCTTATCGTACTGCTAAGGAATTGTACGACAAGGGAATGTATGTTTCCGCGCAAAATGAATTTTTCAAGATAATGAACAATGGCGACATTGACAATTCGAAATATCGCGATGATGCTGCTTTCTACTTTGCAATGTGTTCGATGCACTTGTTCAACAAGGATGCTGAGTATCAACTTAATCAGTTTGCCATAAACCATCCCGAAAGCAACAATATCAACGAAGCATCGTTTGCAATGGCAAATGTTTACTACCGCGACAAGAAGTACAAAAATGCCCTTGCATGGTACAACAAGGTACACTATACCGACCTTGATGCCGAGGACCAGAACGAATATTTCTTTAAGAAAGGCCATTGCTTGTATGCACGCAAAAATTTC
>JBGUHW010000045.1:0-22887 GCA_045112395.1 Bacteroidales bacterium
TTCCGATTACAGAGAATAAGAGCAAAAGCCCAATATTTTTATGTAATTAAATTCTACATGTAAATTTCTTTTTGTTCAGAGAACAAAGATAAGTGTTTTTAAGTAAAGGGGAAATGTTTTTCTGAAAACAAATAAAAGGTTACCATATAGGCAACCTTTTTTAATCATAATAAGAATAATAAGATTTATTATTTCAGAACTACCATCCAACATCATCTTTCAACCCATTCCAATTGCCATCTCTTCTATTTTTTACATCTTGTAAATCGGATGGAGTATAGGACTTATTACGACAACTGCCGTGTAATGAGGAACTTTCAGCTATAATTCGTACTTCCCTTATGCCCCTTTGTTGTAACAAATCATAGGTTACCTCTAAACACATTTGACATGATGACATTTGTATATATGCATAATCTCCTTGTGTATCAGTAACTTTTAAGTAATAACTTGCAGAAGGAGCCTGTTGATACCCTTTTAAACCAAGTTCGGCAATTATTGCCCAAACTGGACCATCACCATCATTATATAGATTACCATGATATAAAGAATTACGCTCCATTGCAACCGCATACAATGCATCTAAATCATTTTCCAACTCACATGGACACGGCTGTGCATCTTGTGCTAGCATTACACTGAAACTTGCAAATAATGCAACTACAATTAAAGTTATTTTTTTCATCCTGTTTTTGCCAAGTTATATCCCATTAGGCTCTTCGGTTTTTAAATACTATTATTGACATTAATAACTACCATAGGTCTTTTTTACAATACCATCAGTATACCAAAACTCACCCCTATAAAGAACACGAAAACGATAGCCACATTCTACACAATCTTCAGTTGGGAATTGACCGTAAATAGAACACTCTACTATTTCAGAATAACGGTTTCCGTCCTTTATTGCACGTGCTCCGTCGGAATTCCTATAAACCTGAACAGTTTGTTTGGCTAGTGCAGTATTTGCACCTGCATTTCTAGAACCGACTCTCTTTACTATTTCAGTTGTTCCGACAGGTGTCCAATCATTATCTGCATTTTTTAACTTAACTTCTTCTGTTAAATTATAGGATTTAATAATCTTGCTACCTTTTGAACCCATCGAAACAAAAGGCATAAAAGCAATAATAATTAATATTACTATTTTGTTCATTATAATTTTTGCCAAGTTATATCCCATTAGGCTCGTCGGTTTTTGAGAATTAAGTTGACTATCGTAAATTATTGGATACTAGTTTAAAACTTCCACAGAATCTATTTTAATTCTTTTTGTCTCACAGCCAGATGTAGTACCACTTGGGCTATTTTTGTAAAGTGTTGCTGTGCTTTCTGAATGATAACCATGCTCAGCAGCGCCATAAACAGAATAGCAATCCGACCCAACCTTAGTGCCTCGTTCATTGTAAACACTGACGCAGACCTTTATTGATTTTGTAGAATTATTGTAGAATTTGAGAGAAGAAGAGGTGTGACTGTCATCTGAAACAGAAACAAACACCGCATAACCATCATCACCTGGAACAAATGCTTTATCCTGTTGTGCATTTGCTACAAAGACAAAACTCAACATCATCGCTGATAATAATACCAATATTTTTTTCATTGTTTCTTTGCCTGGTTATATCCCATTAGGCTCTTCGGTTTTAAAAATATATAAAATTGTTCTATTGCAAATTTATCTCTTTCTGCCAAGGCACTATTCTACCTAATGGACCAGGAATAACATATTCTTCTATGAAATCACCATACGGTCTCACTTCGTCACTAATATGCTCATCACTTTGACTGAATCCAAATGTAAATGGCACATATTCATCTGTTGTATTCGTTATACTAAGATTAACACGGACAAAACGAGAACCAGAACATTCCTCTAAAGTTGCAGACCATCTCAATTCACCAATCTTTTCCTTTTTGTACATTTTGAACTTATTAACTATAATTGTCCCTGTTGTTGGGAATGGAGTAGAGTACGATTCAACAACATACTTAGGTGTATAAAAAGAGCAAAAGATTATAGCCGACAACACCAAACTGCTTACAACACTTATTATTAAAAATATTTTCTTCATCTTCTTTTTGCCATGTTATATCCCATTTGGCACATCGGCTTAAATGGGAAAAAAGAGACCTCAATGACCACAAAATGAGATCCCTTTTAGGAATAAATATGCATTACTTAATTACCTTGATTTCAATTCTCCTATTTTGACTCATACTGTCTTTAGTATTTGGTGCGATAGGTTCTGTTTCTCCCTTACTCTCAAGTATAATTCTATCCGAGGAAACACCTTTGCCTATCAAGTATTCTTTTCCTGCTTCAGCACGTTTCATTCCTACTCTTTCGTTTACACTTTCAGATCCAAGACTGCATGTGTGTCCTGTTATACATATTTTAACATCTGAATACCTATTTAAGATCTCGGCTGCATTGTCCAATTCTTGCTTTTGTTCTTCTGTCAAATTAGTATCGTTGAACTTAAACTTTTCAACTTTTGTAGAAGCCAAAACATCCATCGCATCTTGTTTCTTCTTTTCTTCGGCAGCCCTTATTTCTGCTTGTCTCTTTTCTTCAGCAATACGAGCCTCTTCCTGTCGTTTCTGTTCTTCCTGCTGTCTTCTCAACTCTTCTTCGTTTTCTTCTTCTACAGTTGACTTTACTGCATTTATTATCTCCTCAGGAGTTTGACGAAGTCCAGATTGACTTAAAATTTCTTTTTTTTCTGTTTCTGTAAAATCGTTAGAATTAACAATAGCTACTATATAATTCTCATAATGAAAATCATTGCCTCCATATTGATTCATTTGCTCTTCCAATTCTAACTTTTCTTTCAATCTCTGAGCACGTTTTCTTTCTTTGTTCATCTCATTGGCATCATATGCGATATCATACCAAGCAAGTCCACGCTTTGTCAAAGCTTCGGTACGTTCTTCTTGACTAGTTGCCTTATGCTTATCACTCATATAATTTAATTCTGTATCATAGGCCCTTCTTGCTAATTCTACTGCTTCTGGATTTTTAGAATTGGCAGCAATAACATCAAATCCATAGTCCTTCACAACATTCATCTTTTGGTATCTATCTTCTGCATTAGACCAAGACATTCCTCTTTGAACATCTTGATTGTTATTAGAAACCCATTGTGCTATAGCCTCTCCATTTTCGCGGCCTATACCTAATTTTTCACCAACATCTCCAGCGACAGCACCAACAGCAAAACCTGCCACTTTTTTTAAACCATTACAAAATTTTTTCCACCCTTTTCCGTCTTTAGCACTAACATCAAAACTAAGTAGTATGCAAGATATCAATGTAAAAATGACAACTTTAGTTTTCATCTTCCTTTTAATTTATTGTTAATATTAAGGTAACACTATATTTTTCTGCCATGTATAAATGCTAGGTATGGAGTCTTTAGAAATCAAATACATAGCATCTCTTTTACTATAAACTCCGCTATATCCGAATTTCTCTTTATCTAGGCTTTTGCCTTCTATTTCAATTTCGGCTTCCTTCTTGGGATTACCCTTAACAACATACTTACATTCTGCATACTTGAAAGGAGGAACCACAATTGAAGTATCAACCACTACTGATTTATAAACATCCACCTTACTATCGGTTAGAAAATACAAACTTGTAATGACAGACCCTCTTTCTCCATTGTTTTCAGCACCATGTATGGTACTCCATACTGTTTTTTCCAACTTATAACTTGCGCAACTGCACATAATTGCGCCAAGAATAAAAAAGACTAATAATTTTTTCATCATATAAACTAACATTAATAATTCAAATAAAATTTGTTGGATCCCATTAATATGTAATACCTATAATAAATAGATTGATCGGAATTTGTGGAATTAGAATCATACGAATAATTTGGCTTCATGTCATAATACTGATCATTGCACTTAACTTTCAATATTCCATCTTGTGTAAGATACACATCTACATTTGCTGCACTTTTTATGCTTCCATTCCAATTATAGCATATCGTAGAGGATACTTTCTTGTAATTTGTGTCTGATTGTTTTGTTTGTGTCTCTGATGAAGTCCCATAAGCACTCCTAAGTGCTTCGCTTGAAAACGATTTTACTTTTTGTGCATTAACATTTGACACAAAAAAGATTGACATAATCATTAATACTAAATAATAAAAATTTCTCATCGTTCTTTATACTTTTATTAAAAATTTAACAATACAAAATTACCTACAAACAGCATTTATAGGTAATTTTACTCGTAAACTATATTGAGTAACATTTTATGATTTATATTTGTCGAAAATGTAAACTATGTGTTTACAAAAAGATATACGGCACCTCCAAGGCTGCTCATAAACACAACTAGGCTTCGCAAAAAAAATTATGTTAGGAATATTGTCATAACATTCCTGCCATAATAATTTACAGAGATTTTTTACATATCCCTAAATACCAGCATAATAGAAGCACGAAAAAGGTTATAGCATCTACAAACTGCACCTATAGGTAATTTTACTCGTAAACAATATTGAGCAATGTTTTATGATATATATTTGTCGAAAGTGTAAACTATAGGCTTACAAAAAAAGATATACAGCACCTCTGAAATCGCACATAAACACAAAAGGCTTAACAAAAAAATTATGGTAGGAACTTTGTCACAACATTCCTACCATAATATATTATATAGTTTTTCTACTTATCCCTAAATACCAGCACTATAGGCACACCTGTCAGGTTGAAGTTCTCGCGGAGCTTGTTTTCCAGATAACGCTTGTATGGTTCCTTAATGTACTGTGGAAGATTTGCAAAGAATGCAAATACAGGTGTCGGCGTTGGCAACTGGGTTACATACTTTATCTTGATGTACTTTCCCTTGGTTGCTGGCGGAGGAAAACTCTCAATAGCATCGAGCATAACCTCATTGAGCTTGCCTGTCGGGATGCGCTGGATGCGGTTTTCGTAAACCTGCATTGCAGTGCTGAGCACATCGCTGATACGCTGCTTAGTGAGTGCCGAAATGAAAAGAATTGGAATATCGTTGAACGGAGCAATCCTTTCCTGGATGAACTCGCGGTATTCCTTGAGCGTGTTGCTGTCCTTTTCAATAAGGTCCCACTTGTTGACAAGGATGACGATGCCCTTCTTGTTCTTGCGGATAAGGTTGAGGATGTTCTGATCCTGCGATTCCCAGCCCTGTTCAGCGTCAATCATCAGCAGACAGACATCGGAATTTTCGATGGCACGGATTGAACGCATTACAGAGTAAAATTCCAAATCTTCGGAAACCTTGCTCTTGCGGCGCACGCCTGCTGTATCGACAAGCATAAAGTCGTAGCCGTACTTGTTGTAGCGAGTGTTGATGGAGTCGCGAGTTGTGCCGGCAACATTGGTAACTATGTTCCTCTCCTCGCCTATGAGCACATTGGTAAGCGACGACTTGCCGACATTCGGGCGACCAACAATAGTAATGCGCGGAAGTTCAAGTTCCTCGTCGTTGGGCTTGTCGGGCAATGCCTTGACAACGGCATCAAGCAATTCGCCAGTGCCTGTGCCAGTTATAGCCGAAATGCAATACAACTCGCCAAGTCCAAGGTTGTAGAACTCGTAGCTATTGACAATCTTTTTGTTCGAATCGACCTTATTGACGACAAGGAAAACTGGCTTTTTCGATGAACGAAGAATGTCGGCTACGGCGACATCGAGATCGGTAAGACCCATATCAACATCGACCATAAACATCACAGCATCGGCTTCCTCGATGGCAATAAGCACCTGTTTGGAGATTTCGCGCTCGAACACATCGGTCGAATTTTCAACATATCCACCAGTATCGACGACAGAAAATGTCTTTCCATTCCAGAAGCAATGCCCGTAAAGACGATTGCGAGTTACACCGCTTTCATCGTTCACTATCGCCTCTCGGCGTTCTATCAATCTATTGAAGAATGTCGATTTTCCAACATTCGGTCTTCCTACTATTGCTACAATGTTTCCCATAATTCGATATTAGATTTTATTTCCCTATCAACAAGGCATTAGCCTCGTCTATTTTTCGTTTATCATTATTTTCGTACATCCAAACAGCATCCCGATACATCATCTCCTCTACAGAAATACCCCTACTTGCTGCTTTTTCTTCAACATCTTTTCTCCAATATGGCGTATTATTAATAGTTTTCACATACTTAGAAACCATATATTCCTTATAACATTCAGATTCAGCCTCCATAAGAATCAACTCGGCCAAAGAAACCGATGAACTATCGGCCAGCAAAATCAATTTTTCCATATGCACCTCATCCGAACGTATCATTTCAGCACATTCACTTATAGTGGTTGTTTCTATCGACTCATCAACCTCGATTTCAGCATTATACAACATATTGCTAACACAAAACTTTTGTGGATTGAAATTTCCTTTCATGCTTATCCTAGTGAACATGCCATCGCCTGTCCTTATTATCTTTGCTACATTTAACCCTTTTTGCGAAAAGCAAATATACCTATCATCAAATATAGTCTTACTAAATTGTTTAGCCTCGTACATTAATACAAACTGCTTCGATGACGAATAATATAACAACTCCGACGAAACGGCATTAAATTTTCCAATATCAATATTCGTTTTATCCAACTGCTGCACACAAATCTTAGATATTGACATCAGCACCTCCGATTGTTCATATGTTTTCATAAATCTGACATAATACAACTGGGCATTAGGATGTTCTGCGAAAGCCTCTTCCAGTCCGTCAGACGAATTCTTCCAAATAAACTTGCAATTATGTCTGAATATTATATAGTGATGTAAATTTTTTATGCCACTTTCCGCATCGAAATATATTATGGAGTTTTCTTCCATTTCGTCAAAAACATTATTATCCATGGCATAGTCCATCACCTTAAAATATTTTTGCACTATTCCCATCTTCTCACTCATACCGGCGTTTACAAATCCAACGACAATGGAGTTTATGAAAACGAAGGCAAACATGACTGCATATAATATTCTCTTAACAATTTTGCTTCTTTCGACCAGTTTAAGAATTAATATTGCTGCCAAGGCCATAATTAGCATTATTCCGAAATAGGAGAAAAAAGTCGTGACATAGCAATTGTTCGATGCGATCCAAACCTCAGAATTATACTTGCCAGCAAGCCCTAGGATAGAATGGGACAGCAAAGCGAGGACAAATGCAATGAGCATTGTAGCCAGTATGCTTTTTTTCTTGAATAATTTCAAATCAACATTCCTAATAAGAATTAAAAACAATGTCGATTGTAAGATTGCATTAACAAACAAAATAGGTTCCGAATTTGAAATTATATACCAAAGGTTCTTGAATATTCCATCGGTCATTAAAGTATCGCAACCCAGCATAGTCCGCAACTTCATGCACGACTGGAAAGGGAAACTAAACGAAGTCAAATTCCACAACAGATTGCAATAATTCGAAAAACTAAAACTATCTGCAAAAGAAGAACCTTCGTAAAAATTGTCCACAGAATTTGATGCTACAGCAGCTCTCCACCCAAAGTAAAGCACTAAATAAAGTACAATTGCCGACAAGTAAGGCAAAAGTTCCTTGTAGAACTGTTTTTCCTTCCACAACGATTTGAATCCATACTTATTTACATTCCTGACGAATATATAAAGGCAGAAAAACGCGATAAAGGCAAGGTAAGTTTCATAAAACAGCAATGTTATAAAGTAAAACACCGCGCCAAATATTGCATATACGTAACGCCCAGTATCCCTGTACCTAAAAAATAACAGCATCGACAACAAACATAGTATCAAGCTAAACGTAAAATAGAACGGATACGCCGCAATCGGATATGCCTCAAACGAAGCTAAAGTTGTGTTGACTAATAAAAATAGGAATACCAACAAACTGAGATTCTTGGACTTGAAGATACGATATAGAAAATAAGAAAACAATCCGTACGACACAAGCAATGTAACATACTGAACTATTTTGGTGTAGAAAAAATTGTCAACTAGGTAGGGAATATAAAATATCGGTTTTACTATCAACAAATAAAAGCGTCCTGAATTATTTGCATAGCATTGTGCATCCTGCCACCAATAATCCATCCCTCTAAGACTTGTTATATAATACTCATAGTCATCATTAGTAATGATTCCAACATTAAAAAATGGGACAAGAGTAATTATAGTTATAATTACAAACAAGAATAATAATATTCCATTATCCTTTGTAATTTTAATATTCTTTAAAAAATTCATATTATAAAGAACGCTTTATTCTTAAAGTATTTATTACTTGTGGCAACAGCCACACATTTGTGGATATCAAACAAATAATCAAATCGTAAATTATTATTTGTTTTCCCATCCCATTCCAATTTCCCAATGTATTGAAATTTTTACTTCTACATTACAATTATTTAAATCATACCTGTCTATGATAAGGTCAATGGCTTCGGGATTCTCGTTTATCCAACTGCCAACCATTATATAGAATTTATCTTCATCAGGACTATAAAAGACACGACCTCGCGGTTTGTTCTTATAGTCGCCGATGTACGGACCAATGCCGTTGAGTTTGTATTTCTGATTACGGAATTCGCGTTTCCAAACATCTTCGTGAAGCTCCTTGCAGGTAATCAGTCCTCCGCCAGCATTTGGCTTTGAATACGAATCCTTGTCGATTGCGATAACACCGAACAGACTTTTGTTGACTGGCGAATACCAGAAAATGCCAACCTTGGGATTGTTTTGTGTCTCAAGGTTCTGAGCCATTGTTTCCATTGTCCTTTCGGCAAGGTCGTCATCGGCTTGCGTAATGGGTACTTCCGTAGATTTCTTGCCATACTCGGGCACTGGTTCACACAAAACAGGCGCAACCTGCAGTTCTTCCAATGCCTTTTGAACCGCACGCTTAACTATTTCGTTTAATTGTTCGTCTGTTATATTATATGTCATTGCAAAATCCTTTTTTCAGCGACGTGGCACGCCGCGTCGCAACAAAATCATCAAATCACCAATTTTACACAATTTTCTCCAATTTCCACCATTCTTTTCCTATACAATGCGCCCAAGGCTTTCTTGAAATTCTTCTTCGAGATGCCAAAGGTCTTATATATGAGTTCGGGACTGCTGCTGTCGCAGATGTTCATCTCGCCTTTGTGCTTCTTGAGGTAGGCTACAATCTTGTCCTCGAAGTTGCCTATGTCCTCGTGGTCGTTGCGGAACATGCGAAGATCGAGTTTGTTGTCGTCGCGGACTTTCTTGACAATCACATCAACCTCATCGCCGGAATGCAGTTCTGTGAAAACTTCGTTTGCATACAATATTCCCAGATATTTGTTTTCGACTATCAGATTGTAGCCCAAGCTTGTGCGGCGTGTCACCAATGCGTGAACCTTCTGGTTTTCGTCAACTTGCGGGAGTTCGCTCTCATCGATGTACTTTTCGTACTTGGTGCTTGCAACGGCGCGGTTGGTGGCCTCATCAAGATATACATACACGATGTAGTCCTCATCGACCTTCAGGTCAACCTTCTGCTCCTTGAACGGGCAAAACAAGTCCTTTTCGATTCCCCAGTCAAGGAACGAACCGTACTTGGTGTTGGCTACGCAGGTAAGGCTTCCGAATTCGCCGATTCCCACATACGGACTTCCCATGCAGCCGTGGACGTTGCCGTCGGGACCGATGTAGAGGAAAATGCTTTCGGTTTCGCCAATTTCGTATTTTTTCACGAGGTCGATGTTTTCAACTTCGAGGGTTCCGTGCTCGGCTGCGTCGAACAGCAATTTTTTGCCTTCGAAGCCTACAACTTTCAACTCGTGTGATTTCCAGATTTCAAGCATAATATAATTTTTTGCAAAAATACACATTTTCTGGTACATACGGGCAAAGGAATAAAACTATGTTAGACAAAGAACGGAAATTCTGCAGCGGTATAATAGGGTTGGCAAATGTATTCAACCTTTACTTGGAATCAAAATCCAAGCAACCATTCTGCAACAGGCACTACGCTTATTTCATGGTCACCTACAACAATGTTTTCTCGTTGTTCTTTGATTATTTTATCTTTTATAATGGATAATTTTTAAAAATTTTATCTGGTATACTGAATAAAACTAATAAAATTTGTTGGGTATAACGAATAAAATCAAAGAAATGATTTTTCGGAAGCACTGGAAAACAAATCTTATTCGAAATTTTTGCGTATATACGCATTTTTGTCGAGTGGAATTGTCGGTATAAACAAGCCGTGAGTTAGAATATTTACATTTTCAAACTATCATTTTTAAGTAGAAAATCGAAAATATTCAGTATAAGTATGCCATTATCATTGCGATAGGTAGGCTGCATACCACCTACAATGACAACTTTCTTGAAATTGTCACCGATGTGTTTCAGAGAGTTGAATTCCTGCTCTTGTTTTTCTTGCGTAGGCAATGCATACACCGACTGGATATATATACGGTCGTAACCCTTGTTGCATACAAAATCCACTTCCAATTGCACACGTTCACTTACACCATTTGCATTGCGTGTATTATGCGTTACCATTCCGACATCAACAGAAAAACCTCTTATGCGTAATTCGTTGTACACCAAATTTTCCATAAGGTGTGTGGGCTCATTCTGACGAAAATTCAACCGTGCATTCCGTAGCCCTGTATCCTCAAAATAATATTTAGCTGGAGTATCTATGTATTTACGACCTTTTATGTCGTATCTTACAGCTTTTTCTATCATAAAGGCATCCTGCATATAATCAAGGTAATTCTTGATAGTGTCCCTTGTAATATTGCTTTTCTTTGCAGATCGGAAAGTGTTTTCAATTTTCAGCGGGTTAGTCAGGCTACCAATAGAACTTGCGACAACATCAATTAGTTCTTCCAGATCATCATCGTTCTTTATGCCGTACCTTTCTTTTATATCCAGAATGTAAGTGTTTGCAAACAAATGCTGCAGATAATCCTTTTTTTCAGCATCGCTACGCATCGACTGGATTTGTGGCATTCCGCCCAGATACATATAGTCGTTTAAATAGTTTTCTAAAAATGCTGCATTTGGTTTTATCGACATATATTCGCTGAAAGAGAGCGGATGGATACGGATTTCGTCACCTCTTCCGCGAAAAGTTGTTATTATGTCTTTCGATAGTAAATATGAATTGCTTCCAGTAACATATACATCTACCTGAGGATTTTTCAATAAGGTGTTCAATACATCTTCAAACCTATTGAGTTTCTGCACTTCATCTATCAGGACATAATATTCCTTATCGTCTTTTATACATTGCTTTATGTAATTGAGGATTGCCAACGGGTCACGCAAAGGCTCATTGTTAATCTCTTCAAAATCAATTTTTACAATGTGAGAATCATCTATTCCGTTATTGTGCAAATAGTTGCGGAACAAAGTAAAAAGCAAATAAGATTTTCCGCTTCGTCTCAGCCCAGTTATGATTTTTACCATACCGTTGTGCTGCTTGTCAATAATCTTTTGTAGATACAATGGCCTTTGAATATTCATGCTGTTCGAAATTTTTGCGTACATACGCATTTTTGTCGAGTGCAAAATTATGACTATTTCAAATCAAAAGCAAATCTTATTCGAAATTTTTGCGTATATACGCTTTTTTGTCGAGTAGGATTGCCGGCATAAATAACTATTTAAAGGATAATGCGCTAATAATCAGCAGAATAAGGATGTATAAGTCATAATTGCACTATAGTAGTGCATTTTTTTGAAAATTTTGCACTATTGTAGTGCAATTTATATATCTTTGCCGCAAAGAATTATCAAAACTTATTGCTATGGATATCTTACTTTCGGCTTATATGGAGACGCAACTACAGCAGACAACATCTGTTTTTCATCGCTATATGTATGATAGAATTAACTGGGAAACACGCATGTTTGGACTTGTCGGACCTAGGGGAATTGGCAAGTCTACAATGATTCTGCAATACATCAAGGAACATAAGGAAGAAAAACGCCTATTCTATGTTTCTGCCGACCATTTGTATTTTTCGTCACATACTCTGGTCGATTTGGTAGATGAGTTTGCCAGGGAAGGTGGAGAGCAGATATTTATTGATGAAATTCACAAATACGAGAACTGGTCGCGCGAACTGAAACAGATTTACGATACGCATCCAGATGTGAAAGTAGGATTTACAGGCTCGTCCGTACTCGACATCTATAAAGGTTATGCCGATCTGAGCCGTCGTGCGCCTATCTATATGATGCAAGGCTTATCGTTCCGGGAATACTTGGCTATGTTCCATCAGATAGAAGCTCCTGTATATTCGTTGGACGATATTATTGCGCAAAAGACAAAACTGACTATGCTAAACCATCCGCTTCCGCTGTTTCATGACTATCTGAAGCGTGGCTATTATCCGTTTTCAAATGAGAGCGACTTTGAACTGCGACTGCGGCAGGTTGTCAATCAGACTATGGAGGTTGACATTCCTCAGTACGCCAAAATGAATGTTTCGACTGGTCGAAAACTGAAGAAACTATTGGTTGTAATTGCGCAGAGCGTACCGTTCAAGCCTGTTATGGATTCGATAGCGACTGTTGTCGGTGTGAGCAGAAATGTCCTGCCCGACTATTTCCTGTATATGGAGCAAGCTGGCATGATTGGACAGCTGCGTGACGATACTGGCGGAATCAGAGGTGTCGGAAAAGTTGACAAGGTTTATCTCGACAACACAAGCCTTGCCTATATGCTGGGCGCAGAAGCAAGTGACATTGGCAATATCCGCGAAACATTCTTCTACAACCAGTTGCGCGTCACCGCAGATGTTATCAGCTCGCGAATCAGCGATTTTGAGATTGACGGAAAAACCTTTGAAGTTGGCGGGAGGAAGAAAGGCAAGAAGCAAATCACCGAAGCCAAGGAAGGTTACATTGTCAAGGACGACATTGAGTTCGGCTCCGGCAATATCATCCCGATATGGAATTTCGGGTTGATGTATTGAAATTTTTTATAAAGTGGGGACTAATAAAATATAAGTTGGGTAAATACTTGGTATGTAATTGTAAGTAAATTTTGCATTTTGTAAAAATGAGTATATTTGCAAAGTAATTAATTGTCAATTAATGACTATTGAAGCAAATATCATAAAATAGATTTATGAATGAGAATGTCGGAAAAGTAGTAGTTAAGGCTATCCGGACAGGGAAATGGATGTATATTACATACCTTAATCAGCGTAAAGAAACGACTAAATTTTGGCTTGCTGTTGAAGATTTGGAATTTACAAAAGATAATGTACGCCTTAAAGGACATATATATAATCCATCAAAAGATATTGACAATGCCAAAACTGCTGAATCAGGATTGTTTCTAAGTAATGTACAAACTGCAAAAATCATTGATTTTACTGAGTATAATGTGTCCGATTCATTGTTGAATAAACTTGAAGCAAATATGGGCAGATATAAATGGTTAGACTATGAACAAGAGATTAGTTATCTGCTAAATTATTATGAAGAATGCAATTGGTTTGACAAAGATCCGTATCAACGTGAACATATATTAATACCAGGAATAGATTTGCACAAACTTATGGAGAATCAAGAATATGTTTTGACAAAAGAGCAAAAAGAGTTCTTGATTAGAAATATTTACGATAAGTACACATATAATAAAACAAGTAGCAGTTATACCGAGTTTGCCATATCTAAATTAGCAATAGACAAGAATAATAGATTGTACGTTGTTTGTTATTACAATGTAAACTATAATCCAGAGAGAGGAACTTTAAATCTTGACAAAACACTTAGATTTAACAAGACATTTATTTTCCGAAAACTTACTGAATACAATTTGCAGGAAACAAAAATGTCATTGGTGCAGTATGCAGAAATGGATGTTGATACTTTTATTAAGGAATTTAACAAAGATAACGAATGGGGTTTTGAAACAATAAGGAGGAATCTAAAAAGCGATGAAATGCTAAATACTCGTCCAGAAATGATGATATTGGAAAGGGATAGAACTGTAGATGTGCGAACTACATATAATGCCATTTTGGAAAGGGACGAAAAGAATTTGTTAAATGTTCCATTAAAATCCATGTTCGGCAGAATAACAGGTCGTGACAAAAGAAGGAAGGAACCTAATATCATTATTTTTGATGACAGGATAAATGTTGACCAAACTCGCGTTCTGTACAATGCGATGAAACAACCTGTAACGTATGTGCAAGGACCTCCAGGAACCGGAAAGACCCAAGCAATATTAAATGTTGTGTTAAATGGCTTTTACAATGGTAAAACTATGCTAGTTTGTTCTTCGAACAATAAACCAGTAGATGATATCATAGAGAAATTACAGATTTCATATAAAGGAGAAAAAATCCCTTTCCCATTTATTCGTCTTGGAAATAATACAAAATATGTAATTCCAGCATTAGATAAAATAAAGGAACTATTTGATTATACGTCTACAAGGGAACCTGATGATTATAAAATAAACCAAATAAAGATAAATACTGACAATAAAAATGAGAGTTTGAATGAAATACTAAAGAGACAGGAAGAGCACGTTAAACTTGTAAGTTTTTACGAAGATGCACAAAAGCTATATGGAAGCGTTAAAGAAAAAACGAATCAGTTTTCAAATAATGTAAAGAAACGCATCGAAGAAATACAGGATAAACTTAAAAAGAATCCTGAAGTAAATAATTATGAGGTTTTGCGGTTGTTTACCCCGCTGAAAGAGGACTCGAAACTAATACAATGGATGTATTTTACATCGTTGAAATACATAAAGGAATTGCAAAAGCCGACGTATAATGACTTGTACGAAATATGTAATATAGAGGATGAAACAGAGAGAATAGATACATTCAATAAGTGGCTAGGACAGGATTCAAATATGCGAAAATTTGTCAAAGCCTTTCCTGTAATATTCACAACAAACATTTCTGCACAGAAATTGGGATCTCCCAACTTTATGTTCGATTTAGTAATTATGGACGAGGCTGGACAATGTAACATTGCACAATCAATAATCCCTATTGCTAAGGCTAATTCTCTTCTACTAGTCGGCGACCCAGAACAATTAAAACCGATAGTAGTAATAGAAGACTCTATAAACAAAATGTTGATGGGGAAATATTCTATACCAGAAGATTATGATTATAAACAGCATTCGATTCTTGATGTAATGATAAATCACGATTCAATATCACAATATGTTTTATTGAAATATCATTATAGATGTGGCAAGAAAATAATCGATTTTTCGAACAAGAAGTATTATGAATCAAAACTCAACTTATCCGCTATAAAAGAAAATGGGGAGTTGGTTTTTCTCCCGACAATAAATAAGAATATTGATGATAAGAATACTGCTTTTGAAGAGATTGATGCGATAATAAATTATTTGAAACGAAATAATTATACAAATACGACAATAATAACACCATTTGCCAATCAGCGAGAATTAATAAATCTCAGGTTGAAAGAGGAAAATCTTAATGACAATGTGAAATGTGATACTGTTCATGCTATGCAAGGTGGCGAAAGTGATACAATAATATTATCTACTGCTCTTTCAACAAAAACACAAAAAAGGACATTTGATTGGATAAAGAATAACACAGAACTAATAAACGTAGCGGTATCTCGTGCAAAGAAGCGTTTAGTGGTTGCATGCGACGAGGATGTGTTAATAGCTTTATCAAAAAACAGACGTAGTGATATTGTAGATCTTATTAATTATGTTAAGAGTAATGGAAAATCAGAAGTGCCTCTTAGCGAAGCTTTAGAAATTGTAATCGGGAAATCAAATAATAGTTACTATGAAAAAGAGTTCTATAAAACCATATCTCATTTTTGTTCTGTAAATAAAACTTTTGAAGCTGAGAAGAATGTGTCATTCAGTAAGATTTTTGCAAATGATAATGAACTAAAAAAATTAAAAAGTGAGTTTGACTGCGTTCTATATAAAAAGAGTTTTTATGGCAAAATTCCAAAAATTGTAATTGAAATAAATGGTGGAGAACATTTCGGAGATAAGAAACGCGAGATGGCAGATAAGCGGAAAGCAGAAATTTGCAAAAAAAAGGGAATTGATCTTTTAATGATTCCAAACACTTTTGTAAAATCCTACGAACAATTGCGCGAAATAATAATAAAGTCAAAGAGTATAAACGATTCGCAATTATCTTTGTTTGATGGAATGTAAGACAATTCTAACTATCTCCCCGCAGTCGCTTATAGATAATCATATAAGGGCGCTGAAAATGGCATTAGGAAGATATGGGGAAAAATAGTGCCGTAATTATGCGGTTAGTTGTTTTTATTAATGAGATTTACAATGACTTTTACCATGATGTCCTTTTCTTCTGTCTTGCTTTCGGCAATCATAAGCGTAAGGGCTACAAGAGTATTGTCTGCAATGCGCTTGCTTCCATCGGGATTGTAAAGTATATTGTTGCCATTGAGAAACCATAAGAACAATGTGGCCGCAATACGTTTATTGCCATCGCTAAACGAATGGTTCTTGGTAACAAGATACAGCAACATTGCCGCCTTTTCCTCTACCGACGGATATAGGTCTTCACCATCGAAAGTCTGGTAAATCTGTCCGATGGAACTTTTGAACGAACCGTCCTTTTCGTTGCCAAACAATGCCGAATGCCCAAATTTCTGCTTTAGCATATTGATCTCTCTCATCGCATTTTCGTATGTGGCGTGAAAAGGCTCGTCGGTTGTTGTCTTTTCTATATTCAACCGCTGGTAGTCGTAGTTATCAAGAGTGTCGAGAGCGTATGTGTAGTCAACAACCACATTTAGCAAGTCTTGACTTTCGATGGTGTCGGCAATCTCTTTGTTCTGTAGGGTTCGTCCAACAACTTGCACTAATTGGCGCAGTTCAGAAATCTGTTCTTGACGAATGCGCTCGTTAATTGCGTAACCTTTGATGAGATAGTCCTTTATTATTTTTCTTGCCCAAATCCTGAATGCAGTACCATTTTTGCTTTTTACCCTATAACCTACTGAAATAATCACATCAAGATTATATATGGCGGTAGGTTTATACTTTGACAAAGTATTATGCAAAAATTGCATATTACTCTCTTTTTCTAATTCTCCTTCATTAAAAAGATTTGCAATATGACGGGCTATAACAGATTGGTCCTTTTGAAACAATTCTGCCATTTGAGCCTGAGTCAGCCACACTGTTTCATTTTCAAGTCTGACATCCAATTGCGTCTGTCCGTCAGGTGTTTGATATATTATTATCTTGTCATCCATATAGTTAGCGAATTTAAAAATTGACTATAAAATTACAAAAAAATCCGATTTTGACAAAAATTAATCATTGAAAATTGGCCTAATAGATGATTAAAAAATATTATTCAATTTGCATTATTCAAAACGAATAATTAGTGTATCGCATTAATTTACAACGTATTATAATCAAAATTATTTCTGAACATTGCACGCAACGTCTCTACAATTGAATATTTATACGGTCACGTTTAAAACGCGACCCGACATTGAACGGCAAAGCCCTCAACGAAGTTAACCTTTAGCTCAGCGTAAGCTAAACCTTAAACTTGAAACTGGCTTTAGCCACAGAAACAGCGTCAGGCATTGAAACGGCTTTAGCCATAGAAACAGCGAAGCATAGAAACGGCGTCAGCCAGAAACGCCGTAGGCATTCAAACTTGAACGGCGTAGCCCTCAACGAAGTTAACCTTTTAACTTGAAACCAGAAACTTTAAACTGGCTTTACCCTTTCTTCTCGTTCAACTTCTTCAGCACCTCAGTCTGTATGTTCGAAGGCATTTCCATGTACTGGTAGAATTCCATCGAATAGTTTGCACGGCCAGATGTTATGTTGCGCAACTGGGTTGCGTAACCGAACATCTCCATCAGCGGCACAAGTCCGACAATCTTCTGCGAACCCTTGCGGTAACGCCTCATCGCATCAATCTTTCCGCGACGGCGGTTAAGGTTGCCGACAACATCGCCAATGTAGTCGTCTGGAGTGTTGACTTCTATCTTCATCACCGGCTCGAGCAAAATAGGACTTGCCTTCATGAAGCCACTCTTGAAGCACAATTCGGCACAAAGCTGGAATGCCATATCCGACGAATCGACCGGATGATACGAACCATCGAGCAACGTAACCTTGACGTCAACAACCGGGAATCCCGACAGGATACCGCGTTCCATAATATTGCATACGCCCTTGTCAACCGACGGAATGTACTCGCCCGGAATGTTACCACCCTTGACCACATCGACAAACTCGTAGCCCTTGCCCGGATTCGGCTCCATACGCATGATTGTATGTGCATACTGTCCGTGACCGCCAGTCTGCTTGACGTGCTTGTACATAGTCTCGACAGGCATTGTAATGGTTTCCCTGAATGCAACAGCAGGCTCGCCAACTTCCACCGGAACCTTGAACTCGGTACGAAGGCGGTCAACCATAATCTCAAGGTGCAACTCGCCCATACCCGAAATTACCGTTTCCTCGGTTTCCTCGTTGTACTTTGCGTGGAACGATGGGTCTTCGTTCACCAGTCGGCCAAGAGCCTCGCTCAGCTTGTCCTTGTCCTTCTGGTTGGCTGGCTGGATCTTGAGCTGGATTACTGGCTCGGGAATATGTATGGATTCGAGGTAAAGCGGGAATTCCTGGTCGCAAAGGGTATCGCCGGTCTTTGTGTATTTCATACCGACCAATGCCACTATTTCTCCAGCACCTGCTTCGGTAATTTCCTGACGCTCCTTTGCCTTGATGCGGAAAATACGGCCTATGCGTTCGGGCTTGCGCTTCGACGAGTTGTAAACCGACATTCCGCTTGTGAGCTTGCCCGAAAAGATTCGGATAAAGGTCTGCTGTCCAACATACGGGTCGTTAATGAGCTTGAACGCAAGTGCCGAGAACTTTTCGCTGTCGAAAGGCTTGCGACTGTGTGTCTTTTCACTGTCGTGCAAGTCGGTGCCGATAACAGAGCCAACATCGATAGGAGAAGGCAAATAATCTACAACAGCATCAAGCAGAAGCTGGATGCCGATATTTTTGTAGGCAGCGCCGCAGAAAACCGGCGTAATCAAAAGTTTCAAAGTCTGCTCGCGGATTGCTTTCTTCAGTTTTTCCTCTGGAATTTCCTTGCCATCAAAATACATTTCCATGATTTCGTTGTCGCCATCGGCAAGTTTTTCAATCATAAAGGTGCGGGCTTCGGCAACCTGAGCCTCGTATTCGGCAGGAATAGGATTTTCGAAGCGCTTGCCATCGGCAAAGGTATATGCAATGTTACGAACGATGTCGATAACTCCGACAAAGGAATCTTCGGCACCCATAGGTACTTGCAACGGCAGGGCGTTAGCATCGAGATACTTGTTCATCTGCATGACAACTTCGCCAAAGTTTGCGCCTGTGCGGTCCATCTTGTTAACAAAAGCGATACGCGGCACACGGTAGCGCTCGGCCTGATTCCATACGGTTTCGCTCTGCGGCTCAACACCACCGACAGCACAGAAAACCGCTATCATTCCATCGATTACTCGCAACGAACGCTCCACCTCCACAGTAAAGTCAACATGACCGGGGGTGTCAATCAGGTTTATCTGATGGTTGTTCCAAGTGCAAGTAATTGCTGCCGATGCGATTGTAATGCCTCGCTCCTGCTCCTGCTTCATGAAGTCCATCGTAGCCTGACCATCATGAGTTTCACCAAGCTTGCGGTTCACGCCAGTGAAATAAAGTATTCGTTCCGACACAGTTGTCTTTCCTGCATCAATATGCGCTGCTATTCCTATATTTCTTAATTCCATTATTTTAATTTGAAGGTTACAACAAAAATTCAGCACCCATCTACGAATGCAACAATAATTATATGATATAGTTGAAATGTTTGTGTTATTCCATCAACTTTTTCTTCATCTCCTCGAATTCCTTCTCGGTAATAATGCCTTCCTCCTTAAGGTTCTGCAACTTGAGAAGTTCATCGGCAACTGAATAGTTGGTACGCTCCTTTGTACGCTGTATAGGTGTAGGCTTTTCTTCCTTGTTGTTCATTCTTATAGCCTTTACAACATAAATAACAATTACAACAACAAGAGCAAATATTACCAATAAAAATATGATTCGTGCCATAGTTCCTTAAAATTTGAACGCAAAAGTAATATAAATTTCCCGACTAGCAAGTTTTATAAGGTCAGCGAAATAAAATCGGAATAGACATATCAAAATTCATATTTGACACCAATGTATTCGCTTAAATTGACTCTTTCCAATATTAGAAAGAAGCCATCATACGACCCGAATCCAGTTCCTGCATATATATGCAAATTAGGAATTGCTTCGTAATCAACTCCGAATGATGCTGTATTGTTTACCCTAATTTCGGTTCCTGTTACACCTCCTGGCAATCCAAGTTGATGATGACGGTATTCAACCCAAAAGATTGAGAAATGAAACTGCCCGAAAATCCTGAAGTTGCGCAGAAGTTCATTCGAATAATATCTGTAACCGAAATGTAAGCCGAAAGCCTTATTATCATATTTTTCACTTCCTATAGGCTTAGGTTGAAAAACGTGAGAGAGTAACGGACCTATATATAAGTTATGATTTTTAATTCGATAAGAAAATGCAGGCGCATGATGCAAAACATCAATAATGTAATCGGGTTTTCTATTTTTGTTATATACATAGAAATCGTAGGAAAGTGTGTATTGAATGCCAAAACTTGATTTTTTTGCTTCCTGGGAATATAAATTAATAGCCGTAATGACTATGAAAAAGAAGAGTAATATTTTTTTGAATTTATGCATAAATACATCTTCTAATTTGTATTACTCCACCAATCTCCAAGTGCAATTATTCTCCTTGTCGTAAAATTCGGTAAGACCTTTTCCCTTTACGATAACCATATCAGAGAAATCATCGTATTTTTTAGTTTGCAGAGCTATTGTATCGCCAAGTTTTTGCTCGTGTCCATAATCATACGGATTTATACCAGAGAAATCGTCTTTATATGATATTCCGGCAAGGTCTTTGCCCAAACTTTTTATGGAAACAACTATTTTATTTATTGCTCCAACATCTTGTTTTCCCTCTTTTGCATCAAGATAAAAATTTATTTCTATTGTCAATTGCTCCGAGTGTAAAACTGCTAACATATGAACTCCACATCCACATCTGCAATATCTGCTGAGACTATGAGCTTCGGATTTGTAAAACTCTGTAACGTTTAGTTTTATTACAGAATCATTTTCGTTCTTGAAAGAAACAGTGTTGCCTTTTTCGTATGGAGCATATTTACAGAGCCATTCGGAGAAAGCAGGACAATGAATCTGGCATGACTGGAACAGTAATGCTGAGATAAATAACACCGCTACTATAATTGCAATATGTCTTTTCATAACTTTATGAGTTTAAAGTGTTAATGTATCGATTCGCCATATTATGCATAACTCTACTGTCAAAAAAGATGACTTTTCTCATCGGCAAATCCCTCATAAGTTTCGATTCTATATCGAAAACTCATCGGCATCGCTCCACGCGGTGAATTTCTCACGGAACTGCCGTAACGAATCTATGTCAAGTTTTTCCGTAAGGACAAACTCCTCGTTGTCGGGACAGCGCCCCACATACTCGCCCTTGAAATCGATTATGCAGCTTCCACCATCGTAGTGCAAGCCCATGCCATCATCGCCAACGCGGTTTACACCAACCACATATGCCTGATTCTCAATTGCCCTTGCCTTCAGCAAGGTATCAAAAACTTTACGGCGACTATCTGGCCAGTTTGCCACATAGAAAATCATGTCGTAGTCGTTGCGATTGCGACTCCACACGGGAAACCGCAAATCGTAGCATACCTGAAGCAAAATCCTATATCCCTTGTATTCGACCACTACGCGGTTTTCGCCCTGCGAAAACATATCGGCTTCGCCGCCAAAGCGGAACAAATGCCGTTTGTCGTAGCGCACAATTTCTCCATCAGGCTTAATGAAAAGGAAAGAATTGTAATATTTTCCACCATCTCGCAGGATAAGCGACCCGCAAACTGCAGCATGGTATTTTGCTGCCAGCGACTTCATTTCATCGACTGTTTGACCATAAATGGTTTCGCCGAGTTCATCGACCTCGTTGCAGAAGCCGGTGGCAAACATTTCGGGAAGCACATATATGTCGGAGCCTTGGTTCTCATCAATCCTGTGTGCGATGGTCTCAAGGTTGGCGTGCTTGTCCTTCCAGAGCGTATCTAACTGTAACAAACTAATTTTCATCGGGTGTAGCATCAAAACATCCTTTATTACGGCCTTCCATATCGGCATAAACCGCTTTCGCACGGTTCATAATCTCCTTGTCATCACCCGACATGTCGAGTTCGCACTTGATGCCCATCGAATGTGTCTTGTAGTCGATAAATCCGCAATACACAGGCACATTGGCGTTCTTGGCCATCTTTATGAAACCGCGCTTCCAGTTCTTTACCTTCTTTCGCGTGCCTTCCGGACACATTACTAAAATGAAGTT
Source organism: Bacteroidales bacterium (assembly GCA_045112395.1). Lineage (GTDB taxonomy): Bacteria > Bacteroidota > Bacteroidia > Bacteroidales > ML635J-15 > Bact-19. The sequence continues at coordinate 22,509 of JBGUHW010000045.1, forward strand.
GTCGTTTTTCTCGTATGCCTCCACAACCTGACGAATCTGTCCCACCTTCTTGCTTCGGTCGATAGGAACAGCTCCAAGAGCACGCAAAATCGGCGACAGCGGCCATTTGAACATTTCGGCTTTCATCAGGAATTTCGGCTTGTAACCGCAACTCGAAAAATATAATTTGCCATGAATGAAATCAATCATGCTAGTGTGCGGAGCCATGATAACCAATGCTTTGGTCATTTCGGGTGCTTCCACCACATTCCATCCTCGAATAAAGAACCGTGAAAATTTTCTTCCCATTTTCCTTTTGTTTTTATATCATTCCGCTGACTGAGCTTGTCGAAGTCGAGGGTACTAGTAAATCTCATTTTCTTCCCTTCGACAGCCTCAG